>JBEAUF010000239.1:0-2786 GCA_041161565.1 Planctomycetota bacterium | reverse complement strand
GGTACGCCCAAACAGCCTTGAACTCAGTACCGTCAGGCAATACCTGCAGAACCTCAACCAGAGCATTTGGGCGAGCATCCGGACGTTCCTCAAGCAAACTGCCGCCAATAAGCCCCTCGACAGCCTGCCACTCCATGATGCCTCTCTGTTCAAGTCTTTCGGCAGCGTGGAAGCCTATCAGATATTCGTTACGTATCACACTGTGCCGAATTTTCTGAAACAACGTCACCATGCCACCCACCACATCCTGACTCGGTATTGTTCGGAAATTGTATCGTGGCAGTCTCGTCATGTCATGGTATTTTATGTGGCACCAGCATCAGCCGCCACTCTTCCCGCAGCATCGATGTGAGCCATGCCTTGAAAAATCCGTCCGCTGCGGGGGTGTGAGGGAGTCAGGAACAAGGAACGAGGGAGTGAGGAACAAGGAACGAGGGAGTGAGGAACGAGGGACAAGGGAAGCCGGGAGCGGACGTCGGATTTTTTTCGTTGGCTGTGGAGAGCTCGATCGGCGGGTGTCTGCGTTGCGTGTCGCGGTTGTTCGGGGTGAAAACTTGCCATCAAAGTCCCCCGCTAATTCGCGTTTTTTTCGCCCTGGGAACGCAGGGTCGAAGGGTTGTAAATGCAAAAACACATGAAAATCCGGGGTGTTCGCCAGCATCAGAAACGCATAGGAAAGGCTTTAGGAATTCCTAAACCGAAGGTCAAAGGTTCGAATCCCGCCGGGGACGTTCAGGAGCCGCAGGGGTTCATGTCGAACCCCTGCGGCTTTTTTGTGCGCCATAGGATTAGCTGACCACGTGGACATTTCCGACAGCGGGGATCCACGAGGCGAAGTTGGGATGGCGAAACGGTGTTAAGCCCGCAGATCGTCGCGTTTCGCTCCGTCGAAATGTCAGCCGGCTCTTTTTCCCGCTGAGGACAAGCATCGGACGCGTTCCTGCCGGGTGTGGATTTGCCGAAATTCACCTGTCGCAGCTCACCAAAGCCGGGTTACGCCGTAGGCATCAAATGCAGAATCAACACCGACGACCGGAACCTGCTCGGCCATCGCCTGTGCGATGATCATCCTGTCAAACGGGTCGTTATGGTGCTGTATCATCGTCGTCAGCAGTGACGTGTGCTTCGGGTCGATGGGCAGAATCGTAAAGTCGTTGCCTTCAATCCCCTGCCGCATGAAATCGTCATAGGATGACGTCAGGTCAAGTTTGTTTTTGCCAACCTTGATCGCGATTTCCCAAAAGGTTGCAGGGCTGACCAGTACGATATTCGATGGATCAGAGATCAGCGCGTCCGCTGAGCGACTTAGCTGCGGCTTTCGCAAGACGAACCAGAGGAACGTGTGGGAATCCAGCAGGATTCGCATCACATGTACTCCTTAAAGTCGGCCAGGTGCTCATCGTCATCCGAGATGATTTCGATCATCCCGATGCAGTTCCCGGCTTTACGTGGAAGTTGCGGTTTGGCTGGCTCTGAAGTCAGTTTTGCAACGGTGTGCTGGTTTTCTGTAATGATGATCTCATCACCCGGTTCCAGCTGATGAACAAGTTCTTTCAGCTTTTCCTGGGCTTCGTCGAGTGTGATGGATATCGACATTGTTTGCTCCTTGTCCTGCAACGGCAACCTTTCACAATGACACGATTCAATCCCGAGCACAAAGCTCTTTTCGTGATAATGATGCCCGATAATGCAATTTTACACGAAAGTGAACTGCAAAGGAGTCAGATCTGAGGAAAAATCGCCAGTCGGAGTGCATGTCAACCGGAAAGCTCTCAAATGCACGGATTTCAAAGAAACAACCATTCACGTTCCCCGTCACGAAAAGTTGCTAAGCCCTCGCCTTTGTGGCACTCTGTCTGGTGCTCGGAGAAGCGGAGGCAGGCTCTGCTGGGAAGCAAACTGCTGAGCACAACCTCCGTCTCGCGTGGAACCGTTGGCGGGGTGGTGGCTGCCGCGGTCTTAGCACAAAAGATTTGAATTGGCCGAATTAAAGACGACCGCATCTTTTCAGAACTTGCTGCCGGGCTCCTTTTTTCGGCGCATGCAAAAAGCACCGAATAAAATGCGAAAGAGGTGTTCTGATGCTGGATCTCGAGAACGGAATTGAATCACTCACCAACTTCAAACGCAACACGGCCGACTACCTGCAGCAGTTGCACCAAACGGGCACCCCGCTTGTGCTGACTGTGAATGGTCGCGCTGAGGTGGTCGTTCAGGATGCGGTGGCGTATCAGCGGTTGCTGGAACGGGCTGCAAAGGCGGATCTTGCCGAGACAGTCGAGGCGATCCGTGAGGGCCTTGCCGACTCTGCCGCAGGACGGGTCAAGCCAGCACGCAAAGCTCTGCAGGCACTGGCAAAAAAATACGGTATTACCGGCGGTGACGATGCGCTATAAAGTCCTGCTTACGGACAGGGCAGAGTCCGACATCGACTCCGCGTTTTTGTGGTTTCGCGAACAGCGACGAACGGTCGTCGGGGCCACGGGAATTGACGCGTTTTCTAACCACGGATTTCACAGGTATCTCAGATAAAGTGGGTCGTTTTTAGAGTGCTGTATCTGTGGAATCTGTGTGACCTGTGGTTTCAGGAACACACGCTGCGTGAACTTCAAAATGGGGCAAAGAAATGATCTGCGTGTCGCGGTGTCGGCACCATCTTGTCCCATGCCCACGACTCCCCGCCGCAGCACTCAACCAGCGTTATGGCCCCTCTGCCCCCCGGCGTTGCATATCGCCGGTCCCCGCCCCGCAAACCGGAATTTCCCGGTGTTTCCGGCCCCTGGGAG
>JBEAUF010000195.1:0-4636 GCA_041161565.1 Planctomycetota bacterium | reverse complement strand
CAGCGCCGCAGCAGGAGCACACCGCGGTCCTACCGGCCGATTGACATCCCACGCACGCCCTGTAACGGGGGGTGGAGTCCGAAAAACGACTTCCGGTGTTCTTAACACCGTTTCACCATCCCTCCCTCGCCCTGTCGGCGAGAGTCGCTCAGCGCTGATGAATCCTGCCTCACGGGCCGTGACCGCAGCTGCGAACTGAAACTTGATTTTTCAGGTTTGTCTGTCACGCGGTGTGGGCGAAGGGATATGGGTAACTGCGGGTGTTGCCGACAGTCAGCCTGTTCCCTGGGGGAGTTCAGTCATCATGCAACGAATCTACTTCGAACAAAACGGCATTACGCGGGGGCCCTGTGAGCTGCGGGAGCTGAAGACGCTCGCGAGAACCGGGATGATTACGCCAGGCACCCTGCTGTGGCAGGAAGGGGCATCCCAGCGGATCCCTGCTGGACGGATTGAGGGCCTGTTTCCTGTGGCTTCAGCATCGGGGGCTTCAGACCACCTGAATCTGGATCTGGATGCCGGTGTTCAGTTCGAGACGGATGGTGATTGGATGGCTGGAGCGCAGTCGGGTGCTGCCAGTCTCGGTGCGCAGTCGTTTCAAACTGTCAGGAGCCAGTTATCGCAGCTGATTTTCAGTATCAGTCGTGTCGACTTCCGCAGGGATATTGTGCCTCTTGACCGCGAACTGATGGACCGTCTGCTGTGGGACACCGTGTTCTGGGTGGTGATGGGGCTGGCCGCCGTGCCGCTGCTCATCAGCACGATTGATCGGACGGAGTATCAGCTGACGGCTTTCGCGCTGTTCTTTTCGATTCTGTGGGGTGGTCTGTTCAAGACTCTGATTGTCAAGTCGGAGACCAACTGGAAACCGCTCCTGACGTCCCTCTTTTTCACCGGTCTGATTGGCATTCCCTGTCTGTTGTTCGCTTACGAATCGCTGTTGCCGGAGGCGTATGTGCGGATGAGTGACAGTGAATCCGGCTTCACATCTCTGATGGGCTATGTCTTCCACGTGGGAGTCTGCGAAGAGCTTGTCAAGATTGTCCCCGTCTTCGCCTATCTGCTCTGGAACCGCACGCTGGCCAATCCCTACAGTGCGATTCTGATCGGGGTATTCTCCGGACTTGGTTTTGCTGCTTTTGAGAACATGGCTTACGGAGAACTTGCGATTTACAGGTCGGCCGTGCTGGCGCAGAACGAGGGCGTGATGGGAGCCGCTGCGGGGACTCAGCTGGCCATGGTCAACGTGCTGCTTCGTTCCCTGTCGCTCGTCTTCTGCCATGCCGTGTGGTCCGGCATCTTTGCCTGGTTTGTCACGGCTGGTTCAGCGTCCGGGAAAAGTCTGCACGCCATGACGCTCATTGGCCTCATGGTTTCCGCAGTACTCCACGGTGTCTACGACTGGCTGACCGGCGTGCAGATGACGATTGCCACTGCCGTCGTGGTGCTTTCCTTTGTTTTGTTCTATGCCTACCTGACAAATTTCAGGCAGCAGATGCAATCGAACCGTGGCTGAACGCTGCTGCGGCATGCGGTTCGTCGTTCCGTCTGAGTCCTACAGGATGAGCATGGCGTCGCCATAGCTGTAGAACCGATATCGTTCAGCGATTGCCTGGCGATAGGCTTCCAGAATGAGTTCCCGGCCGGCGAGTGCGGCCACGAGGACGATCAGAGTGGACCCGGGCAGATGGAAATTGGTGATCAGCCCCTGCACTGCCTGAAAGTTGAATCCTGGGCGAATGAAGAGCTTTGTGCGTCCTTCCCAGGCGACGGGGAATTCGTTGTCGGCGAGTGCAGCGGATTCCAGAGTGCGGACGGAGGTGGTGCCGACGGCGATCAGGCGACCATTCGGGGGTTTGCTGCGAATTGCGGATACCGCTGTCTGCGGCAGCCGACACCATTCCTCGTGCATCTGATGTTCAGACAGCCGTTCGGCTGTAACCGGACGAAAAGTGCCTGGACCGACGTGCAGCGTGACTTCGGTGCGGTGAATACCGGCGGAGGCGCACTGGCCGAGCAGTTCCGGGGTGAAGTGCAGGCCTGCGGTGGGGGCGGCGATGGCGCCGGGTTCGGCGGCGAACGTGGTTTGATAGCGTTCGTTGTCGGACTGGTCCGCCACTTTGCGTTTCATGTAGGGTGGGAGCGGCAGTGAGCCGAAATCTTCGAGCAGTGCAGCGGGACTGCGCTGGCTTTCCGGGCGGGCGATCCAGGTGCCGTCCGGGCCGCGGTCCAGCAGCTGCAGTGTGAGCGAAAGGCTGCAGCAGCTGCTGCCGGGAGAAACGGCCGGCCGGGCCTGTTGTTCGGCCCAGCGGGCAGCCGGAATCACAGTGATGGTCTCGCCCGGCTGAAGCTTTCCACGCGTGTCGCACATCAGCACCCAGTCGCCCGTTGCGGTCTGCTCGATATACAGGCCCTCCCAGCGACCGCCGGTGGCGGTGCGGATGCCGAAGAGTCTTGCGGGGAGCACTTTGGTGTTGTTGAAAACCAGCAGATCACCACATTCCAGCAGCCCCGGAAGCTCGCGGACGTGCGCGTGGCGAATCTGCTGCTGACGTCGATCAACCACCAGCAGCCGAGCATCCTCGCGGCGCGGAGCGGGCCGGTCGGCAATCAGCTCAGGCGGCAGGTCAAACTGCCAGGCAGACAACAGGTCCGGATCGGGGTGATTCATGAATGGCCGCAATCAACAAAGGCAGTTATGATCAGCCTCCGGTGGTTTCCGTTTCGCCGCACGAACCGCGAGACTCCCACCGGACGCCAGCCGCTTATTCTATCACGTCCCCCAACACAGCCAACCAGCCCGCAAAAGTGAATCCGGTGTCTGCAACAGCTCAGCCAGCCAGATCTCTGGTGATGGTCATCACTGAACTCGACGAAGGCGGCGCAGAAAAGGCCTTCGTGCGGATCGCCTGCGGCCTGAAAGCCCGCGGCTGGCAGGTGCAGGTGGTGAGTCTTCGGGATGCAGGCAGGCTGGCCGAACCGCTGCAGAAAAACGGCATCCCCGTCACGGCCCTCGAAGCCCGCGGCATTTCAGCTGTGCTGGCACTGCCGCGACTAGCTGCACTCCTGCGCCGCGTACACCCCGACGTGGTGTTCTCGTTCCTGCATCAGGCGAATCTGCTGAGCCGTCTTGCGGGCTGGCTGGTCGGTGTGCGGCATCGCGTTTCCGGAATCCGCGTCGTCGATCGTCGTCGACTTGTCATTCTGCCGGAACGGCTTACCCGGCGACTGTCCACCCATTACGTGGCCTGCAGTGAATCCGTCGCCCGCGAACATTCACGGCTGTGCGGCATTCCCGCGGCCCGGATGACTGTGATTCGCAACGGAGTGGACGTGGATGAGCTGCAGCAGGCAACGCCTCTGCCACGCCACGAACTGGGCCTCGCCCCGCAGGATTTCGTCGTGCTGATGGCCGGCAGACTCACACCCCAGAAATCGCCCCACGTCGTGCTGCAGGCCCTCGAACAACTCCGCCACCGCTCGCTCCCCCGCAGAATTCGGCTGCTGATTGCCGGCGAAGGACCGGAACGAGCACCGCTGGAGACGCTGGCCCAAAGTCTCCCGGATCCCTCCGCCGTCACCTTCCTCGGCTGGCGGTCTGACCTGCCACGACTGATGAAAACCGCCGACCTCTGCGTGCTCACCTCCGCCTGGGAAGGCCTCCCCAACGTCCTGCTGGAAGCCCACGCCACCGGACTCCCCGTGGCCGCCACCGCCGTCGACGGATGTCAGGACCTGGTCCAGCCCGGTATCACTGGCCAGCTCTTCGCACCCAATAACCCAGGGGAACTGGCAAGGATTCTCGAATCACAGCTGCTGGACCCCACAGCCGCCAGAACGATGGCCGCCAGGGCGCTTGCGAACGTGCAGGAATCGGGACGCTGGGAAGATTGCATTGAGCAAAGCGACCAACTGCTGCGGAGGCTGTAGCAACGCCGGAGGTTGCCTGCAGAGGGGCGGAAATTGCGCGAGCAGCCTGGTTTGCCATCGCACTGTGATTGCGGTTGCCCACCTGCTGAACGCTCTGGCGGAAGCCCCCGGCCGCGACTCGCACCGCAGGGTCCGCGCTGCCCGGTGCGTGAGCAGCGCGGCAGGGACGTTTGCCCGCGGGCAAACGCTGCGCGAGAGAGGAGGGCTTAGAGAGGAGCGAGGCAGTGAGAAGTGAGAAGTGAGAAGTGAGAAGTGAGAAGTGAGAAAACGCGCTGAGCCGCCTGGCGGCAGCCTGCGGGTAAAGAGCCCTGCAACGCGCTGCTGACGCCGCGGGCAAGGGGTGTGTAACCGGGGGCTTCCGCTCGCTGCGCGAGAGAGTAGAGTGGAGAGTGGAGAGGCGAGGGAAGTGAGAAGGGAGAAGTGAGAAGTGAGAAGTGAGACGGGAGAAGGCGTTGAGCCGCCTGGCGGCAGCCTGCGGGTAAAGGGTGCTGGTGACGCGATAAGCACCAGGGTGCGGAGGCGTAACCGGGGGCTTCCGCCCGTCCGCTCAGGTGCGGGCAGGGGTGCGCACCATGGTGCGAGGCGTCACCGGGGGCTTCCGCACACATGAGCCGCCTGGCGGCAGCCTGCGGGTAATGAGCCCTGCAACGCGCTGCTGACGCCGCTGGCGAGGGGTGTGTAACCGGGGGCTTCCGCTCGCTGCGCG
>JBEAUF010000172.1:0-19185 GCA_041161565.1 Planctomycetota bacterium | reverse complement strand
CCTGATAATGTATCACGAACGTCCTGCCGTGAAATGCAGTATTCCGGGGGTGAAAAGTCGAATTTGTAACTTTTCGGGGGGCGTGCCGCGGTTTTTCAGGTGGTTTTTCAGCCGATTGATGCTCCCGCCATGTCTCCCCGCCACGGTCCCGACTGCTACACTTCGCTGGTCGTCGGCCAGAGTCCTTAACCTCGCGTTTCCAGCCCCCCCCCGGAGCTCCAATATGCTGATGAAAGCTGCCTGCCTGACTTCCACCGGTGGTCCGGAAGTTCTGCAGTACGTCGATCTGCCACGCCCGGTGCCAGGCCCCGGTCAGGTGCTCGTCCGCACCGCCGCCGTCTCCGTCAATCCCATCGACACCTACATCCGCGCCGGAAATGTCCGGTTTCCACTCCCGTCACCGTGGATCGTCGGCTGTGATCTGGCAGGCACCGTTGAAGCGGTCGGTGCCGGTTGCCAGCGATTTAAGTCGGGCGATCGGGTCTGGGGCAGCAACCAGGGTCTGTTTGGTCGGCAGGGGTCCTTTGCAGAGTACGCTGCCGTTGAGGAGCACTGGCTCTACGAACTCCCCGACAGCGTATCCTTCGAAACAGCAGCGGCCGGTGCCCTCGTCGGCATCACTGCCCATCTGGGGCTGTTTCTTCACGGCGGACTCAGAGCCGGCGAAGTTGTATTTGTGCCTGGCGGCACAGGTGGTGTCGGTTCAGCTGTGGTGCAGCTGGCACGTGCAGTCGGGGCCGTTGTGATCACCACGGCCGGTTCGGCTGAGAAGGCGGAGCAGTGCCGCAGTTTTGGCGCGACACACGTGATCCGGCATCGCACTGAGGATATCGATCAGCGCCTCGCCGAAATCACAGCAGTCACCGGCCCCATTCACCTCTGGTTCGAAACACTTCGCACCCCTTCGCTCGAACGCTGCATTCCGCTGATGGCCATGCGTGGTCGCATCATCCTGATGGCTGGTCGTGATGCCCGGCCTGTGTTTCCGGTCGGACCGTTCTACGTAAAGGATCTGCGCGCGATCGGATTTGCGATGTTCAATGCGTCCCCGGAAGAACAGAAAGCTGCCGCGGTGGATCTCAACGGCCGACTTGTGGCCGGCACGTGGAACCCCCCGATCGGTGCTCGTATGAAACTGCAGGAGGCGGCTGAAGCACATCGGCTGCAGGAAGCCAACACCCTGCACGGCGCCGGTACGCTCAGTGGCAAAATCGTGCTGCGGGTTGAATAATCGCAGGGGGCGTCAGGTTCCGTGGCGGATTTTTCGGATTTCCGGCTGACCCGCTGGCAATTCCTGGTAGAATTTGGGTCGTCGTCCGTTGCCCTTAGTCCCGGCGACCGCCATCAGGGAAGCCCAGCGTGAGCAATTCATCCTTTGATCATTCTGACTTTCACCATCCGGACGGCCGCGGTCAGCAGACCCGCGTTGTCTATCTGACCGGACCAGGTCGGCGAGCCGGAATCATCACCAAAGTACTCGCTGGCCTGGCCGTGATTGCTGTGGTGGCCGTGATTGCTTCGTTTGCCCTCGTCTTCGCGGCCATCTTCGCTGCTGCACTGCTGGTGCTGATTCTGGTGGGCACTGTCAGACATCTCTGGCGGTCCGTCACCGGGCGTCCCACCGGGAACTCTGACGACAGCGGCATCAAATTCTCAGGCCGCATTGTTGTTACCTCCACCGGCCCCGTGGTCCGCAAAACCTCCACTGCAACGGGCACTGTGATCGACGTTTCATCCGCAGAACCAGCCCGGCTGCTGACGGATGAAAGCAGATCACGTGGTTGAGTAAACGGTGGTGTGATCCTTAAGAGAACAGCAGTTCAAGGTCTTCAACGGACAGATCCGACAGCAGACTGCTGTTATCGTCGCCGGCAAGAATCGCATCCGCCAGCTCCCGCTTTTGCTTCTGCAGTTCTGCAATCTTCTCTTCCACCGTGTCACGGCAGATGAGTCGATAGGCGAAGACAGTTTTGGTTTGACCAACGCGGTGGGCACGGTCGATAGCCTGAGCTTCGACGGCGGGGTTCCACCACGGGTCCAGCAGGAACACGTAGTCGGCGGCGGTGAGGTTCAGACCGAGGCCCCCGGCTTTGAGACTGATCAGGAACACGGGGCATTCGGTGTCATCCTGAAACCGAGTTACTCTGGCCTTGCGGTCCCGTGTTTTGCCGTCGAGGTATTCGTACGTGATGTTCTCTCGGTCCAGGTGTTCCCGGACGATGCTGAGCATGCTGGTGAATTGCGAGAAGACGAGGGCTTTATGGCCTTCGGAAATGAGTTCCTGCAGGTGGGGGACAAGCACATCGAGTTTGGCGTAGGGTTCGCTGTTGTCGCCGCGTTTGAGCAGTGCGGGGTGGCAGGCAGCCTGGCGGAGCCGGAGGAGGGCTTCGAGGACGTGCATGCGGGTGCGGGCAATGCCCTGCTCCTGGACCATTCCGAGCAGTGAATCGCGGTAGTGCAGCCGCAGTTCGTCGTAGAGTCTTCGCTGTTCGGTCTCCATGTCGCAGTAGATGGTTTCCTCGAGCCGATCCGGGAGTTCTGCGGCGACCTGCTTTTTGGTGCGTCGAAGAATAAACGGGCGCAGGCCTTTGGCGACCACTTCGCGCGACTCGCGACTGTCGGGATCCGCAATATGTGTGCGGAATGCGGCACTGCGGCCAAGCATTCCGGGGTTGAGGAATTCGAAGATGGACCAGAGGTCTCCGGCGTTGTTTTCGATGGGAGTACCGCTGAGGGCGAGTCGGAAGTTGCAGCGGAGCAATCGCGAGGCGCGGGCAATCTGGGAGGAAGGATTCTTGATGGTTTGAGCTTCGTCCAGCACCACGTAGTCGAAGTCGATGTCCTTGAGCACCGCGATGTCCCGGCGGATGGTGCCGTAGGTGGTGAGGATCAAATGGTGGCGGCTGAATTCCGCACGCAGGTTGGCACGCTCCAGACCCGTGTACTCCATCACACGAACACTGGGAGCAAACCGACTGCATTCGCTGGACCAGTTGAACATGAGCGATCGTGGGACGACGACGAGAGACGGTGGCGGATTGCCGACGTCGTCGATTCGCCGCAGCAGCATGGCCAGAAACTGGACTGTTTTACCGAGACCCATGTCGTCAGCGAGGCAGCCGCCGAACTTGAAGTCGCTGAGGAACTGCATCCAGGAGAGTCCCTCACGCTGATAGGGACGCAGCTCGCCGACGAATGACGACGGCACCGACACTTCGCACAGACCCGTGAAGCTGCGGAAACGCTCACGCATCGACTCGAAGCCCTGGTCAAGATCAACGTTGTCCTGGGCTGCAAGGAGCGCATCGAGCAGGGCGGCCTGTGATGTGGAGAACCGCATGCCATTTTCGGTGGCAGTTCCGAGGCCGGAAATCATTCCGATCTGTTCCAGCCATTCTTCCGGGAGAATGCCGAGCGAACCGTCGTCGAGACGTACGGTGGAATCGCCGCGTTCGAGTGCCCGCAGGAGTTCGGGGAAGGAGACGGAACGGCCTTCGAAGTCCACATCGGTGTGCACATCAAACCAGTCCACGTCGGTGCTGACTCGAAACCGCAACCCCCCCGCCTGACGGACTCGACTTCCGTCCGCGAAGACGTTCCAGCCGGTTTCCACGAGCTCTCGCACGGCACGGCCGAGGTCGCGACGGGCGATTTCGACGTTGACGGTTTGCTTGAGATCTCCCAGACGCCTGCGGAATCCCACCTGTCGAAGCTTTTCCCAGCAGGCGGATTCGATGGCACGGTCGCGGATAATGCAGCGATTGCTTTCGCGCTGGACCACGGCCCAGCGAGCACTGCTGCCGGAAACGGGGGTGCCGAGGTATTCGAAAATGACTTCGGCGTTGAGCGAATCGTTGCGCCAGCGAGTCATCGGTGGGGCGGAAATGCGGAGCATTGGAGCGGGCTGGGTGCGGACTTCTTCCAGCTGCAGTTCCTTTGGCAGATCCAGCCGTGGCAGGGACGGGATGTCGAGCAGACGATCGACGAAGTCGTGCTGGTCGTTCTCGGGGATGATCAGCGGGCCACCGGCCGACAGCATGCGCATCCATTCAGGCGCACCAAAGTCGCGAAGCAGCGCGATTGAGTCGCTGGTGATCACAAAGCCACCGGGGATCACGAGCGGGACATCGGCGAGATCGAGCACCTCGTCGTTGCGGACCAGCTGACCCACAACTCGCCAGCCCTCAGTGTCTGTGTCGCGGCGAACTCGAATGGTGAGTTCCCAGGGTTCGCCGGAATCCCATTCCAGCAGCTGCTCGCCAGCCTCGTCGCTTCCCAGAATTCGCAGACGACGGCTGCGACACATGTCCGGGAGCAGCAGCTGACCGAGTTCGAAGGGAATCTGAAACCGGTGCGCCGATGTGCGCAGTTCGGCCTGCTGAGTCGACCAGTTGGCGCGTTCGGGGATCGCACCAGCGAGGTAAGACAGAAATGTGCGGTCGTCCTCGTGCTCGATATGATCGAGCTCACCAGGGCGGACTTTGAGCGGCTTGATCTTGCCCCACTGACCGCCCGCACGACGCTGCCGCTGAGATGCCTGGACTACGAGCTTGCCAGTACCGCGACTGGCTTCCAGATCCACCTCGTAGAAGATCTGACGTTCCTCAGGATCCGATTTGCTGCGGCCGTCCGGAGTACCAACCATGTCTTCCGACAACGATGCCAGACGCTGTTCCCAGGGACGCTGGGTGCGCTGTACGGGCGGAGTTTTCGCGCGGGCCTTGCCGCGGGGGATTCGGGAGTCGCCGTCGGGGTCTGCGCCGCCATCAAGGTCTTCAAGGAGCGGGGGCAGAGAAGATGCCGGAGGGACAAATGGAGTGAGCCGGCCAGGTCGCAGAGCCGGATTCACAAAGCCCTTCTGGTCGGCCGCCAGCACAGTCGCCCACAAGTGCCGGCAAACCTTGCTCTTCGCAAATTGCTCACACGTGCAGAACAGGCCAATGTCTTCCGGCTGGTAACGCAAATGAGTCTGGTACTCGGCGCCGTCCAGCACCAGTCCGTACAGGTTCTCAGGCGTCACGCGAATCAGCGAAACACGTTCTGCCTCCACATATGCTGCACCGCGATGCCGAATGTCCGCCCGGAAACGCTGCTGCAGAAGCTCTGCAAGTGTCATAGGTTGCGTCAGCTGGTCCAGTTAAACCCGGGGCGCAAAACGCCCACAATCTGTTGGAAGTTGCCCCCTGCACCAGACAAATCACCGACGGACCAGAGACATCCTGTCCCACCTGACGGAGAACGCAAAGCGCAGCGGACCGAGAAGCATAATCGATTTGGGGTGCCCTGACCAGAACAGCTCCGAGGATTCGCAAAGGCGAATACGCAAAAAAATCGGATCGAAGAGAAAAGAGCGGCATCCCTGCCAAAATACCATCCCTGAGGAAGCTTTCGGCCAGTCTTCGGGTCGTGTTGAGTGAGCCGCGACTGTCGTGAGGGAATGTTGTTGAGCTGCGCTCTTTTCTGCTTCGATCCGTTCTGCATCCATTCCAAAAGCAGGATTTCTGCCCGATCCACTACTCCGTCAGCTGTCTGAATAACTCCCCAAATCCCGGCATCTCCGCTCGCAAAACCTCGTTCCACGCCGCCGGCTGCCAGATTTCCACGCAAATCACCGCACCAACCACCACCACTTCCCGGCCCGCGTCCACACCCAGAAATGGCCGAAATCCCTCCGGTATCAACAACCGAGAACGATTCGCCAGCTTCACCAACTGATGTCGAGTCGAGAGCAGACGGCCGAACCGCTGCACCTCACCCACACGCTGCTCCATCCGGCCCGACTCCAGCTTCTGCCGCAACAGACTCACACCACTGTCCAGCTTCCGCTGCCACTCCTCCGGACGCCACAAACTCAAACAACCAGCCCGCTCCTTCGCCACAATCACGCCGCCGTCTTCGTCGGATATCCCCTGGGCAAGCTCTGGCGGAAGCATCAAGCGATGCCGCTCGTCGATCGTCCGCCAATACTCGCCCGTCAGAAACATCGCCGGCACCGCTGTACAGAAATTCAACCTGCACATATCCACCCACACCCACGCTCAGCCGCGTGCCAGACAAGGCTCTCAGCTGCGATTTTTCATCATGCTCGTGCGGGCAGGCAATTGCGAGCCATTTTGGGCTGAAATCCCGCTTTTGTTTGATTTTCAAAGATCAGTTTGGGCTGAAATCCCACAACTCGGCCCCAGCATACGCAGGCGGCACCGGCGAGGCAAGCATCCGCAGCCTGCGCGCGAAACGATTTTTTCGAATTTAAGGCCCCGGGACACCCCGGAGCCGGGATGACGAAACGACTCGCAGATGAAGTCCTTATCAACCATGAAGGACACAGAGTTCCACAGAGAAACGCAGGGGGTTCAGCAATACAGGCACCAGGCCGAGCGTTGCCGGCAGGCAGCCCGACCCGCCCGCGTCGCGCAACAAAAAAGGTCCTGGCAGACTTCGCCAGGACCTTTCATGTGGTACTGAATCACCAGCTGGATTCAGTTGAGCGTCTGCTGGCCGGGCTTCCAGTTGCACGGGCAGAGCTTGTCAGTTTGCAGGGCGTCGAGCACCCGCAGGACTTCGTCCACGTTGCGGCCCACACCCAGGTCATGAACGGCCAGCCACCGCAGCACGCCCTGCGGATCAATCAGGTACACGCCACGGTAGGCAATCCCCTTGCCACAGTCGAGCACATCGTAGGCGGCGGACAACTGATGACTGGTGTCGCCAATCATCAGGTGCTTCAGCTGTCCCAGCTCCTTGTGCGAATCGCACCAGCCTTTGTGTGAGTAAACGCTGTCGGTGCTGGCGGTGAGCACCACCGTGTTGCGATCCGCAAACTCACCCAAAGCCTTGTCGAAGGCGATGATTTCAGTGGGACATACAAAGGTAAAGTCCAGCGGATAGAAGTACAGGCAAACCCACTTGCCATGGAAATCCGACAGCTTCAGATTCCGAAACTGACCATCCGTGTTGTCCTTTGTCCGATCATACGCCTGCAGTGCCAGATCAGCCCCAGGTGCAGGTTGACCGATGCGAATGCCCATCGTTGTTGCCTTCTGAAGGAAAAAATACACACGCAGCCGCCCGCCGCAAACAGCGCGACCACCCGGTCTGCGGTTTCAGCCCAGAGTATAGGCGGGCAGGGCCGATGTTCAATGTCCCCTCGGCAGGCAGGGAACAAAGGCGTTGAATTTCGGGGGCGCAGGATGCCTACCAGTGCTCAACAGGGCCGTTCGGTACTTTGAGCAGGGCTGTTGGAATCGGCCTGATCCGTTCGCCGTGCCGCTTCCGAATTGCCTCCAGCAACTCCGCAAATTCCTCCGCCGACTCAAACCGCCGCAAACGGTCCTCCAGATCTTCCGGAATCCCCAGTCTTGCTCCATACCACGCCACAAACTTCCGGAATAACACGCACGCTCGCTCCCCGTGCTGTTCCGCCATCAGCTCAAAATGCTGCCGCAGAAACTCCACCTGCTCCCCCGGTGTCGGATCCTGCTCGGATTCCCCCCATACCCGCTGCTCAAGCCGCCGAAAGATCCACGGGTCCAGCATCGCACCGCGACCGATCGCCACCGCCGCACAACCTGTTTCCCGCAGCATCGAAAAGGCGTCCTCCGGGGTTCTCACGTCGCCGTTGGCAATCACAGGCATCGCCCGCACCGCCTCCACCACGGCTCGAATGCCGTCCCGGTTGACAGTCCCCTGAAACCCCTGAGCGCGCGTGCGGCCGTGAATGGTCACCGCCGCCACACCCGCTGACTCAAAAGCCGCCGCCAGCAGCGGGGCCGTCAGGCTCGATGCGTCCCAGCCCAGCCGCATCTTGACAGTGACCGGCAGTCCCACTGCCGCGATCACCGCATCCACCATTCGCACCGCTCCATCCACGTTGCACATCAGCCGCGCACCACCACCCGAACCGTTCACCTTCGCCATCGGACAGCCCATATTAATGTCAATGCCCGCGTATCCGTGCTCCTCCAGCCATCTCGCCGCCCGCACCAGTTCCGGAGTACTCCCGCTGAAAATCTGCACCGACAGCGGACGGTCCTCAGGAGCAGTCGCGACCAGCTCCAGCGATCGCGGGCGCTGAGAACACAACATCGTCGCCTGCACCAGGTCCGTCGTTGCCAGCCCCAGACCACCCAGCCGACGAAGTACCGTGCGAAACGCCAAATGGGTGTAGCCCGCCAGCGGTGCAAGGAAGAATCGGGACGACAATTCCCGCGGACCAATCCGCAGCGGAATGCGGCAAAGCTGCTGAATGGGGTCCGCAACCACACCGCCGGAGATGCCGGCGGCGCCGGCGGCCGCCACACCCGCCGACGAGCCACCTGAAACTGTCATGCCTCACGCTCCTCCCGGCCATGTCGACGCATGTCAGCAGCAGCCGACTGCAGCCATCCCAACAGCCGCGCCTCCAGAACCTCAACCGCAGCCGGATTGTCGTTGCTCCACGGAATCCAGATGTCCGCATGCTGACGACTGGGCTCCACATGCTCCTCGTGCATCGGCCGCACCGACCGCTGATACTGCTCCGCTACCGATTCCAGCGAACGGCCACGTTCACGGATGTCACGCAGCGTGCGGCGCAGGAGTCTGAGATCTGCAGGAGTCTCCACAAAGACTTTCAGATCCAGCCGCTGGCGGATTTGCGGAATGGCCAGCAGCAGAATGCCCTCCAGCAGCACAATTCGTCGCGGCGAAAGAGGCTCCGTGGCCGACTGGCGGCGATGAGTTGCAAAGTCATAAACTGGTCGCTCCACCGGCTCACCACGCCGCAGGCTGTCCACGTGGGAAACAAACAAGGCGTTGTCCAGTGATTCCGGGTGATCCCAGTTGCCGGTTCCGTCGGGAAACCGCGGCAGCACGGCGAGGTCATGGTAATAGGCGTCATGACAGACGTGGCAAATCTCAGCACCCGCGGGGCCCTGCAACAGCCTCTGCACGATCGTTGACTTACCGGAACCACTCCCGCCGGCGATTCCCAGTACCAGCACCGGCCGCGACATTGCCCACTCCTCAACGCACCAGCAGCCCCCGGGACACTTCCCGCAAACCGCAACTTTCAGGGGCATTCTAAAGGGTTTGGCTGCGTTGTTGAAATGAGTCCCGCTCGCAAAGCATCCTGGGCCCGTCGCGCCGCCGGCATCCTGAACGGTCGGGCGGCAGTCCCCGGCTGCGACTCGCACCATACGGTGCGTGCGCTGGTGGCGGCGTCAGCGGCGCTTTGGCAGAGGCCTTTGCCCGCACCGGGCGATGGACATCGACCGCACGCCGTTCATGATCGAAACCGGGCGTGTGAACGGAAAGCAAGTCCTTCAAAGCATCCGAAACACCAGAAAGCCAGGGCCATTGGGCGGGAGCCACACATGGGCCGCAGGGCGGCAGCCACACATGAGCCGCAGGGCGGCAGCCCGCGGGTAAAGAATCCTGCAACGCCCTGCCAACACTCCTGTCCGCGCTGCCCATTGCGGCAAAGAACACTTGCCGCGGGCTCCCGCCCAGTGGCTCAGGAAGGTTGCCACCGGCCCTGCTGCTCCGGCATTCGGGCCGTTACAAAACTCCTGTTGCACTCCGGCAGATTCTGCTGATATTCTCACACCTGCCGAAAACCGGCATGGAGGTTGGTGTGCAGCAAACAAACGGAAAATGTCGCATGCAAAGGCCGGAATCGTGGCGCGTTCTCGCCCGCGTTCCGCTCCTGCTGGTGCTCTGCACCACCGCCGGCTGCCTCAATCCGCAGTTCACGCGACTCCCCACATGGCAGGTCTGGTCGCAGTCCGCTGAGAACCAGGCCTACGAACAACACTATCCCTTCTCTGACCCCGACGTCGGGCCGGCGACCGATGCCAACCCCCGCGGCTACGATCGGCCCCGGACGGCCACTCGCAGAGCAGCCGAACAGCGAGTCTTCCAGGGGATCCCGGCAGGACCGGAATCCAAACCCCAGTCCAACAGCCCCCGGCGCGGCAATCGCTGGAGGTCGTCCCTGTAGGCTGACTGGACAAGGCGATTCTGAGGCATTCCCGGGGCAGGGCGGTCATCAGCGCGTCAGCAATGCGCTGCAGAGCCGTCGCGCGGACTGCCGTCCACGGCCCTGAAGTTCCCTGACACCATCACGTCATGACACCATGCCGCATAAAGCGATCTTCTCCTCTGCCAGGGTCGAACTGACGCGGCTGAGGGGGCATTGAGCATCGCAACGCCCCAGCGAGCACTGTCGAACGCTGCTGCAAGCCGGGACCGGCAGGTGTTGCGTTCGCAGCGCTGATGCCCGCGTTTCAACCCTCGCCCCACAGCACGCCCCCTCCCACCAAAAAAACAGCCAGCCACACTGTGGCTGGCTGCTGCTGTTCCATCACGACTGGCAGTGCGGACTACTCAGCCTTCTTCTTCTTGCCACCCCTGGCCTGACGCTGCTGAGGCAGCTTCTGCTGCTGTTCAGGAGTCAGAATCTTCTTCAGTTCATCAATCGTCTTCGCAGCAAAGGCCTGCTGTTTTTTCTGCAGCTCGGCCATCTTCGTCTTCTGCTCGTCAGTGAGCTGCAGTGCTGCGTCGATGTCCTTGCGGGCTTCCGCTGGAGTCTTCCCGGCGGCCTTGGCGCTCTTCTGAGCTTCTCGCTCGGCGGTCCGCTGCGTTTCCGTGAGGATCTCGGCACGCTGCTTATTCAGCGCCTGGAATTCGGTGGCCAGAGTCTTGTCGAGGGCTGCGACCTGCTCTTTCTGAGCGGCCGTCAGTTCGATGCCGTTCAGAAATCGTTGAGTTGCTGCGGGGGCCTTGCCACCCTTCTTCGCCTTCTTCTCGTCAGCAACACCCGCTGATGCCAGGCACAGCACAAGCCCCAGACACAGCACACTCTTCAATACCTTCATCGCTGCTCGCTCCTGTGAAAGAAATCTCGCAAAACCTGTCCGGCAGAAATGCAGTCGGCAGGCCCATTACTGCTCGCCCGGAACTGCACCAGTCGATGCCCAGGGCCGAGCACTTATTTCAGAAATCCTGATCCATACCCGCGAAATTCAGGAAACTCATGTCGTGTGAACGAATGTCTTCCCGAGAAGTCAGCCTGCTTCACAGTCCACGAACAGGACCATTGATGGGTTGCCCACTGCCGCCCACATGTCTGTGAACTTCAGCGCCCCGGTTTCGCGGTCCACTGCGAAAATCGCCACATTGTCCGCTCGCTGGTTGCAGCAATACAGAAATCGCCCGGTTGGGTCAAAACTGAAACTCCGCGGATAATTGCCCCGCGTCCACTCGTTGCCGACCGGTCGCAGCACTCCCGCTTCGCCCACTTCAAAAACTCCGATGCTGTCGTGCAGACGATTGCCGCCGTAGACAAATCTGCCGTCCCCCGACACGAGGATCTCTGAACAAAAATTGCTGCCCACGTAGCTTTCCGGGAGGCTGCGAATGGTTTGCCGTGGTGTCAGTCGGCCGGAGTCTGCTTCATAGTCGAACAGGACAATGGTGGAGCCTTCTTCCTGAATGGAATACAGCCATTTTCCGTTGGGATGAAAATGCACATGCCGCGGTCCATCGCCGGGCGGAAGAGTTACGAATGGCACAGCGGCGGGCGACAACTTCCCGGATTGTTCATCGAACTTCCACACATAGATCCGATCCTGTCCCAAATCCACATGCAGGACAAAGCGACCGGCGGGGTCCGAGAGGATCTGGTGGGCGTGAGTGCGGTCGTGGCCACTGAATGCGAAGCTTCCGGGCTGTACGCTCGCGGCGCGTGCCGGGCCGATGCTGCCGTCGTCCTGTTTCACGTCCGTGGCTGCTCCCAGACGGCCATCCTCCAGCACCGGGAGGACAGCCACGGATCCGCCGAAATAGTTGGCCACCAGCAGATACCGACCGCCGGGGTGCAGGCTGACATAAGTCGGGCCGGCACCTCCCGAGGGGACCGTATTCAGCAGTTCAAGGCTGCCGTTCCGGCGGTTCACAGAGAACGCACTGACGGTCCCCAGTTTCTGTTCACCAACCCTGTCCGTCTCATTGGCCGAATACAGTCGTGTTCCTGCTGCATTGGCCGCGAGACAGCTGGGGCTTGTACCAAGGTCAAACGTGCCCTGCGGAATCAAAGCGCCCGTTTCACGATTCACATGAAAGATATGGATGCCGCGGCCATTGCCCGGAGGCAGATCAACCTGCGTTGGCAGGACGTCCTTCAGAGGTGAACTGAAGGTCCCGATGTAGGCCACCAGCGGCCCGGCGCCGGTGGCAGCAGCCGCAGTGGCCGCGGCAACTGCTGCGGGGTGTGCCGCGCTGAGCTGTGTGGCCATCGGCAGCCCCGCGGCTGCTCCCGTCGCCACACCCGCTGCCACCAGAAATTCACGTCTTGTGGAATCCTGTCCGGACATCGTTAGACCTTTCGCTGAGCGATATGAGTTCACTGAAAGACAGACATGTTGTGGTGTTGTGTGAGCAGTCGCAGGATGGGACAGGCTGAAAACCTGTCCGTCCGATGCAGCCACTCCAGCACCTCCGGTTCATTCAACACTCTCCCCGATTCCCCACTTTGCATCACAAACACTTCTCCCGCCGCGGCGGTCCGAATCAGGTGAGTGACAGCGTCGAGCGTTGCGTAGTCGACAAACGGGAGTTCGTGCAGTGTGAACCGGCCGGCATCCGCCAGCAGATCTGCCAGATACTCCTGTCCCTGGCGACCTGGGTTGAGTGGTCGACGGGCGTCCGTGAGCAGCACCGCATGGTCCACCACGGACTCCTGCTGCAACTGGTTTCGCAGGCGTTTCAACAGCGCAGCGGCGGAATTTGCGTTGGAATTCTCAAGCACTGCGAGTCCGATTTTTAGGCGACGCCCCGTGGACTGCTCGAAATGCTCCACCAGCAGCTGAAATGTGGCCGGCCCCGGTCCGGGACGCTGTGCCTCGCGGCAGTCCAGCAAAGTCGGGTAGCGAGCCGTCCGCCACGGCTGCGGAGCATTCTGACACAGCAGCAGCAGACGATGAATCATCCCCAGCAGATTACCGGGATCGACAGGCAGAGCTTCTTCGGAGGCCATGCGGAGTTGTTGCTGCTGCGCAAGCCGTTCCGCGAGGACGTCGTCCAGCGGAGGTTCATCCGGAGCGACTGGCACCGCGGGAGCTACGGGCGACGCTGGCGACACGGGCGACGCTGGTTTGGCCGAAGTCACATCGGTCGCAGTCGCTGGAGCGGATTGCTTGCGGGTCACACTGTCAGCAGCGGAGCTTTCGTCAGCGTCCAGGGCTGTCTCTGTGTATGCCTGTTGCCGCAGCCAGAGGTCCGGCCCAGTCGCCTCGGCTTCCCTGAACGCCTGCTCCCAGCGTCGGGCTGCCAGATTCATCACGTCGCGTGGACGCAGGTCGGTTCGTGGAGTGCCGTCGGCTTCGGTAAGTTCCTGCCGGAGCCAGGACTGACCGAGCGGAAAGTCGGGATCGCGGGCGATGGCTGCGGAGACGGTGGGTATGTCGAGGAAGCCGGAGAGCGACCGCTGCAGCCGAACCCGGATCATCTGCTGCGCTTCGTCGGCGTGAATGCCGGCGAGAGAGATTGAGAACTGACGGATGCGATCATCCCAGCTGGCAGGGCTCACCCAGCCCCGCTGAGTCCACTGGTACAGTGTGTTGTCGACGCCGCTGCAGACGAGCATCAGTCCGGGGCAGAGATCCAGCAGTCCGTGGGCTGCTGCCGTCCATGCCCGCACCTGCTCTTCGCTCAGCGTATCAATCTGATCGAAAGCGAGGATCAGGCAGCGTGAGCGGAAGGCGGCGAAGCGGCAGAGCACCTGCAGGATTTCGCGGAGCTCTTCATTCGACGCGGCCACGCCTTCATCGGCAGTTGCGGTGAACAGTTGCAGCTCGCGGGCCTGTTCCGGATCCAGAGCATCTCCGGAGAGCCACTGCAGAGCCAGCTGGTGGGTGTTGCTGAGCGGTTGCTTGAAATTCAGACGATAGAGATCTTCGAAGAACGCCCAGAGCACTCGTGCTGTGCCGCGGGGGAGACTGTGTTCTTCGATCAGCCGCAGGTAGAGCCGTTCAGCGCGGGGCAGACTGAGTTGTTCACCTGGAGCATAGCGTTGTCCCGCGGCGGTGACGGCGCCGTGCACGAGCTTGAACAGGCGGCACTGGAATGGGGCGCGGGCGAGGTCGCGACTGAGCCACTGCAGGGTGCCGCGGACGATGGATCGCAACAGATCCCGGGGGCCGGACTGCAGGTTAAGCAAATAGACAAACGGATGACGCTCGGTAACCGCCCACTCGCGGAAACGCGCCAGCAGATGGCTCTTGCCAATTCCCGGTGGCCCGGTGATTACGACGCTGCGGGCCAGAGTGCCTGTGCTGGCCCGCTGGGTCTGCAGGAGCAGCTCATTCCATGCTCCGCGGTGAATGGTCTCCACACTGTCCGGTACCACGTCCGCCCGGGTGATGCGGTTGTCGTCGAACGGATTGTTCAGCCGCAGATGCTGGAAGAATGTGGACGGGTCGGGCGTTGGGGCGGACATGAATTCTGAGTGGGGTGGTTGGTGATTAATCAGGCTTCCAGCACGTCAAAATCCACCGGGTCCATGCAGTCTTCTGCGCCGTTGTAGTTGATGGTGATCTCTTCACCCTTTTGGATGTCCCGGAGTGCCCGGTATTCCTTGACCTGACGCCCGGCATCGTCATAGCGGGCGTTGGGTGAATAGGAATGGTTGTAGAGGGAACCGAATCCCAGGGCGAGCGCCACGTTGTCGCGACCGTACTCAAACACGTACTGCGACAGGATGCCACCGTGCTCGCATGCCAGCACTTCGCTGGCAGGAATGACCAGCAGCGGAACCCGCTCAAAAACAGTTTCCGCAGGAATGAACTCCCTGGCAAAAACACCGCGGCCCTTGCCCGGAATTCGCTTGACTTCGATCAGGGGGGATGCTGTGAGTTTCATGGGTGCAGAGGGAGAACTGGGGGGCGAAGGGGGGAAAAGGGCGTCGGAAATCTCGCGAATTCAGCGGAGGAACTCAAGTGCCAGGCAGGGTGAAATGCGGGCGAAAGGGGTGAATCGCGGTTGTTCGGCGGAAGTTTTTCGCGGCCTCTGATTTTCGCGAAATTGCCACTCAATCGCACTGTGGATTTTCGTTCGGCGTTGGCCAGCCGTTAAAATCCCGCAAATTTTCCACAGCATTTTCACAGCGGGCTTCAGGGACAAAGGTGTTCACCATGGCAATGCGACCGGCAAAACTGGCGCTGGCAAACGGCCACATCTACTCCGGACAGGCTTTCGGGGCCGATGGCGAAGTCGATGGCGAAGTGGTGTTCAACACCAGCATGACCGGATATCAGGAAATCCTCACCGATCCCTCCTACAACGGTCAGATCGTCACCATGACGTATCCGCTCATTGGCAACTACGGCATCAATCCCGAAGACGTGGAAAGCCGCGGGTTGTTTTTGCGTGGCTTCATCGTCCGCGAACTCTGCGATACCCCCAGCAACTACCGCTCCCGCGAATCCCTCGACGCCTTCCTCCGCAGACATAACGTCATCGGTATTCAGGGAATCGACACCCGCTCCCTCGTCCGCCAGATTCGCACCCAGGGCGCCATGAAGGGCGTCCTCTCCACCACCGATCTCGACGACGCCTCACTCCGTCGCAAAGTCGCCGCCGCTCCGGGACTCGTCGGACGCGATCTTGTCAGTGAAGTCATGCCCGCCGCCCCCTGCGGCTGGGAAACCCCACTTTCCGAACTCGGCAGGCCCGCCACCTTCCAGTCCGGACTCGATCAACCCCCCGGACCACACGTGGTCGCCATCGATTACGGCATGAAATGGAACATCGCACGCTATCTCCGCGATCTCGGCTGCCGTGTCACCGTGGTACCCGGTACCATCTCCGCCGCTGAAATCCTTGCACTCAATCCCGACGGCGTTTTCCTCTCAAATGGTCCCGGTGACCCGGAACCGCTCACCTACGCCATCGATACCATTCGCGGACTCATTGGCAAAAAGCCCATCTTCGGGATCTGCCTCGGACTCCAGCTCCTGGGACTCGCCTTCGGCGGCAAAACCTACAAACTCCGCTTCGGACATCGCGGTGGTAACCAGCCCGTACTCAATAAACGCACCGGTCGTGTCGAAATAACCTCCCAGAATCACGGGTTCGCTGTCGATATCTCCAGCCTCCCCGACGACATCGAAGTGACTCACGTCAACCTCAATGATCAAACCGTCGAGGGCATCCGGCACAAAACTCTCCCGGTGTTCGGCGTCCAGTACCACCCCGAAGCCGCCGCCGGACCACACGACAGCCATTACCTGTTCCACGAATTCCTCGAACTTATGCAGGCCGCCACCGGCAACCCCGCCCTGCAGCCAGCCAACTGACAAATACCCCCGCCCAGCCAACCAGGACCCCCACATGGCCCTCGAACGCACCCTGATCCTCGCCAAACCCGATGCCGTCCAGCGCCGTCTCGTCGGTCGCATCATCACCCGCATCGAAGACAAAGGCCTCAGCATCCTCGGGCTTAAAATGCTCCAGGTCACCCCGGAACTCAGCAAACTCCACTACGCCGAACACGTCGCCAAACCTTTCTACCCCGATCTCGAAGCCTTCATCACCTCCGGACCCGTCGTCGCCCTCGTCGTCGAAGGCCCCGAGGCCATCACCGTCATGCGCACCCTCATGGGCAAAACCAATGCCCGCGAATCCGCACCCGGTACCATCCGCGGTGACCTCGGCGCCAGCCGCCAAATGAACCTCATCCACGGCAGCGACGGACCCGATGCCGCCAAACGCGAAATCTCCATCTACTTCAAACCCGAAGAACTCGTCGCTCCTCCCAAAGCCCTCGCCGGACTCCTCTGGGCCCCCGAGGAAGAATAATCCACCCGCCCGCGGCCCGCGCCTGAGCGGACGGGCGGAAGCCCCCAGTTGCGTTTTCGCACCTTGGTGCGCCCCCCTGCCTGTGGCGTCAGCGTCGCGTCGGCCAGGGCTCTTTACCCGCGGGCTGCCGCCCTGCGGCTCAACGCGTTTACCGCCCTGCGGCTCAACGCGTTTGCCGCCCTGCGGCCATGACTCTTTCGTCCATCAACCCCGCCCCCAATCCACGGCTCAGCCTGAGCTTCGCAATCCGGCTCCCGACATCTTCTCCAGCCGTCGAAACAGCCATGCGTACAGACCCGCTGTCAGCAGCAGCACCACTGCACAGCCCGGCCAGAGCACCTGCGGGCCGAAACGGGACAGAATCCAGCCACCAGCCGGTGCACCAATCGCGATTGATGCCGCGTGCGTCACGTTGAAAACGCCCATGTAGCGCGCCCGCAGCTCAGCAGGAGCCATCTCCGATACGATCGCTGGCTTAAACGGCGCCTGACAGATTTCTCCCAGCGTCCACAGCACGATCGTGCAAACAATCTGCCACACCGCATCGGCACAGGCCGTCAGCCCGAAACCGGCCGCCATCAGCAGCTGGCCGCAAATGAGCACCTGCAGGCGCGGAAGACGGTTCAGCAGCGGAGTTGCGGGCAGCTGCAGCAGCACAATCAGCAGCCCGTTCACGCTGATCATCCGTCCGAACTGCAGTTCACTGAAACCCTGCTCGCGAATCGCCAGCGGCAAAGTGACGAAGGCCTGCATGAAGACGATGTTGGTGAGCAGACAGCAAAGGGAAAACAGCAGAAAATTGGCGTCGCGCAGGATGCATTGCAACGCCGCGCCGAGACTGACCTCGGCCGAGCCGGAAACGGACTCCAGTGCCGCGGAGCCCTCGCGATCGGGATTGCCGGCCTGCTCCAGCGCCTCCTCCGCGGCTGCCAGCGCCTCAGCTGCTGACACCGGAGTGGCCCCCGCATCGGTCGACTCCGCTGCCTCCAGCACACCAGTCCCAACAACCGACCGCGATCTGTGATGCGTCTCCCGGATAAACAGCAGGACCACGATGCCGTATAACCCCGTCGTCGCCGCATCCGCCAGAAACAGAAACGTGTAGGAGCGCGCTGCCAGCCAGCCGCCAATCTGCGGAGCAATCGCAAATCCCAGGTTGAATGACAGGTACAGCAAACCAAATGCCAGCGGTCGCTGCAGCGGACTGACCACGTCCCCGATCATCGCCGATGAAGCCGGCCGATACATCTCCACCACCAGAGCAAACAAAAACAGCGTGGCCATGAACAGCCAGCCATTGGTGATCAGGCTGAGCGATGCAAGGATGGTTGCGCCGCCGAATAACGCCATCAGCATTGCCGGGCGACGCCCCAGAGTGTCTGCGAGCTGCCCGCCAAACACTGCAGACAACACAGAACCCAGCCCAAACACACCCACGCAGGCACTGGCAAACGGCTTGCCCATCTGCAGATGCTCACTGACGTAAATCGTCAGAAACAGCATCACAAATGAACCCACGCGGTTGATGAATGAGCCCACACACAGCAGGTGCACGACCGGCGGCAGTGACGCATAGCCGCGAACGAAACGCTGCATGTGTTCGCGAAACTGAGTCATGAATCCACCAGCCACCCTGCGCATGCCGGCCAACTCAGGCCGCGCCCCATCGGCAGAATTCTCGCAGACCACGAAGCAAACGCAAACCAGCCGTTCACGCTCTCAATGCTCGGGCTGGTTTCGGCGCACGGCCGGTTGCAGGCGGCTCCCGATCCAGCCGAACTGCCGCAACTTCTCCCCGCCCACCCACAAACCAGCATTCTTATGTGAAATGTTTTTCACATTTGCTTCACAGCTTCTTCAAACAGCATCCCCAGAATCCGTCGTCGAATCAGTTGCAGGGAGCACCGAAGGTTCCATGCCGCGTCCATTTGTTCAGGTTTTTCAGGAAAGGTTCACAGTGAAAAGAATCAACGTTTCCACGCGAAGCTCCGGCAAACCGTCGTCTCGGCACGGTTTCACGCTCATCGAGCTGCTGGTGGTTATCGCCATCATCGCCATTCTTGTCGCCCTCCTGCTGCCCGCGGTGCAGCAGGCTCGCGAAGCCGCGCGACGCACCCAGTGCAAGAACAACCTCAAACAAATCGGACTTGCTGTTCACAACTTTGAAAGCACCTACAGCCGCCTGCCGCACTCCGGTCAGTGCGACAGCACCGGTGGTGCATCAACCACCTACATGACTCAGTCCACCCCAACACTGCTGCTGCCGTATATCGAACAGGTCAATGTCTACCAGCTCATGGACCACCAGCTGAAGTACTCAGACATGGCCACCGTCGGTTACAACGTTGC
>JBEAUF010000151.1:0-6520 GCA_041161565.1 Planctomycetota bacterium | reverse complement strand
GACTCCGCCTCCTCCCTCAGCTCCGCACTCTTCTATGCCGCACTCCGTAAACACAAAGTCCCCGCTGAACTGCACATCTTCGCCAGCGGCGGACACGGCTACGGACTCCGCAATATCCCCGGATCCCGCATCAGCTCATGGCCAGACCTCGCCGGACACTGGCTGCAAACCCTTCCCACCCCCAAACCGCCAAAATAATCAGCCCCCCGCCAGCCTTGCTCCCAATCCACAGCAAATCCACTGATCCGTTCCTGAAACACCGCGTTTCCTGAACCAGCAGCACTTCCGGATCAAAGTTCGCTTCGAAAGGTCCCCGATGTCGCTCGAACCAGAAGGCTCACCCGAATCCTGGCCACCACTTGGACTTCCCACCGGCAGCGTCCGCGCCCTGCTGACACTCACCGTCGTCGGCGTGGTCATTCAGGCCGTCGTCCGCGAACGCACGCTCGATATCATCTGGACCGAAACCCTCCTGATTGCGCTCGCCTGGTATTTCACTTCCCGCCGCTTCGTCGCACTCCCACCCGATGTCATCGACCAGCTGCAACGGGAAGGCGTGATCGAACGCGAATCCTCGCCACTCTTCCTGCCCCGGCACAGCATCCGCGTGATTCTGACGGGTGCCTTCGTCGGACTGGGTGTCTGGCTGTATCAGCAGGGCAGGCTGTTCACCACCCGCGAATTCTCACTGCTGCTGCTTGTCGCCGCCTTCATCATCGGCGCTCTGCTGCAAAGCATCATGGGCTGGTTCCGCAAACGCAAACGCTCACGCCCATCTTCACGCTGGGGAGACTTCAAAGCGCTGGCTGTGCTGTCTGTGGTCGCACTCGCTGCCGCCGCAGAACTGCTGCCGGACCGAGGGCCGATCCCCAAAGAATTCGATCGGATTGCCCTCGCCATGATGCTCTTCTACTTCGGCTCACGCTGAACCACTCAGCGAATCTCCGCCGCCCGCGCAAGATCCTCATCCCGGCCAGCCACGATCAGCGCGTCGGATTCCTTAAGCACCAGATCGGGGTCCGAAACAAACGACATCCGGTCCGACAACACGTCGTGGATCGCCACCACTGTCAGCCCGAAATTCTGTCGCAGGGCCAGCGATCGCAGAGTCTTGCCATTCCAGCTGGCAGGTACCCCCATCTCCTGAATGCTGAAACCAGTGCCGATCGTGACATAGTTGAGCAACCCGGAGCCGGACATCCGTTTGCCCAGCGAAATTGCCGACTCACGCTCCGGAAAAATCGTTTCCGACACCCCCAGACGCTCCATCACTCGGGCATGGTCCCGCGAGATCACCTTGACGTAGACGTCGCGGATCCCGAGATCGTGCAGGGCCATCGTGGTCAGGATGCTCGCCGTAATGTCGTCGCCGGTACTCACCACCGCCGCGTCCGCACCACGCGCTCCCAGACGTTCCAGAGTGGCCAGATTCCGCGCGTCGCCCACGGCCGCCCGAGCGACAAATGGAGCGATCCGCTCCACCGCGTCCTCGTGCATGTCAATCGCAATCACCTCGTGACGCTGCACCGCCAGCGACTCAGCGACACTCGATCCGAAGTTTCCAAGACCCACCACAACAAATCGCTTCATGATTCAGCCCACCACCACATCTTCACTGGCATAACGGAAATCGCGAGCGCCGCGACGCGGCACAGTCAGTGCAGCGGCCAGCGTCAGCAAACCCACGCGACCGAAAAACATCAGCACGACAAGACTGAGCTTGCCGACGACTGTCAGCTTCGCGGTGATCCCCATGCTCAGACCCACCGTATTAAACGCACTGATCGCCTCAAACAAACACTCCGGCATCACACGCCCCTCTGACACCATGCCACTTTCCGAAATGGTCAGCAGAAGCATTCCGCTCATCGCCACCGCCGTGGCGATCGTAAACAACCCCACCGCTCGGTAAGTCGTCTCCTCAGGAATCGTCCGACACCAGACCGTCGTGAATTCCTGACCCCGAAGACGCGACCATGCCAGAATCAGCAGGAGCGCCACCGTGGTTGTCTTCAGACCACCGGCCGTCGAACCGGGGGAACCGCCAATCATCATCAGAATCATCGTCAACAGATTGGTCGCATCCGCCGCCTGGCCATAGTCGATCGAATTAAAGCCGGCTGTCCTCGGCGTAATGCTCAGCAACAGCCCGTTCACTATCCGATCCGTTGCCGACAGACGACTCAACGTGTTGTCCCACTCCAGAATCGTCAGCGGGATCCAGCCACCCACTATCAGTACGGCAGTTGTGATCAACACAATGCGGGACTGCAGCGAAAACCTGCGAAGTCGCCGCTGACGCCCACGACGCAGAAACCCAAACACCTCTTCGTGAGTCAGAAAACCAAGCCCTCCAAGCACGATCAGAGCAGAAATTGTCAACAACACGCCCGGTGAACCCTGAAAGCCAATCAGATTGTCGGAGTACGTTGAAAAACCTGCATTACAGAAGGCGCTGACGGAATGAAACACGGCCGGCCAGAGAGCATTTCGCCAGCCCAGCGATGGACCCCAGCAGCACCATAACAGCAGCGTTCCCGCCAGCTCAAACACCAGCGTGTAACGGACAATGTTCCATGTGATCTGACCCGGAGAAAGATGCGGTGCTGCTTCCGAGGTGAAAATACACAACGACTCCTCACGCAGCGACAGGCGGCGACCCAGAGCCGAAATGATCAGGCTGGTAAATGTGAGCACTCCCAGACCACCGAACTGCACCAGCAGCAGCAGAAAAGCTTCACCGCCAAATGTCAGATAAGTCCCCGGATCAACCACCGCCAGACCCGTCACACACACCGCACTGGTGGACATAAAGAGCGCGTCCACCCAGGTAAATGGAGTCGACTCGCAGAGCCCCGGGATCAGCCACAGACCGCATGCACCCGCCAGAATGAGGGCTGCAAAGGAGGCCACGAAGAGCTGGGGTGGAGTGAGTTTCTGCCAAAGCTGGAGCCGGGTGCCCTGAGGCAAATCCCAGCGAAAGCCCGCGGCGCGGCGGTCCATGGTCAGGTCGCTGAACAAACCAGAAGTTGCACCGGAATTCTCGCACAGCCAGGTCGGCCGACGCCGGGCGGCAGCTTAAGTGTCGCAGAAAACCGGCCAAAAGCAAGATTGACGCCCCCGCAGTCCGAAAACAGATCAGCCCGGAGCGGCAAAAAACAGCAGAATCCACCGACCGGACTCCCCGGAAACTGCTGACACTGCCGAACAAAATCGGTATGCTGCCCCCCAGGCGTCTCCCCCGTCACACCAGCCCGTTCTTCAGTCCGACTCCCCGAAAAGAATCCACATGGCCTCGTCCGCCTGCTCCGAAATCCTCCAGCAGCTCGAAAGCCTCCGGCTGATCGACCCCCACACACACATCAATCCCCTCCAGCCCGCCTCACGCAACCTCGCCGATATCCTCGGCTACCACTACTACACCGAACTCGCCCACTCCGCCGGCATGCCCCGCAGCCACATCGAACAACCGGATCTCGATCCAAAGGAAAAAGTCGGCCGACTCGTGCCCTGGCTCGCCCATATTGAAAACACGGCCCAGTACAGCTGGCTGCTGGAAATGTGCGCCCGCTTCTTCGACTTCCACGAAGAACGCATCACCCCGGAAAACTGGGAAGCCCTCTACGACTCCTCCGCAGCACGCATGGCCGCCCCCGGCTGGGAACAACACGTCCTCGAAACATCCAAACTCGATCAGGTCTATCTCACCAACGACTTCGATGACCCCCTGCAGGGCTTCAATACCGATTTCTACGTGCCCTGCCTGCGCACCGATGACCTCGTCTTCCACCTCAGCCGACCCGCTGTGCAACAACGCTTCACCACAGCCACAGGCTGCAACCCCGCCTCCGCAAACTCCCTTCGCGACGGCATCTCCAAACTCTTCAACCACTTCCTCAAACACAACTGCCGCGCCTGCGCCATTTCGCTCCCCCCCAGCTTCAGCCCCTGCTTCGTCAGCGACGATCTCGCCAATCCCCTGCTCGCCGCCGCAGCCGCCGGACAACAGCTCGATGCCGATCAGGCACACCTGCTCAGCTCCTTCGTCTTCATGACCCTCGCCGACTTCTGCAGCCAACACCTGCTGCCCTTCGACCTGATGATCGGTGTCAACCGCCGCGTCTACGAAAATGGCGTCTTCCAGGGACAGGACCTCTTCGACTCCCGCGTCTCCCTCATCCAGTACAAAACGCTCTTCAACGCCTTCCCACGCGTCACCTTCCCCGTCTCCGTCCTCGCAGAAACCAGCAACCAGGAACTCGTCAGCTTCTCCTGGATCTTCCCCAACGTCGTCACCAGCGGCCACTGGTGGTACTCCAATATCCCCGTCTACATCGAACGCGACACCCGCGCCCGACTCCAGGCTGTTCCCGCCAGCAAACAAATCGGCTACTACAGCGACATGTACAAACTCGAATTCGCCCTCCCCAAATTCGCCATGTACCGCCGCGTCCTCGCCAATGTCCTCGCTCAGGACTTCGTCGCCGATAAAGGCTGGTCCGTCGACAAAGCCGTCCGCCTCGGACAGCAAATCCTCCGCGGAAATATCGAACACATCTTCAATCGTCCCTGAATCAACACCACTTCTGAACTCTGCCATTCTGCCCCGTCACCTTCCCATCGAAAATCCCGGCAACCAGTCGAAACTGCGAGAGAGCCATGGTGCGAGTCGTTCTGCTGACAGATCACGAAACAGTCTTCGAAGCGACCGAGTTTCCCTTTAAAATGGGCCGCCACCCGTCCTGCCACGTCTCCATCGACTCCGGTATGGTTTCCAGATTCCACGCCCAAATCATCCGCCAGGGCGACGAATACTTCATCGAAGATCTCAAAGCCGCCAACAAAACCTTCGTCAACGGCCAGCAGGTAGGCGACGGAGAAATCTACCCAACACCGCTCCAGGACGGCGACCGACTCAAACTCGGACCCGTCAAACTCCGCTTCGAAAACAAATCCGCCGTCCCCTCAGGACTCGATGCCACTCTCGCACCCGATGATAACGGACTCGAAGTCGTCGACGGCGCATCCTCCACCATCATGGGCAGCGCCGCCGCCGTCGGCTTCGGCGCTTTCCAGGTCAAACCCGAAGAAAAACTCAAAGGCATCCTCCGCATCAACCAGGCCCTCGCAGGGCAGGTCGATCCGGCTCGCATCGCACCCCTCATCCTCGAGACCCTCTTCGAAATCTTCCCCCAGGCTGACCGCGGCTCAATCCTCACTCGACACGCCACCAGCGATCGCTTCATCCCCATCGCCCAGAAAAAACGCGATGAAGGCGACGACGAATCCGTCCGACTCAGCCGCACCATCATGACAAAAGTGCTCGATGAAAAAACCGGTATCCTCTCCGCCGATGCCGCCAATGATGATCGCTTCAGCGCCAGCGAATCCATCTCCAACCTCACCATCCGCTCCATGATGTGCGTCCCCATGCTGGACCTCCAGCAACGCGCGTTCGGCATCATTAACCTCGATACACAGAACCCCGCCAAAAGCTTCCGCGACGAAGACCTCGAACTCCTCCTCGCCGTCGCCACCCAGGCCTCCACCGCCTGGGAAAACATGCGGCTCTTCGAAACCTTCATGGAGAACAAAAAACGCGAAGACGAAATGCGCATCGCCATGCAGGTCCAGAAATCACTCCTGCCCGTCGATCTCCCCGTCGTTGCCGGCTACCAGTTCTTCGCGTCCTACGATGCCGCCCAGGCCGTCGGCGGTGACTACTACGACTGCTTTCCACTCGGAGAAGACAAAAACAAAATCTGCTTCTCCTTCGGAGATGTCGCCGGCAAAGGCGTCCCAGGCGCCCTCATCATGTCCCGCATCTCCAGCGTCGTACAAAACACCATGAGCTTCACCAATGATGTGGTCGTCGCCATCCGCCGCATCAATAACCATATGTGCCACAATATGGTCTCCGGACGGTTCGTCACCTACACCCTCGGCGTTATCGACCTCACCACCAATCGACTCTCACTCGCCAACGCCGGACACTACGCCGTCGTCGTCCGCAAACCCAACGGTGAACTCGAGGAAATCGGTTCGGAACAGATCGGTATCCCCGTCGGGATCCTCGAAGACTACGACTACGATGTCGTCGAACGTGAAATCGCCCCCGGCGAAATCTACCTGCTCCGAACTGACGGCGTCGATGAAGCCATGGCTCCCAACGGTGACCTCTACACCACCGAACGCGTCAATGAATTCTTCGCCAAAGCCACCGGCTCCGCCGCAGATATCGGCCGCGCCCTCCTCGCCGATGTTCGCAAACATGCCAATGGACGCGCACAAAATGATGATATCGCCATCATGGTCTTCGGCAGAGATCCCTGATCCAGAACACTCCACACCTTTACCCAACCCAACCCCCAGCCAATAGCCAATAGCCAATAGCCAATAGCCAACAACTAACAACTAACAACTAACAACTAACAACTAACAACTAACAACTAACAACTAACAACTAACAACTAACAACTAACAACTAACAACTAACAACTAACAACTAACAACTAACAAC
>JBEAUF010000139.1:0-24815 GCA_041161565.1 Planctomycetota bacterium | reverse complement strand
CTGCCAACTGGCGGACATCTGCATCAGGCGGATGCCACGGCGTGGATGGGTTTCTTTTGCGCGCGAATGCTGACGATGGCCCTGGAACTGGCCAGCGAAAATCCTGCCTACGCGGATATGGCATCGAAGTTCTTTGAACACTATATCGAGATCGCTGACGCCATGAATTCGCTCAGCGATATTGGGCTCTGGGATGATCGCGACGGATTTTATTATGATCACCTGTATAACGAAGGCCAGCACATTCCGCTGCGGGTGCGTTCGATGGTGGGCATTATTCCGTTGTTTACCTCGATTATTCTCAGCGATGTGGTGCTGAACAAGCTCCCGGGATTCCGGCGGCGGATGGAGTGGTTTCTTGAGCATCGTTCGGAGCGGGTGCGGAACATGACGTTCATGCAGGTGTCTCGGGACGCTGACGAGACTCGCCCGGCGCGCGCCATTCGGCTGCTGGCCATTCCAACTCGTGAACGCATGGAGCGGATGCTCAGGTATATTCTGGACGAAAACGAATTCCTTTCTCCGTGGGGCATCAGATCGCTGTCGCGGGTGCATCTGCAGCATCCGTTTGTATTTCATGTGAACGGTCAGGAGCACCGTGTGGGGTACGTGCCTGGCGATTCGGATTCCGCGATGTTTGGCGGCAACAGCAACTGGCGAGGTCCTGTCTGGTTCCCGATGAACTATCTGCTGATTGAGGCGCTGGAACGTTACGACGAGTTTTACGGAGAAGACTTCAAGGTGGAATGTCCGACGGGTTCGGGCAATCTGATGACTCTGGGACAGGTTGCTGAGGAGCTGATGCGTCGGCAGTTGCACATCTTTCTTCCCGGGCCGGACGGGCATCGTCCCTGTCACGGCGGTGATGCTCGGTATCGTGACGATCCGGCGTGGAGTGAGTTGCTGTTGTTTCACGAGTATTTCCATGGTGAGACGGGGCGTGGACTGGGGGCCAGTCATCAGACTGGCTGGACGGCGCTCATTGCCAAGCTTGTGCAGAAGCTCCATCGGCGCGAATCGGGGATTCTGTAGTGCGTGGTGAGAACATTTCGGAGCGGCAGCAGTTTCTGTGTCCTGGGGAGCAGCAGGCGGTGACTGCTGCGGTGCACCGTGCGCGGCTCAGTGCTGGCTGGTCGGTCTGCGATGGCTGCGAGTGGCGGCTGCACACGGAGGGTTTGTCGGAGCGTACGGCGGCTGAGGCGGAGTTGATTCGGGAGCAGCGTGCAGGGGGGATTGAGCGGACGGAATTCGGGGTTCGGGGTATGTGGCTGAACGCGCTGACTCCTGCCGCCGCGGGACTGCTTGCGCAGGCTTTCAGTCTGAGTCTGGTGGAGCGTTGGCAGCAGCGTGAGGAGCGGGCAGCGGGGAGGTGGTCTGGGCAGGGTGTGGCGTCGACCGGGGCTTCGGGTGTGCTGGCTGAGCGTGCGGCGATCCCGGAGCTGCTGTTGGGTTTTGATGCGCGTGTTTTTTCTTCAGAGGTATTTGCGGGGGTGGTCGCGGCGGTGCGGGAGCTGGGTGTGGGGGTGCTGGACGCTGGGAGGTGCACATCCGCATCTCTGCAGGAGTTGTTGCGATGTAATCCGCGTGTGGCTGGGGCGTTGTTTGTGACGGGCGCGGGTGCCCCGGCTGGCTGGAGTGGTCTGGATGCGACGGATGCTTCCGGGGATGGTGTGCAGGTGGTTTGGCGAGATGTGGGGGTTGTGCTGCGTGTGGTTGGCGGGGGTGGTCAGCGGCTGAGTCTGGAGCTGCCCGGAGTGGCTCCGGGAGTGCTGCGGGGGCGGCGATTATCGCGTTCAGCGGGCCGCTATGAGTCGCTGGATTTTGAGCCGCGTTACCGGGACTGGCTGCGGGGCTGGAATCACGGAGCGGGATCGGGTTCGCGGCGGCTGCTGGCGGGGACTGACGATCCGCTGGTGAAGCAGCGACTGCAGTGGCTGGCTGAGCACTGTGGGTGGTCGGTGGCTGTGAGTTCGGTGGCGGAGGCTCGTCGGGCGGAGTCGGGTTTGTCTCTGGAGGTGCTGGAGGACGACCGTTGGTTTGTATTGCGGCAGTGTGGTGGTGAGCGGATTGCGGCGGAGAAGTTGGCGTTGTGGCTGAACACTGCGGTGGCTGGGAGTTCGCGAAGTTCGCAGCTGACGGCACACGCCGACTCGGTCACGGGGCGACTGTGGTTTACAGACTCGGCGCGGCCTGGGAATGCGGGATTGACGGAGCGGATTGAGGACGCGTTGGCGGCGGCTGGGATTTTGCTGGGTGCGGGCGGCCTTTCGGCGCTGCAGCAGTCCGGGAATTTGCCTTGGAACCGGAGTTCCCCGCAGCGTGGAGCCTGCTAGAATGCAGGATGTCGTCGGTGAATGGCGTCACCGGTGTTCACAGAATTTTTCCGGGATACTTTGGTGATGCGGCGGCAGGTTCAAATCTGTGGCATAGCTGGCGGGATCTGGATCTGGCTGTGGCTGGTCTGTGTGCCGACGCTGGCGGACCCTCCGGAAGCCACATGGCCCCAGGTGCAGCTGAAGAAATATTCGTCGCGGCTGGAGTTGTTGCCGCCGGAGCGTGGCAGTGGTTCCAGCCAGGCGCTGACATCATTGCGTCTGAAGCTGACGATGGAGTTATCGAACGGTGCGACGGGTGCATTTTCCGGAGAGCTGGACAATTTTCGGCTGGTGTGTGAAGAGAATCTTGAAGTCAGGCCGCAGCATCGTTCTGAGGTGATCCAGTTGTCAGCGGGACAAACCGCCGAGGTGCAGCTGGAATGGAGTCTGGTTCCCTATCCGCAGGGCGAGTTGAATTGGCGGCTGGAGTGGGGGCCGGACGTGCAGCGTGCTGGTTCTGGTGCATCAGAACCGCAGGAGGCGATTCGTCTGGCGGGATCGATGTTACTGGAGGACCAGTTTCGGCGTATGCAGGGGTTATCTGTGGAGCGTGTGGGGCCTGAGGGGGCTTTGGCATTAATTTCCAGCCTGCGGGAGCTCGACGCGGTCGCTGTCTGGGAAATTGACAGGATTCTGCATCAGTTGTCTGGCGCGGGTGTGGAGCGTGTTTTGTTTGTCGGTTCCGAGTCTGGTCGACTGGGCGTCACGGGTGAGGTGAGTTCGTGGATGCTGGGGTTGACACCGGGTGCTCCGAAGATGGTGCAGCGACAGCAGCTGCCGTTTAAGCGGGGGCTGCCGCCGTTTCGTTTCGCGGCTTTGGCGGAAGCGGATGTTCAGGGGGACAGCAGACCACTGGGGATGCGTTCTTCTGTGAAGATTTACGATTCGCGTGAGACTGCGATTTCGGAGGCTTTGTCGGCGGTTTACCGTCTGGCGTCTGTGGAGCAGGCGTTGGCTGATCTGGAGAGTGGGAACGCGGGGATTCGCCGCGCCGCACTGGAGGGTTCAGTGGACCGTCTGACGGAGCAGCAGGCGGACGTGATTTTGCGGCGTGTGCTGACAGCGGATGCGGCTCAGCAAAAAGACTACGCGCGACTCCTGAATCAGCTCCCTGGCCGGCGTGCTGTGGAGACGCTTCGGGAGTTGGCGATGTCGGAGGACCGGGAGGTTGCCGCTGCGGCGCTCGCGGGAATCGCCACGAGTCAGGACGAGTCAGCATTGGAGGCGATGTCTTTCATTTGGGAGTCGGGTGAATCGCGTCCGGCGCTGCAGACTCAGGCTGTTTCAGCGATGGTGGCTTCTGACGACGGCCGCTGGACACCGTTGGTGGCTGCATGGGTTCGGAAGGCTGTGGCGTTAACGACCGAGGGGCAGACGGCGGGCTTTGGCCGTGAGGAGTTTGACGCGGCGGTGCAGTCATTGCTGCTGCGTCGGCACGACGCCACGTGTTTGTATCTGCAGAGCAGCATTTCCAAAGTGGTGCTTACCGAATACCAGGATGTGCTCCTGCATCAGCTGGTGCAGACGCGAAATGCTGCGGATGAAGCGGCTGTGAGGCCGGTGGTAACTGCACGGCTCAGTTCCGGTTCGATTTCGCGGGGAGTGCTGGAAGCGGCAGGCATGCTTCGGGCGCCCGAGTGGGGCCCTTTGCTGCTGGATAGTTTCTGGCGAACTCAGGACATTCGTCGCGGAGGCGATCAGGTGCCTCTCCCGGTGGTGCTGGCATGTTCAGAACGGCCGCAGCTGGACGAGTTGATTCAGGCCTGGGAGAAGCTCAAGCCGGACAATCAGAGTGAATTGCTGGCGCATCTGGCGCGATACGACCATCCCGACTGGCGGCGGCTGGCAGCATTACTTTTGGGAGAGCAGCCGGGAGCGGCCGCTGGGGGCAATTCCTTCCAGCACACACGTGTGGCATTGCAGCTGCTTGCGGAAGACGCTGCGGATGAATCGCTGCAGCTGTTGATCTCCAGTGCTCGATCGTGGGAGGCCGGTTTTGCGGTGGACCGTGCAGCATCACCGGATAATCAGCGGCTGATGGAGCAGTTGTTGTCGCAGCTGGCTGTGTTTTCGCATCCGGAGTGTCGGAGGCTGTTGAATCAGCTGTCGCGGAGCAGAGTGGAGTGGGTTCGTGGTCAGGCTGAGGGGTTGCGGCGTGGGGCGCGTGAGCGGTCACCTGCGTGGCGGCTGATTGTGGAAAGTTTCCGGCAGCGGGAGGCGGGGAATCAGCTCGACGCGGTTAAGGCGCTGGATGTGGCCGTGCGAATCGATCCCTTTCTGCCGGACGCGTGGGTTCGCCGGGCGTCGTTGCGGATGCACGCGGGCAGTTTTGACGAATCGATGTCGGATCTGCGTCGTGCCGCGGAGTTGACTCCGGATCACGAGGAGGTGCAGAGTCTGACGGCATTGGTTTTGGTGCGGCAGGGCCGAGTGGACGAGGGTCTGGCTGCCGCTGAAGAACTGATCCGCCAGACTCCCAACGATCTGTATTCTCTGTACAATGGTGCCTGCACGTACGCTCGGGCGGCGGAGCGACCGGAAACTTCGGTCGAGCGTCGCACTGAACTGCTCAGCCGTGCCGTCGAGCTGCTCCGACTCAACAACGCTGCGGGCCACGATGAACACGAGCACATGGTTACCGATCCGGACCTGCAGATTCTTCACCAGCATCCTGCCTGGCAGGAACTCGTTGATCAAGCCAGGCAGAACGCTGAAAAACGCGGGAATGCCGGCAACTAAGCCCCCTTTTTGCTCTGCAAATACTGGAACACTATGACAGAGGCGATTCTGGAGCTGCGTCATCACGACGAAGCTCGGGCATTATTCGGGGCTCGGGATGAACACCTGCGACTGCTCTGCGATCAGACCGGAGCCCGGATTGTGCTCCGGGGCAGCCAGCTGCGGATTCTGGGCGATGACGATCAGGTTCGGCGTTGTGCGGAAGTCCTGAAGCGCTGGCAGGACGTTGTGCGTCAAAATCGCGAACTCTCACCGGAGGATCTGGGGTTGAGCAATGATGAAGGTCAGCCGGAAAAGCTGAAAGTGGAACCTCAGGAGGTGCTCACGGCGCCTCCGGCTTCCGCGTTTTCTCCGGGCTCGTGGTCTGTCCGCGGTGTGCCGGAGTTGCGGACGGGGCGAGATCGTGTGGGTCAGATTCGGCCGAAAACGGACGGTCAGAAGCTCTACATGGACGCCATTCGTCGGCATGAGCTGGTACTTTGCGATGGCCCGGCGGGTTCCGGCAAGACCTATCTCGCGGTCGCTCTGGCCCTGGAAGCGCTTCGTGCCGAGTACGTCCGCAAGATCGTGCTGGTGCGTCCTGCGGTGGAGGCTGGTGAGAAGCTGGGTTTTCTTCCGGGCGACATGTTTGCGAAGGTCAACCCATTTATTCGCCCGCTGCTGGATGCGATTCACGACATGGTGGACTTCGATCAGGTGCGGCGTTATTTGTCGAACGACGTGATTGAAATCCTGCCATTGGCGTTCATGCGGGGGCGAACGCTGAACGACACGTTCATGATTCTGGACGAGGGTCAGAACACGACGGTTACGCAGATGAAGATGTTTTTGACGCGTATGGGTCAGAATTCCCGGATCGTGGTCACGGGTGATTCCACCCAGACGGATCTGGAAAAGGGTGTACCTTCCGGATTTCGGGATGCAATTCGGCGGCTTTCCGCCATCTCCGGAGTTGCGGCGGTGCACCTGACTGGCCAGGATATTGTCAGACACCGGCTGGTACGGGAGATTGTTTCGGCGTACGAAACGGAACAGTCGCGTCCTTAAGAGGGCAGCGACTTTCCCCGACTCCTGCATCCGCCAGCGCGACGGACGCTCATCCGTCGGCAAGCAGTCCGATGTCCTTTTTTGGAACACGGCGTTCGCGGCAGACCCGCATATACCGTCCGTCGCCCACTTTTCGCGACCGTCTTCTGGCCGGCTTTCGCGACTATCGCATCCTGACGCTCTCAGTGATCGGCATTGCTGCCGGGCTTGGATTGCTTGTTGCCGGCCTGGCTGGCAATCCCGGAGCGCGCTGGCGTACCGGGCAGCTGGTATCGGCGGGGATTCAGGCGCGAGTGGCGTTCAGTGTGGAGAATCAGGAGGAGACTCGCAGAGCGCTCAACGACGCAGTTCGCCGGGCGCCGGTGGTGTTGCGTCAGGACACCAGTTTGATTGATCGTTTGCCTTCCCAGCTTCGCACCCAGTTGAGCGAAATCGCCAACACAGAATCTGTCACAGCAGTCGCTCCTGAGACGGTGCTGGCATTTGGCATTAACCCGGCTGACGGGGATGCGGCTGCCACGGCCTACAGTGTGCTCCGCAATCAGCTCCGCGACCCCGACGATACTCAGGGTAACCGCATTGACGAGCTGGTTCAGGGGTTTCAGCTGCTGACCGCGGACGCGCGGAGTCCCGGCCTTGTGGACATATCCGAAATTGACGCGATTCTGCGGTCATCGGAAACAGGTGAGGGCCCTGATTTGTCTCGTCCGATTGAAGTTCAGGATGAGTTTGGTCAGGTGATCAAGCCAGGTTTGTTATCTGAGGTTCTGCTGCAGGAGCAGTTGCGGGAAACAGGTCGCATCGGCAAGAACTGGGCAGCCGCCGGGCGTTTGGCGGTGCTCAAGCCGCAGATCGAGATCTGGCTGCAGTCAACAGTCCGTGGCCAGCTTCGCCGCGATGAACCGCTCACGGAAGAACGTCTTGAGTCTGCGCGGCGAAACGCGCCGCGTAAGATGGATTCCTACACTCTCGGAGAAATTCTGATTCCTGCCGGCACGCGACTGACTGATTCTCACCGAGACCTGCTGCAGCTCGAATACGCCGCTTTTGAAGAGAGCCTCAGCAGTCGCCAGCGTGCCCTGCGACTGCTTGGACGCACCCTGCTGACAGCGCTCATCGTGGTACTTTTCGGTGCTTTCCTGCGGCGTGTTTCCCAGCAGATGCTGCGGGACACACCGAGGCTGATCGTGTTTCTTGGCATGTGTTGCAGCGCAGTGTTTCTGTCCTGTTTGTTCAGTCGTGATCCGCTCCGTGCTGAGATCATTCCGCTGCTGGCTGCGGTGATGGTCTGTGCGATTGTTTACGGGCAGACCGTGGCCTGTGTGGCTGCCTTTGGGCTCTCGCTGATTATCTCGCTGTCCACCATCGCAGATCTGGCCCATTGTTTCACACTGATCGCAATATGTGTTGCCGGAGTGCTCCCGTTGCGGCGGATCAAGTCGAGGCTGGTGATCATTCGTGCTGGTTTTCTTGTGGCTTTCGTCGCTTTCGCCACAGTCTGGGCTCTGGGGCTGCTGCAGCAGTCCGGTGATACGGATGCCTGGAAAAGTCCGGGACTGCTGGTGCCTGCGTTGAAATTCGCCGGCTGGGCGCTGGTTTGTTCCTACTTCGTAGCCGGCAGTCTGCCGTTTATTGAGCAGGCCTTTGGGATCGTCACCGACATCAGCCTGCTGGAACTGACAGGCGTCTCCCATCCGCTGCTGCAGGAACTGGCGCGCCGCGCTCCGGGCACTTACAACCATTCCATCATGGTTGCTTCAATGGCCGAAGCCGCCGCCGAATCGATCGGGGCCAATGGTCTGCTGGCCCGCGTCGGTGCCTACTTCCACGATATCGGCAAGATGATGAAGCCTGAGTATTTCATCGAGAACATGACTGACGGCAGCGAAAATCCGCATCATTCGCTGGCTCCGGCCATGAGCACGCTGATTATTATCGGTCACGTGAAGGACGGGCTGGAACTGGCCGAAGAAAACAACCTCCCCGAACCGCTCCATCCCTTCATTACTCAGCACCACGGCACCACGCTCGTCGAATACTTCTACCGCGAAGCTGCTCGCAAGGCTGACGTGGACCATCGCACGGACGCCAGTGAGTCCAGTTTTCGTTATCCGGGACCCAAACCTCAAACCCGCGAAACTGCGGTGCTGATGCTGGCCGACGCCGTCGAAAGCGCCAGCCGCACACTCAAGGAACCCACACCCAAACGCATTCAGTCGCTGGTGCACGAAATCACCATGAAACGCCTGCTGGACGGGCAGTTTGACGAGTGCAACCTGCAGATGTGTGAGATTCGGCGGATCGAGGATTCGCTGGTCAAGTCACTGCTGGCCGCTCACCATGGTCGCGTGCGGTATCCGGGACAGAAAACTGCCTGATGCCGTTTTGAGTGTGGTGCTTGATTCAATGGATTTCCGGCGGTTCCGCCCGTTCCAGCACTCGGTAGCCAGCGGAACCGAATCCCAGCCGATGGTACACTTCGGAGGCGGCGGCGTTTTCCTGTTCCACGTAGAGCCTGACGCAGACGGGGTGATCAGTGCTGCGGCACAGTCCGAGGCCGAAATCAAGCAGCCTGCGAAAGACGCCCTGCCGCCGATACTCAGACGCCACATAGACACTTTGCAGCCAGAGCATCCAGCCATTTCGCCAGTCGCTCCATTCCCTGGTCAGCATCAGTTGCCCAATCGGTATTCCGCCGCATTCCGCGATAAAGTACCGCACTTCCGGATCAAGCTGCAGGCCCCGCAGGACTCCGGCCTGGACGACAGCCTCGGGTAATCTGCGTCCTTCGGTCTCTTCGGCGAGCTGCTGATTCATACGAGCGATGGCGGTGGCGTCTGCCACAACTGCTCTGCGAAATTCCATTGTCATGCCGACACGCATCTCTCAGGGTTCAAAGCCTTCTGGAATCGCTCCGGGTTGCCCGCTGAATCCTTCATCGAGTGTTTCGGTTGAGGATGGGGCAGAAGATTCAGGGGACTCTGAATCGAACTCCAGCGACTCGGCGGCCAGGGGATTGGTTCCGGGATTTGCTGTGTTGGCGACGGCGGCAGCGGCGGGGGTGGTTGCCGGAGCGGCAAGTTGTTCAAAGAAGTCATCGCTTGCGGCGCGCGCCGCCTTCCCGGCATTTTCGACGGAGGCAGCTGCGGCGGCGCCTGCGGCATTGGCAGTCTGCTTTGCATCTGCCTGGGCAGTGCGGGTTCGGGCGGCCCATTCAGCGCGTTTTCGAGTGGCGAAGTCGGCGAAGTTGCCGGCAGATTCCCCGGCATTGGCAGCGGCCGCCTCGGCGGCTCGTCCGGCCTCGCTGACTGCCGCTGCACCCTGATCGGCGGATTGTTCGAGGAAGCTGCTGAAGCCACCGATTTCGCGATTCATCTCGCTGAGCGCAGCCGCCTCGGCGGCCGGTGATGGGCGACCGGTTCCGGCAGTGGCCGGGGTACGGCCAATTCCGGTGGAGGCTGCGGTGCGGTTCCGGACAGATTCGCCGCTGATGGTTTCTGAGGGAGGCACATCATGTCCGGAGAGGAAATTGGACAGGGCCGGGCCCTGCCATGAGCGACCGGAACCTGCCGGATCGGGCGTTGCCGCGGGATTTGCGGGGAGTGCTGATGTGAGTTCCCCGCCTGAGCCTGGGTCCGGGTAGGTTGCGTGTGCGATGCCGGTTCCGGCTGTGCGCGGTCCCTGAATTCCGGACGCCTGCTGAATGGGTTTGGGGCCGGGTAGTGGCGGAGTTGTGCCGGCGTGGGCCGTCGCTGGCGTTGAAGTGTCACCGTTGCCTGCGGCACTCAGGCTGGCAACTCCGGCGGCACTGGAATCGCTTGAGTCTGCGAGGCTGCTGCCCTTCATGAAGGGATCACGGGTGTCCTGATAATCCTGGCGACTCAGCGCCCGTGACGAATTACAGCCGCCTGCGCACAACAGGGTACACAGCAGAGCAGCGATGGGCAGCGAACGCGGCATTTGAAATGCTCCGGAATGGAGTTTGTGCTTCAGCTAGTCGGGGTTGGCCCCGACGTCTTTGTGAAAACGACGGTTAAAAACAGCGGGAGAAAACGGGTCACTGGCGACTGACCGTGCGGCCTGTCGGAGCAATTCTTTGTCAACGTTGGACCGGTCGGTTGGCCGACCGTGCGGGAGCGTTGAATTTTCAGCGGGAGAGTCCTGGGAATTCGTGGGACGAGTGGCGATATCGTCAGCCTCGACAGCTGGATCCAGATCGACAGGAGCATCCATCGGGGCAAGGTCGGGATGCAGGTCAGCGTTGGCTGCAGCGACCCAATCCTGGAGTATTTGCCGTTGCTGAGCGCCAATTCGGCCGCGGAAGGCGGGTTCCTGCATACCACCGTGCTGCTGATCGGCTTTGACGAGCAGCGGGGAGTGCAGCGGATCATCCGGCTGAACCTGTGCCAGCACGGCGGCCAGATTGCGTTCAGCGGTCAGCGGAGTTGAGCCTCTGCGGATTGAAGTGAGCTGAAAGTTCGAGGTTGTCCCGGGACCATGGCAGCCGGCTGCGGCGCAGCGATTGGCGAGCAGCGGTTGAATTCGTCTCACAAAATTCCTGGCATTTTCAGACGTGAGTCCGCCCAGGGCTGCTGCCGGGGCTGCTGCGGCAATGCCCGGTGCACCGGGTATCTGCTGCATGCTTTGTGCAGCGGAGCTGCCTCCGGCTGCTGCCAGCCGACGGCCGGTGAGTTCTTCCAGCAGCGCCTGCGCGTCTCCGCGATTGGGGTCCAGATTGAGGGCGTCCAGCAGTTCTCGTTCAGCGCAGTCATCAAGCTGATGTTTCAGGCACCAGCGAGCCAGCCGCATGTGAATTTCCGGAGTGAAGCCTGGAAAAGTGCTTCGCAGATGACGCCAGGCTGCGGTTCGCGAACTCGCCACGCAGAGTACCCGCGAAGACTCAATAAATTGCGGGCCGCCGGGAAATCTGACGTCGTAACCGTCGTCACGAGTTGTGAAGGGGAATTCAATCAGCTGCCCATCTTCCAGCAGCAGAACTTCGCCCTTGCGGGATGGACGTGCGTCAACAGGGCTCTGTTGAGCTGTTACGGGGACAGCAAAACAGACCATGGCGAGAGAAAGCAGGATGGAGCGGGCACCTTCCATGGGCGTCGCTCAGAAAAAAAGTACGGATTAACCGCTGGCACACAACTGCTCGGTCCTGAGCAGAACGGCGGAAAGTACTGCCACAGGCGGAAATGGGTCAAGAGGAGGTTTCTGCCTGGAGTGCTCCATCCATGGGGATGGTGAGGAATTCAGCTGCGAAATATCGGCGCGGATTTTTCTGCGTCGGCTGTGTTGCTCGTCAGGTTCAGAAGGGCATTTCGGAGCACCGGGTAGCAGGCCTGAATCGAGTATCGCTGGCGGACAGTTTCGAGGCCTCGCAGCCCCATGCGGCGTCGGAGTTCTGCATCGCCGGTGAGGGCCCGGAGGGCTGTCAGCCATTCTGCGGGAGTCTGCGCTGCAAACCCATTTTGATTGTGATCGAGAATCTCTGAGTTGACTCCGACCGGAGCGGCCACACCGGGTATTCCGACAGCAAGGTACTGGATGAGCTTCAGTCCGCATTTGTAGCGGTCCCATTCCTGATTGGGAAACAGCGGCATGAGGCCGATGTCGAATGCCCGCAGCTGCTCCACTTCGCGTTGTGGCTGCCAGACCTCATGCACCACTCGCACACCGCGAAGATCAATCTGCTGAAGCGGAGTGGCATCCGGGACGACGACGCGGAGTTCGAAGTCACGTTCCCGTGCCAGTTCCCGCAGTGCCTCGGCAGCCACCGTCAAATACCGCAGGTTGCCGGTGGTTCCCATCCAGCCGAGAACGAGTCGGCCGCTGGAGTGTGGCATGTCGGCAGCAGCTGCGCGGCTGGATGCCGCGTAATCATCCAGATCCACGCAGGTGGGTAAGTGGCAGACTCGTGAATTCAGTGGGAGCGTCTTTTCGACGAGAAAGCGATTTCCGCAGATGACCAGATCTGCGAGTGCCAGCAGCTGTTCAAACTTTCCCGGGTAGCGCAGGAAGACGGCATCGTCGAAATCCATCACCAGTTTCCGGCAGGATTCCCGGAAGCGCTGTTCCAGTTCGGTGCCGGGGGCGTCAAAGATTTCCCGATCAATCATCACGGCGTCAAATCGCATCAGTCGACTGCGGAGCAGGTGCCACCAGCGTACTCCGCGTTTGAGCAGCTGGCTGGGTCGAAAACCCAGCCATGGAAAGTAGTCGTATTTTTCGGGGAAGCTGTGCCAGACGTGGGTCTGGTGGCCCTCCGCGCGAAAATGCCGCTGATACGGGAGTATTCTGAATCGCGCGGAAGGCACGTGTGGACCGGATGACAGGAACAGCAGCCTCACCGGGAGTCTCCTTCGTGCACGGCATCCGGATTTTCGTGCCGGTGCCATTCGCGGCGGGTTTTCTGCCAGATGGCCAGCCACAGGGGTGTCTGGATGCAGGCGGTCCCCAACAGATACCCGAGGGCGACTCCTGAAGTGCCCAGGGCGCGTCCGAACAGCAGCTGCAGGAGTGCTGTCCAGCCGCTTGAGGCCACCGCTGCCACCAGAAACGGGTCACGTTTATGGGCCCGCACGTACAGGTTGGTGCAGAGTGCCGGCTGCAGGGCCAGCAGTGCGAGTGAAAACAGCAGCGTGGGATAAACGGGAAGCAGTCGTGCTGACAGTCGCACGCACAACCAGTCAGTCCGGGTTCCCAGCCAGAACACGGCAGCGCAGAACAGCACCAGCCCGACTGCCAGCCCGGCAAGTGCGCGAATGGACATGCGGAAGAACAAGTGGTCCAGCTCAGGCCAGCGGCGTCTGGCAATCAGCATTCCCATCTGTGGTCGATGGGTCTCCAGCCATGCCATGGAGGCTGACTGCAGGGCCGTGAGCACGGTCCAGGTCATGCCGAGTCTCCCTGCTTCGCCTTCACCGTGAAAGCGAAAAATCACCAGCAGCGGCATTTGGCTGGCAGCCCAGAGGAACATGCCCTGAACGGCAATCCGCCACTGCAGCGGACGCACCTCCAGTCGCCAGTCAAGTTGCCCGCTGTCGCTGAGGGTGGAGGATTCTGTGAGTGCTGCAAAAAATGGGCGATAACGTACACCAATCAGCCACAGATCAAAACACAGACGCACGGCTGCGGAGCCGACGAGTGCCCACAGACCGGTATTGGCGAGGAGGAGGAGCCAGACGGTGGCGGTGCCGCAGATCGCCTGCACAAGACGGACTCGGTTCAGCACCTGCAGTTGGTTGCAGCCTTCAAGGATTGAGGTCAGTGGCAGGCATGCCAGCTGCAGTGTGGTGAGCAGTGAGAGGGCCAGCCACGGGGCTTGCCAGGAAACAGTTTCGCGTTCGCCGGTAGTTGCCCACAGACGCTCTGTGTCAGCAAAGAACCAGCTGCCGGCAATGGTAATCAGCAGGAGGAAAACGAGGGCTGCGCGGGCGTACCAGCGGAGGGACTGGCGGACGAGCGACGCCAGTCGGGCGAGTGCGAGGGGTGGTCCGGTGACTGCGCCGTTTTCGAGGCTTAGTTCAGCCCATTCGTGACTGGCGAGACTGATCAGGACCACGCTTAACCCGAGTTCGACGAAGATCTGCAGACCCAGCATTCTTGAGAACGCCTGGTAATAGTCCTGGCCGGCGGCTGTCAGGTACCAGACGAGGAGCAGTTGCGTGAGTGGCCCCGTGATCAGCTGCCAGAACCTTGCCAGGACCGCGTCCCTCACGCTGGTATTGGCAGCTTCCCTCCTGAAGAAGCTCCGCATCATCGCGGATCTCCGGGGACGCGGGCAAAGATGGTCAGTCGTCCGCCCTGACCGAGCCCTGCGAGGAGATGGGCGAGGGGCGCAAGGAGGAGTTGCAGGAGCAGCCGCGGATGATCGGGGTAAGATTTCAGCCATGTTCCCAGCCGACTGTCCGGCCGCCGGCTGAGCAATGCGATACCGAGGCTGCCGAAGACATTCAGCAGGGATCGCTGATGCCGCACCTGAATGTTCACGAAGCCGGATTCCTGCAGCAGCCGGGTGATGGAGCGGGGTGTGAAGTAGTGCAGGTGCCGTGGCAGTTCCCAGACATACCATGCTGAACCGAACACTCGCGGTTCCCAGCAGCCCGCATTGGGGATGCTGAATACCAGTGTTCCTCCGGGCCGCAGCAGTTGTCGCAGGCGGTTGAGGTTGCCCCGCACGTCCGGGACATGTTCAAGCACGTGCCATGCGGCGGCAAAGTTATACTGAACGTGGTCATCCGGGAGTGATTCGAGGGTACCGCAGTGCACTGGCAGTCCAGCAGCCTGGGCACGGGCAGCCGCAGCAGGACTCAGCTCAACCCCCTGCACTGTCCAGCCGGCGTCTTTGAGTCTTTGCAGGTAGCGACCGGTGGCGCAGCCGATTTCGAGTGCTCGCAGGGGTGTTTCGGGGGGCAGGCCGGCTGACCGGCAGTGTTCGTGGGTGGTCGGCACCGGTTCGCTGAGATCGTCGAGCAGCCAGATGCAGAGTCGTTTGAGACCGGGTATGTGTCGCAGGGGAAACCACCGCAGATACCATGGGCGCGGGGCGGGTGTGGCAGCCGGGGCGTGGGGTTCAGACTGGTGTGGGCCGTAGTTGGGCGGATAACAGTCTGCCAGCGACTGGGCGGCAGGGCGAGGGTTCATGTAGAGGTGATGGCAGTCGAGGCAGCGGACCACCTGAAATTGCCCGGGGACGCCGCAGAGGTTGTCGCGGCCGATGAGTCGTGTCTGGCAGGATGGTGAACCGCACAGGGGGCAGCCGATCTGCTCGAGTATCAGCTGCCGGGTTATCACGCTGCCTGCTCCCACGCATTTCACCTGGCCTGCCATTCGGGCCCGAGGTCCGCATTATCCGGGAAGCGAGGAATTCGACAAGCCTGGAAGCACCGGCATTTGCCAGGGATTGGGTATCCCGGGCGACCATCTTCGCTTATACTCCGCTGCGATCTCAACTTCTCCTTGTTCCCTGCAGGCCCCCCGGCTATGGAAGACCAGTCCTCCGCTCCGGAAACCACACGTTACGTGGTGCGGTACGGCACAACACGACTGCTGGCTGATTTTGAAGCCCGCCGCGGCATCAGTCACGCGCGTGGTGAAGAGGTGGTGGTTCGTTCTGAACGCGGCACTGACTGGGGTGTGGTTCTGTGTCCTGCCACAGAGAATACAGCGGCGTACCTTGGCGGCAGCCGCCACGGTGGGCGGATCCTGCGAACAGTCACCGACGACGACCGCCGCAGCCGCTCGGTCGCCGCCGAGCGTGAAAAGCAATTGTTCGCGCTTGCCAACGATCGGATCCGCGAACGTTCACTGCAAATGCAGCTGATCGACGTGGAGCTGGTTTTTGGCGGTGAGAAGCTGATCCTGTTTTACCTTTCCGAATCCCGCGTCGACTTCCGTGAACTCGTCAAATCGCTTGCCCGCGACTTCAACACGCGGATCGAAATGCGGCAAATCGGCATCCGCGACGAAGCCCGCCTTCTGGCCGACTACGGAGACTGTGGAAAACCCGTGTGCTGCAATACCCACCTGCAGCAGATGCCTCCGGTCTCCATGAAGATGGCCAAACTCCAGAAGGCGACGCTTGACCCGGGTAAAATCTCCGGGCGCTGCGGGCGTCTCAAGTGCTGTCTTCGCTACGAATACGACACCTACGAAGAACACCGTAAAGAGCTGCCGCCGGTGGGTGCTACGGTGCTGACAAAAGCCGGGCAGGGTCGAGTCCTTTCCCAGGAGTTGCTGGCCCGCAAACTCATCGTGGCCTTCGAAGACGGCCGGCGACTCATGACCGACGCGGCTGATATTGTCACCGTAATTTCCCGTGGAAGCAGAAAACGAGAATCTGACGACGAGACAGAATGATTTCGTGGATTGCGCCCTTCTTTCACCGCCTGATCCGCTGTATCATATTTACAACTCAGACCGCCGCAGGGAGGTTGCGAACCGGCAACTGTTGTCTTCCCCCAACAAAAGTCTTGTGGTCCATGACATCGCTCAGCAGCCATTCCTTACGCTCCTATCATCCCAGTGCTCACAAGTTTGTCTTTGCGGCCCTGCGTTTCATTCAGGAACAACTCGGCCGCGATCGCTCGTCCGAAAAAACCGGACACATCACTGGCGGTGAACTCCTCGAAGGCATCCGGCTTCTGGGACTGCAGCAATTCGGAATGCTCTGCCCGACCGTATTTCGCAAATGGGGCGTGCACTCCACCGACGACTTCGGTCACATCGTCTTCAAGATGATCGAAGACGGCGATATGCGTAAAACCTCCGACGACAGACTCGATGACTTCCTCGGCGTGTACGACTTCACACGCGTGTTTATTGACGAATACGAAGCTGACACCACCGGCACTGTTTGAAATCGCGCGGCTGTCGACCGGGGAAAGCCCCTGCGCTGGGCGCGGGGTTGGCTGGTTGAGCGTAGCCCTTCTGAGCGGTGGCCGCTATCCCCGAAACGTGTTCTGCGACGCAGTTGTACGCGCTGTCATTTGCGTTGGCGGCCCGCTGCAGGGGCCTTTGCTTGGGGGTTTCGGCTCAGTCTCTCCATCACCGCACGACAGAGGGCATTTTTTCGTAGCCAGATCGGGCCGAAGGATGCAATTGGCGTGCTGACTGGAAGTCCTGCCGTGCTGCGCTATTTTCCACCGTTGCGTCATCCTGGTATCAACCGCATGGCAACTGGGCTAGCCGCCAGAGGGCAATAAGAGGCGCGGCTGGTTGTTGGAAGTGAGAAGTGAGAAATAAGAAGTGAGAAGTTCCGGTGCAGCAGTGTGCGCTTTGAATTGTGGCGTGTTGCCACATTCTTCAGCCTGCGTGTAATCCGCGGCTCTTCTCTCTCGGGCTGCGTTCTTTACCCGCGGGCTTCCGCCCTGCGGCTCAACGCGATCGCCGCCCTGCGGCTCAACGCGATTGCCGCCCTGCGGCTCAACGTGATTGCCGCCCAGCGGCTCAGTGCGTGTTGCCATGGGGTTCATCATCGCGTATTGTCAGCGTTTGGGGATTTGCTGGTTGTTCCCTGCACTTCGGCTGCGGTGGTCAGCCTCGACCGGGCGGGCAGGAATCAGCAGATTGCAAGCATGAAATCTTCTGCGGAGCAGCTTATGTCCGTGTTGAACAGAAGTCGGAAATCCGGGGCGTCGTTGTTTCGTTTCGCAGGTTGCCTCGTGTTGGTGCTGATCTGCAGCAGTCGGCTGGCGGATGGGCAGGATGGTGTGCGAGAGTCGTTTTTAAGCTGGATTCGGCGGGAAGCGGCGGGGCATCAGGGAGGAGCGGCCGGGCAGTTGCCGGATCAGCTGGAAGCATGGTCGCAGCACAGGATGCGTCTGCGGGAGCGTCTGGAGGCGGCGTGGGGTGGGTTTCCGAAGGAGCCCGCACCGCTGGAGCCGCGAATTCTTGAGACACTGGATCGTCCGGCCTACCGCATTGAGAAGCTGACGTTTCAAACATTTCCGGGTGTCTGGATGACGGCAAATGCGTGGGTTCCCAAACGTCCCGGAAAACTCCCGGCGGTGCTGTGTGTGCACGGTCACTGGCAGGGCGCGAAGCAGGACCCGCATGTGCAGGCGCGTTGTGCAGGACTGGCGACGCTGGGGTTTTTCGTGCTGGCGGTGGATGCTTTTGGAGCCGGCGAGCGTGGCCTCGGGAAGGCGCTTGGTGAATACCACGGGGAGATGACGGCTGCCACGTTGTTCCCGGTCGGTCGACCGCTCAGTGGCGTCCAGGTCTATGAAAACATGCGGGCTGTGGATTATCTGATTTCACGTCCCGAAGTGGACGGTGAGAAGCTGGGGATTACCGGGGCGAGCGGAGGCGGCAATCAGTCGATGTACGCTGGTGCATGGGATGAGCGTTTGAAGGCGGTGGTACCGGTTTGTTCCGTGGGAACCTATCAGGCGTACCTTGGAGCGGCCTGCTGCATGTGTGAAGTGGTCCCTGGAGCGCTCACGTTTACCGAGGAATCCGGCGTGTTGGCGCTCACAGCGCCTCGTGCTCTAATGGTGATCAGTGCCACGCAGGACGCCTTTCAGTTTTCTGTGGGTGAAGCAGGAAAATCCATCGCGGGAGCGCGGGGTATTTTTGAGCTGTACAATCGCAGTTCGGCGTTGCGACATGTGATTATTGAGTCACCCCACGACTACAACCAGCCGATGCGTGAGGCGATGTATGGATTTATGACGCAGCATCTGCTTGGAAGTGGCGACGGCGGTCCAATCCCGGAGCCGGCCATCGCGCTTGAAGAACCGGAGTCGCTGCGTTGCTATCCGGGCGACAGCCGCCCGGATGATTGGCTGACGCTGCCGCAATTCGCGGCGATTGAGGGCAGGAGGCTGGCGGCACAGCGCAAGTTTCCGTCGACAGCCGCGGCACTGGATGCTGTTGCACAAGTCCTGCGTGCGGAACTGGACAAAGTGCTGGGCAGCACCGCTGTCCGGCGGGAAGGGAGCACAGCTCCGGCGGATGCATCCGCCACAGAACTCCGAATTATGCCGGATCCCGGTATTGAACTCGCAGTGCGTCTGCCGGCTGCGGAATATCGCGGGGCAGCGGAGTGGACGCTGATTGTGACGAGCGACGGTGCGGCAGCGGCTGCAACAGATCAGCTGCACACGGCACTGCAGATTCGCCCCGAGCAAACCGCTCGGCTGCAATTGCGGGCGACGGGAACGGACGCGTGGACCTCCGACCGCATCGGCAAAGCTCCCGATCATAATTCCGCAGAGTGGTCCCTGTGGATCGGTCGTCCGCTGCTGGGACAGTGGGTCCGCGATATTCGCGCGGCGATTTCCGTTCTGGAGCAGAATGGTGCGGGCAAGCCCGTCCGCCTGCGGGTGGCCGGATCCGGCCCTGCCGCAATCGCAGTGCTGTGTGCTGCGGCGCTGGACCGCAGAATCGACAGCGTGACGGCCCATGCCATGCCTGCCTCATGGTTGACGGACCGTCCGTACGACCAGCAGCGACTGGGAATGCTGCCGCCGGGAATCCTGCGGGACGTTGGCGACATTGATCAGATCGCCGCGCTGATTGCTCCTGCACCACTGCAGCTGCTCGCACCCACGAATGGTCAGGGACAGCCTCTGAGTGGCGAAGCACTGGAGCAGGCGTTTGCGGTGACTCGGGGTATCTTCAGCAGTTCAGGCGAGGGCAAGTTGCTGCAGATTCAAACGTTGCGGGCGGCTGAATAGATCGCTCAGAGCTGCACGAGGGCACTTGAACGATATTGAATTTTCGCCGAAGGGCCGCTGACTGCGGTGTCGGGTGCGGTGGAACAGGGGTGTCCTCATCACCATCCTGCGAAGCGAGTGCTTCTGCCCGCTTCGCAGGGAAAGTGAGTTGCACGCTGGAACGAGTCCGGCACTGGTTTGCAGGCTGGTCTGAACGATCAGTTGCGGGCCAGTTGTCTCAGGACGGTGTGGAGGATTCCGCCGTTGCGATAGTAGACCACTTCGACGGGGGTATCGATGCGGCAGGTGGTGACGAAGTGGATGACTTCGCCATTGGGTTTGCGAGCGGTGACTTCGACGGCCTGTCGTGGTTCGAGTTTATCATTGAGGCTGATATCGAAGGTTTCTGTGCCGTCGAGTCCGAGTGATTCGCGGCTTTCGCCTTCGCGGAACTGGAGTGGCAGGACGCCCATGCCCACGAGGTTGGAGCGATGGATGCGTTCGAAGCTGACGGCGATGACGGCGCGGATGCCGAGGAGGTAGGTGCCTTTGGCGGCCCAGTCGCGGCTGGAGCCGGTGCCGTATTCTGAGCCGGCGAGGACCACGAGGGGTGTGCCGGCTTCGCGGTACTTCATGGCGGCGTCGTAGATTGAGGTCTGTTCGCCGCTGGGGAAGTGTGTGGTAACGCTGCCTTCGGTGCCTGGGGCGACGAGATTTTTGAGGCGGATATTGGCGAAGGTGCCGCGTGTCATGACGCGGTCGTTACCACGGCGGGCGCCGTACTGGTTGAAATCTTCGGGTTTGACCCCTTGAGCCTGGAGGTAGCGGCCGGCGGGGCTGGAGGCTTTGATGGAGCCGGCGGGGCTGATGTGGTCGGTGGTTGTGGAGTCTCCGACGGAAACCAGGCAGCGGGCGTCTTCGATTGCCTGGATTGGCTGCGGTTCGGGGGGCATATCGACGAAGAACGGGGGTTCCTGCACGTAGGTGCTGTTTTCGTCCCACTGATACAGGTCGCCACTGGTGCCGGAGATGGACTGCCATTCCGGCGGCCCCTGAGCAGCTTTGCCGTATTGTTCGGTGAACATTTCGGGCGACATGGAGGCGGCGACGGTATCGGCGATTTCCTTTTGTGACGGCCAGATTTCGCGGAGGTAGACATCCTTGCCGCTGCTGTCCTGACCGATGGGTTGGTTAACGAGGTCGATGTCGACGGTGCCGGCGATGGCGTAGGCGACGACGAGTGGCGGGCTGGCGAGGTAGTTGGCGCGGACGAGGGGGTTAACGCGGCCTTCGAAGTTGCGATTGCCGGAGAGTACGGCGGCGGCGACGAGGTCACCGGAGGTGACGGCTTTGGCGACGGGTTCCGGGAGTGGTCCGCTGTTGCCGATGCAGGTGGTGCAGCCGTAGCCGACGGTTTGGAAGCCGAGTTCATCGAGGGCTTTGTCGAGTCCGGCTTTTTCGAGGTATTCGGTAACGACGCGGCTTCCGGGAGCGAGGCTGCTTTTGACCCATGGCTGACGTTTGAGTCCGCGAGCGACTGCGTTGCGGGCAAGGAGTCCGGCGCCGATCATGACGCTGGGATTGCTGGTGTTGGTGCAGCTGGTGATGGCTGCGATCACGACGGCTCCGTCTGTGATCTGGCTGCTGTGTCCGTTATCTTCGACAGCGACGGGGGCGGACGGTTGAGTTTTGCCGAAGGTGGGCAGTGCCTTCTGCCATTCGGGGAGCATATTTTTGAGCAGGATGCGGTCCTGGGGCCGTTTGGGCCCGGCGAGTGACGGGACGACGTCTTCGAGGTTCAGCGCGAGGGTGCTGGTGAAGCGTGGTTCCGGGGAATCGGCGGTGCGGAACAGGCCCTGTTCCTTGTAGTAGCGTTCGACGAGATCGACGAGTTGTTTGGGTCGGCCGGTGCGTTCGAGGAAGCGGAGGGTTTCGGCGTCGACGGGGAAGAAGCCCATGGTGGCACCATATTCGGGCGCCATGTTGGCGAGTGTGGCGCGGTCTGCGAGGCTGAGGGTGTCGAGGCCGGGGCCGTAGAATTCGACGAACTTGCCAACCACCTTGTGGGCGCGCAGCATTTGTGTGACGGTGAGCACGAGGTCTGTGGCGGTGGAGCCTTCGGGGAGTTGTCCGGTGAGGCGGAAGCCGACGACTTCGGGGGTGAGCATGTAGATGGGCTGGCCGAGCATCACCGCTTCGGCTTCGATGCCGCCGACGCCCCAGCCGACGACGCCGAGGCCATTAATCATGGTGGTGTGGCTGTCGGTGCCCACGAGACTGTCCGGGTAGGCGACGCCGTTGGAGGTCATGACGACGGTGGCGAGGTATTCAAGGTTGACCTGGTGCACGATGCCGGTGGCGGGTGGAATGACGCGGAAGTTGTTGAAGGCCTGCTGGCCCCACCGCAGGAACTGGTAGCGTTCCATATTGCGGGCGAACTCGATTTCGACGTTCCGCTGAAGTGCGAAGCGGCTGGCGAATTCATCAACCTGCACGCTGTGGTCGATCACCAGATCGCAGGGGACGAGCGGGTTGATTTTTTTGGGGTCACCACCCATGCGGACCATGGCACTGCGGAGTGCGGCGAGGTCGACGACGGCGGGTACGCCGGTGAAGTCCTGGAGGACAACGCGGCCGGGCTTGAAGGGGACTTCGATTTCCGCGGGTTTGGCGGCGTTCCAGTTGGCGAGGTTCACCACGTCGTCGGCGGTGACGACGAAATTGTCGACGTTGCGGAGGCAGGCTTCGAGCAGCACGCGGATGGAGAATGGCAGCGTTTCAATGTTGCCGATGCCGGCTTCCGCAAGTTTTCGCAGACGGTAGTAGCGAACCTGACCTGCGGACGTATTCAGAACGGCTTCGGCACCGAAGGGGTTTGCTGTGCTCATGGGAAACGCTGGCTTTGCGGAGTTGTGGAGTGGTGTGGGAAGTGCACCAGGGAGGTCAGGCGACTTGTCTGGTGCCGTGAATTTCGGGCGGGATTGTAAACAACGGGAGAAATCTGGCAAACCCAGCATCCGCTCTGGCGGAAGCTGGGAAGAACTACTGAGCCGTTGCCAGCTGCCGGATTTCTGCGGGTGTCAGAGCCCGCGAGTGAATCCGCAGCTCCTTCAGGAATCCTCCCAGAGCTCCATTGGTGCCGCCGCCAATCTGCAGCGGTGCCTGGGTGCTGAGGTCATAAGGGCGTTCGCCGGCCGTCGGAGCCGCCGAACTGGCAAGCTCGCGGCCGTTGAGGAACAAAGTCAGCTGTTCGCCGGTACGCACGGCTGCCACGTGCTGCCAGCCTTCGGGCAGGGTGTCGCCCCACTGCACCTGCCGGCCCTGACGATAAGTCCAGACTTCGCCCGAAGGCAGAGTGCTGCAGAACAGAGCGCCCCGATGTTCGGCCATGGTCCACACACGCCTGTATTTCACGTCCGGGGTCTGGTCCAGCCGGGCTGAGAGTACCCAGCGGCCGGGCGCGTCCAGCGTGTAGACCTGGCCCAGCGGCAGACTTCCGGCGAACAGGCGTCCGTTGTGGACCAGCATGCCCATCACTTCGAGCTCTTCACCGAGGCGTCCGGCGTCCTGCCAGCTGCCGTCGGCCGCGTGGCTGTAAACACGGCCGCTGGGCCAGGTGCCCACGAGCAGTTGACCGTTCAGGGAGACGAAGGAATAGGTCTGAGTATTCTCGCCGAGCCGGCCGAGGTCCTGCCAGGCAGTGCCGTCAAAGCGGTAAACATGGCCGCCGTCGTAGCTGCTGGCGACAATTGCATCCGCCGTCACGTGCAGCGATTCCACGCGGCGGTCTGTGGGCTGGCCGGAGTCGTCGGGGGACCGGGGGATCGGCAACGCAGTCCACTCGGTGCTGTCAGGCTCCAGTCGGAAGAAGCCGGCAGGCTTGTAGAGCGAACTGGCGTACAGCCGGTCCCGAAACACGACCAGCCCGCCCACAGCCTCAGTGCCGGGCAGCTGGCCGCAGAGCTTCCACCGGGTGCCGCCTTCGTAGCGAAAAATGCGTCCGCCGAGCTCTGCGTTGGGTGACTCGGCGAGGCTGGAACCGGCGAGTCGATATTTGCCGGTGCCAGCATACAGTCGGCCACGCCAGACAGCCATGCTGGTGACACTGTTTGACTGGTCGGGGGCACCACAGTCGATCCACCTGGAGTCACCGTCGTAGCGATAGACTCGTCCGGATTTCCCGGCGGCCGGTTCACAGGTGCCGGCGTAGAGTTCGTTTTCGTGCACGGCGAGGGCGAAGGCGAGGATTGAATCTCCGGGGCGGCCGACTTTCTGCCAGACGCCGCCGCGGTCGTCGTCTATGCCAAACTGCAGATGCCGCAGATTTGACTGACAGGACGTGATGCCGGTGGCTGTTTTCAGTGTGAGGTGCAGTCCGCGGCGACGAGCCGGATCGTACTGGCAGAGCAGGTCCCCGGTGTGGCCGGATCCGTCCGGGGCGAAACGCAGCCAGGTGCTGACGGTGAAGTCGCCGGTTCCGAGCGATTTCAGGAGTTCGGCAGGGATGGTCAGCGGAGCGCCCCTGAGAAAGGCAGCGCCGCCGGACGGCTGGGGACGATCGTCGGTGCCGGCCAGCACGCGGCCGCTGACGGTGTCGCGAAAATCGGTCTGCAGGGGCAAATGCAGGAGCAGCTGATCGGCTGCAGGTTGCGGTTCCTGAGCGGGCGCGACGGTGGAGAGCAGCACGAGGGCCGACAGGAGACCGATTTGCGGGCGAAGTGCGGAAACGGCAGCAGGCACGAGGGTGCTCCGGAAGGAGGCGGGGGAAGTGAGCGAGGGCCCTGGTTGTATAGGGACGGCGCTGCCATGCCAAACCTGGCAGGCTAAAAGGCGGTGAAATATTTCGAAAACTGGTGGGGATGGATGCGAGTTTTTGTTGATTTCTCTCCGGGAGTTGATCTTGCCTGGCGGGCGACCGGCGCTGCAACGCGGTTCGGCTGCCACGGCGGTTCGGTGGTGAATGCTGTTTTGGGGGGCTCAGCAGAAGCTGCGGTCCGGGGATGGTGAAACCACGCGCGGATGGAGTACCTTTTTCAACCACAGAGTACACAGAGGTCAGCAGAGAGCCGCAGGGAGTTCCGCACGAATTTCGACGAAATGGGCGGTAGGAATCTCGGGTGTGTTTCCCCTTGGTTTTGATGTTTTTGTCATCCCGGCTTTGCCCTCCTGACGCCCCGGATATCAGAAAGCCAGGAGCATTGGGCGGAAGCCTGCGGGTAAAGTGCTGTGCGACGCGTTGTTGACGTCGCAGGCCGTGTGGGCACCAAGGTGCCGGGGCGTCACTGGCGGCTTCCGCCCAACCGCTTGGGGGTGGCTGCTGGGCCACCGGCTGCTCACGGCCTGAACGGGATTGGGGTGCGGCGTGGTGCGGCGGCTGACGGCGCCGCACCGGATGTGTCGCACGCTGCGCGAGAGAGTAGAGGGTAGAAAGTAGAGAGGAGAACAGGGGCGCCGTGCGGAAGTGAGAAGTGAGAAGTGAGAAGTGAGA
>JBEAUF010000136.1:0-6098 GCA_041161565.1 Planctomycetota bacterium | reverse complement strand
CGAGGCTGACGCGGCGCGTACCAAGGTGCGAAAACGCACCCGGGGGCTTCCGCCCGGCCGCTCCGGGGTTGGCAGGGGGGGGCACCAGGGTGCCGAAACGCAACCGGGGGCTTCCGCCCGCCCGCTCAGGGGTTGGCAGGGGTGGGCACCAGGGTGCCGAAACGCAACCGGGGGCTTCCGCCCGCCCGCTCAGGGGGTGCAGGGGTGGACACCAGGGTGCGGAGGCGCAACCGGGGGCTTCCGTCCGTCCGTTCATTGCGCTGTTGCACGTAGTGGATGAACGGCGCTGGGATTGTCCCGGGGGGAAATCGGCCCGATGGGATCGGCGCGCAGGCCCCGTAACGCGCGGACTGTGCGGGTTTGAATGGCCGGTGACCTGGTTGCCGCACTGGCGTCGCGTTTTACGGCTGCTTCCAGTGTGGATTTGGTTGTGGCATGACCGCGCCGATGGATTTCTGCCATGTGGCGAGCGTTGTTCGCATTTTCTGCAGTTGTTCCGGTTCAGTGCCTGCAAGGTTGTGCTGTTCGCCGGGATCGCGGGCGAGGTGATAAAGTTCGGCGTCGCCATCTTCGTAGAATTCGATCAGTTTCCAGTCACCATCGCGGAGAGCGGCGCCGGGGGTCCATTCGGAGCCGTGGTAGTGGGGATAGTGCCATGCCAGCGGTCTTTGCTGGCTGAGGGACTGGCCTGTAAGCGCCGCGGTGAAGCTCTGGCCGTCTGTGGCCAGTTCCGGGCGAGGCGGGAGTCCGGCAAGTTCGAGGAGTGTGGGGAAGTAGTCGGTGCTGAGCACCGGGTCGTGGCAGACATGACCGGGAACGGTGATGTCCGGTGACGCCACGATCAGAGGGACGCGAATACCGCCTTCGTAGAGCCAGCCTTTCCCGGAACGCAGCGGCAGATTGGAAGTGGGGCCAGGCCGCTTCAGCGTGCACAGGCCTCCGTTGTCGGACGTAAAGATGACGGTTGTGGATTCCAGCAATCCCTGGGATCGCAGTTCGGTCATGATGCTGCCAACGCTTTCATCGATGGCGGCCACCATGGAGGCGTACTGGGGGTTGTCCTGGCGTGCGTTTGAGAGTCCGCGGCGTTCGGCGATGGGTTGTGGCGAGCTGTTCAGTGACTGACGTTTCTGCTGGAAGTGCTGGATGTGTTTTGGAGCAGGGTGAATGGGGGTGTGTACGTCGTAGTGGGAGAGGAAGATAAGGAACGGGCGGTTGCGGTCGCGTTGTTTCAGGAAGGCGGTGCATTCGTCGGTGAGTCGTTCTGTGATGTATTCGCCTTCATGGCGTTCGAGGAGAAACGGATTTTTCCATGGTGCGAAATAACCGGCTGGGGGCTGACCGTACTGGGCACCTCCAAGGTTAAAGTCGAACCCCTGATCTGTGGGGAGGGCGCCGGTGGAACCAAGGTGCCATTTGCCGGCGAAGAAGGTCTGGTAACCGGCATCGCGCAGAACTTCGGCGATCGTGGTTTCTTCGAGCGGCAGTGAGTCGCGGTCATCAACGTGAAGAAATCGATGATATTCGTCCGCACTGGGGCGATTGCCGGGGATCCAGTCTGTGATTCCGACGCGCACGGGGTGGCGTCCGGTGAGGATGCTTGCGCGGGTGGGGGAGCAGACGGGGCAGGCGGCCAGTGCGTGTGTAAAACGCACTCCGGTGGCGGCCAGCTGATCGAGGTGCGGGGTTTCGTGAAAGGTGCTGCCGCTGCAGCTGAGGTCTGCCCAGCCGAGGTCATCGATCAGGATGAAGACGAAGTTGCGCGGAGCGATGTGTGCAGAGCGTTGCGGGCCGGCGGCGGCGGTGCTGCTGAGGAGCAGCACCGCACTGATCAGAACTGCAGGGAGGCCGCCGGGTAGCGCGAAGTGAAACATGGGAGACTGACCTGCGATAAGTTCAGACAGGAACCGATCTGCGGAGGACTGGCGTTCCGGTCCTGGCTTTGGCGAGTGACAGTTTTAGTAGCTTCTGGGGCGGACGGCTCCCTGAACGCGGACCGGCAGGCCCATGATTCGGAGGAAACCTTCGGCGTCTGTCTGGTCGTAGGAGCCGCCTTTTTCCATGCTGGCGATGTCTGCCTTGTAGAGGCTGTAAGGGGATTTGCGGCTGCTGACGCGGACATTACCTTTGTAGAGTGTGAGCTGGACTTCGCCGGTGACGGGTTTTTGGGTTTCGCGAATGAAGGCCATTAGGGCATCCATTTTTGCGCAGTACCAGAAACCATAATAGACCATCTCGGCGACTTGCGGGCTGAGCGTATCGCGGAGGTGGGTGAGGTCGCGGTCGAGAGTGAGTTGTTCGAGACCCTGGTGGGCAGCGTAGAGCAGTGTCATCCCCGGGGCTTCGTAGACGCCGCGGCTTTTCATACCGACGAAGCGGTTTTCGACGATATCGATGCGTCCACAGCCATTACGGCCGCCGATGGCATTGAGTTCATGGACGAGCGCGGCCGGGGAGAGTTGCTGGCCATTGACGGCCACCGGGACACCGCTTTCGAATGTGATGCTGACAACTTCTTCGCGATCCGGGGCGTGCTGTGGAGCGACGGTCATGCCAAAGTCAATAATTTTCTGACCATCAACGGTGGGATCTTCAAGGTCACCGGCTTCGTAGCTGATGTGCAGGCAGTTTTCGTCGCTGGAATAGGGTTTTTTCGCGGTGGCTTTGACTGGGATATTTTTGCGTTCGCAGTAATCGAGCATTTCTGTGCGGCCGGGGAATGTGTCGCGGAACCGAGCCATTCTCCAGGGGGCGATGATGCGGACGGAGGGTTCGAGTGCTTCGGCGGCGAGCTGGAAGCGGCACTGGTCGTTGCCCTTGCCGGTGGCTCCGTGGGCGAACGCCACGGCGCCGACTTCGCGCGCTCTTTGCAGGCAGGCTTTGGCGATCAGTGGGCGGGCGATGCTGGTGCCCATGAGGTAGATGTTTTCGTACCGAGCCTGCCACTGGAGTACCGGGAAGGCGAAGTCCCGGCACAGTTCTTCCCGGACATCCACGAGCTCGGCCGACTTTGCGCCGATATCCCGAGCCTTCTTCATGATGGCTGCTCGGTCTTCGCAGGGCTGGCCAAGATCGACGTACAGACAGTGCACGTCGTAGCCTTCGTCCTGGAGCCACCCAACAAGAACCGAAGTGTCCAGGCCGCCACTGTATGCCAGTACCACTGATTCGCCCACGAATGAAATCTCCTGCAGAATGTTGCCTGCGGCCGGTCACTGTGCTGTATGGCCACTGTCAGGGCGGATGTTATCAGGAGCGGGTCCGGAGGCCACTTCCCGAGGGAAAATTCCTGGACCCCGCCACACGTGATTGTTGTCAGCCAAAAGTCTACAATCCGTGATCAACCAGCCGATCCGACTCCATGGTCGGCCACCTTCCATCGAATCGACCCTCCCCCACAGGATCCCGCGAATGCCGCTGACACTGCCCGCCATCCGCCCGGAAGAACTCGCTCGACTCAACAGCCCCGCCTACGTCATCTTCCGCGAACGGCTGCTCAATAACCTCGACTCAATGCTCAGGGTTGCCCGCAGTCCCGAACGGCTCCGTCCCCACTGCAAAACTCACAAAATGGCCGAAATTATTCGGCTCTGGGTGCAGCGCGGTGTTCGCAAACACAAAGCCGCCACGATCGCGGAAACAGAAATGTGTGCGGCTGCCGGAGCCACCGATGTGCTGCTGGCCTACAACCCCGTGGGCCCCAACGTCGAACGATTGGTTAAACTTGCCCGCACGTTTCCCAACTGCAGCTTCAAATGCACCTGTGATCATCAGGCCCCCCTGCAGGCACTCTCTGCCGCCGCCGCGGCCGGGGGCGTGACCATCGGCGTGATGCTGGATGTCAATATTGGTATGGACCGCACCGGGATTACTCCCGAAACCCCGAACGCACCGCTCCTGTACAACTCCATCCGCTCGCTCCCAGGACTCGTGCAGGCCGGTTTCCAGGTCTATGACGGACATCAGCGTCAGGAGGACCGCGGAGACCGCATTGCTGCCGTCGCAGCCCAGTGGCCGCGAGTGCTCGCACTGAAGGCCGCCGTCGAAGCACTCGGATCCACCGTACCCGCACTCGCCTGCGGCGGCACCCCCACCTTCCCGTGCTACGCCGCCATGTCCGATCCCGGTATCGAAACCTGTCCGGGAACCTCCGTGCTCAGCGACTCCGGATACGGACTGCACTTCCCCGACCTCCCGTTCGCACCCGCTGCCGCACTCGTGACCCGCGTTGTCAGCCGCCCTGCTCCGGATCGACTCACACTGGACCTTGGAAACAAAGCTGTTGCCGCAGATCCGCCCAAAGGACACCGGGCGTTCTTCCCCGAACTCCCCGATGCCGTCCAGGACATTCACAGCGAAGAACATATGGTGCTCGTCACACCCCTCGCAGAACGCTACTCCCCCGGCGATGTGCTCATGGCCATGCCAGTGCACGTCTGCCCCACCAGCGCACTCTACGACAAAGTCGCAATTATCGACGACGGCCGTGTCACCGAATGGTGGGATGTCACCAGCCGCAATCGGAAAATTACCATTTGAGACTGCAGAACGCGGGCTGCTGCGAGCTATCCTCCATACCTATTCGTGAGTTTACTATGAAACAGGTTTCCGGGACTTGTCCCCTGAGTCGGCAGCAGGTGATCCAGCAGTACTTCCTCGAGCATCGCGCACGGCTGCTGGATGTGGCGGCGTTTCTGGATCGGCTCGATCGCAGCAGTGATTCCGGTGAGCCGGATTTTCGGGAAATCGCACTTCGGCAGGCGCTGACTGTGCTGGCGGACGACCAGCCGCACCGCACCGCTCGGATCCTGCATCTGCTGAGTGACCACACCACGGATCTGCCCCAGTCCGCCCATGGGATGAAGGGAGCACTCGGCGCGGTACGGCTCGGTGAAGGAGCTGCCACATGAAATACATCGACCCGCACATCCACATGGTCTCGCGAACCACCGACGACTATCAGCGAATGGCCCAGTCCGGCTGTATCGCCATCACCGAACCTGCCTTCTGGGCCGGCTTCGATCGGTCCTCCGCTCAGGGTTTCTTCGACTACTTCCGGCAGCTCACCGAATATGAGCCGCGGCGGGCGGCGTTGTTCGGAATCCAGCACTTCACCTGGCTGTGCATCAATCCCAAGGAAGCGGATGACCCGGCTTTCGCCCGAGACGTCATCGCGATCATCCCGGAATTCCTGAAGTGCGACACCGTGCTCGGGATTGGCGAAATCGGACTCAACAAGAACACCCGCAACGAACTGATTATTCTGGAAGAGCAGATCGCTCTGGCTGAAACTCACAACCAGCTGATTCTGGTGCACACTCCGCATCTTGAAGACAAGCTCAAGGGGACTCGGCTGATTATGGATGCACTCAGCGCCAGCAGTGTGCCTCCGGAGAGGATCCTGATCGACCACGTTGAAGAGCACACCGTCGCTGAAGTACTTGATCGGGGCTTCTGGGCCGGAATGACGCTTTACCCCGATACCAAAATGACGCCCCAGCGTGCGGCGGACGTGATTGAGATGTACGGATCGGAACGCATCTGGATGAATTCGGCCGGTGACTGGGGCTGCAGCGATCCACTCGCCGTACCCAAAGCTCGACTCGAACTTCGCCGCCGAGGCCACTCCGCCGAACTCGTCGACCGCGTCACCTTCGACAACCCCCGCTCATTCCTCAGTCAATCCCCGAAATTTCGGCTGCAGGGACAGTAATCACAGGGGGGGCAGCCGGACTGGTGACATCGTGGAGCGGGCCCGGTGTGTGCCGGCCGCCCTGCGGCTCGGGACGTGGCGATGTTTGTCGACACGCTGAGCGTTGGGCGGTGCCCCCCGGTAAGTGTTCTGCAGCGCGCTGGCATGCGGTGTCATTGGCGTTGGGGGAGCATTGCGGGTAAAGGGGCCTGCGACGCGACTCACACGCCGTGCGCACCAGAGTGAGAATCGCAACCGGGGGCTTCCGCCACGCTGCGCGAGAGAGTAGAGGGTAGAGGGTAGAGGGTAGAGAGTGGAGAGGAGATGGAAGTGAGAAGTGAGAAGTGAGAAGTGAGAAGTGAGAAGTGAGAAGTGAGAAGTGAGAAGTGAGAAGTGAGAAGTGAGA
>JBEAUF010000124.1:0-3433 GCA_041161565.1 Planctomycetota bacterium | reverse complement strand
CGTCCTGGTCCGAAGGGCGAGCAGGTTCTCGGGCGAGACCTTCAAGGCCGTTTCCGACGGCGTCAGGGCTGATTGGGCCTGATGTTGCCGGTGGAGGACAGGGTCTTGTGGAACCTCCTTTAATGGTTGAAGGAAGTGGATTTGTGTGAGTCGCGGCGCCGCGACAAAGAATCCAATCCGGCTGTGGTCATCGAGTCAGTTGCGGGTGTGAGGAAGTGCGATCCATACAAGAGGAACGATACGTAGCGTAGGCAATCGGCCCAATTTCGGGTTGCTGCACACCTCCGCAGACTTGATCAGCGTTGCCACGTTTTGGATGCCTCCGAGAATATCGACGACTCCGGACGATGCATCAAAAATCCGGCCGAATTTGAATCGTTCGAGTTCAACAGCCGAGCCGTTCGCAGGAGGTCGCTGCCGGTGCAATCCCAAGCTGGCATGACTGTGACTCTCACATGGTCTTGCTGCCCCGCTCTCTGCGTCAGTGGCCCGGCGGGCCATGGCCGTCAAACTTTAGCAACAACGCCACGACTGGAAAAAGCGAGTTGACCAAAGGCCCGGGCGGAAGTAGACGGCGAAGGAAATTCAGTTGAGTTAAATTTTCCGAAGGGCACGAAGCTGGGGAAGTAGACTATGCCACCCGCGTGGTGCGCGCGGTCAAACCGGCGGAACTGCGGGTCTTGAAAGCGCTGTTCCCATGGTGATTGGCGTTGTCACTCAATCGAGCGTAACTGAGTCACGAGCCATATTCGCCAAGGTCCTCGGCTCGCAGCGTTCGTCGCTGTGCTCGACGGATCCGGAGAACCCAAACGGTATTGCCTTCGATCGTGTAGATCACGCGAAACACATGGGGACGCTTTCCGAACAGGTATTGTCGAAGAATCCGGCGACTTTTGGCATTCTCGGGGGCCAGCGGACAGCGTTCGGGATTATGTTCCAGAGTTTGAAGCGCCGTCTGAAACCGTTGCAGCCACCTTGCTGCAGGGGTCGGAGCATTTTGAGCCGCATACTGGTATGCGCCATCCAAATCCTCCACAGCTGCCGGTTGCAGGCGAACCTGATAAATCATGTCTGGCCAGCAATGGAGTGACGTTTTCGAACTTCATCAAAAGCATCCTGAAGTGACATTCCCTGATCACCTGCCTCAAGGGAATCAAGTGCTTCACGAACGGCCAGCCAGTCCTCTGACTCTGTTTCCAGGGTCTGTAGTGCGGCCAAAAGAACCTCATCCTCGGTTGCAAATTGCCCAGATGCGAGTTGCTTCTGGACTAACTGGCGGACAACTGGCGGAAATTTGTATCGAGTCATTTCTGCGACCTCCGGTATTTCTCAATGATAACGTCTCCGTCAACAATTCCCAGATCACTGACGTCTATCTTAATGTGTACTGGTCAGGCGGGACTCAGAGTTTGGCCTGTTGAGAGAAATTGAAAAACGGACACAGATTTGGGGAGATCTTTGGAGGGATGCTGGGGTCCAGCCCCCAGACCCCCGGGAGGCCATCAACAGGCTTTGCCGGATGTGTTGGCTGGCTTTGGCATCCCTGCTTCATCGTCGGCTGGATGCTGCGGTGAGAACGACGCCGAACAATGCGGTCAACTCGAGCGGCGGATCGGGCGGATTCTGAAATCAAAGGTTCCTGGCCCCCGCTGCGTTACCATGGTCGTTCGACTTTCATTGTCGCTCGGGACTGCGTGAACTTATGTCAGTGCCTCCACTCGCACACCACCATCACCTCGCAGTCGGATCTCGTTTTTCCTAAAACTGCTGAGCGCTCGCAACTGTGTGTTTTTGGACATCCTCAGCGGTCCAAACAGATGATAACCCGGGGCGATGTGAGAGTCCGAGAGGGGCGAGAGTTGCGGGGGAAGTGGGTGCCGGGAGGTGGGCAGCGGGGCGGGCTGAGACGTCGCGCTGTTCGGGGAGGCTGAGAGTCTGAGATCTCTGGCGTTGTGGGAAATCGTTGCCAGTATTGGTGTTGTGTGCCGTGGATTCCGCTGGCTGCCGATCCCGGGGAGTCTCAAGACACGACGGCCAGCCAATTTCGATTTCACTGAAACTGCTGGATGGGCTGCAGGCTGACTGCCCGGTTTTGATCCCTCTGCGAAACCAACTTCCAGCCTTGACGCCACCACCGATACATCTCCGGTCTGGTCGGGACCGCGAGAATCATGGCTCCCGGACTGACCGATCTGCTGGATCTCAGGTGCATGATTCCAAAACACGCATCCACCATCCCCTGAATTCTCGAAGTTGCCTGCCCCCACAACCTGAGGGAAGCTCAGCGGCCTGCAGCGGATTTGCTCAGGGGACAGCGTGAAAGTGAACGACACCACATGACAACACCGTCTCCAGCACATGCTGGCTCTGCGGAAAATGAACTATGGTGATGAGTCTTCCGCCAGACTTCAGCGAGTTCTTGAAATTGCTGAATTGCCACCACGTTGATTACCTGCTCGTCGGCGGTTTCGCTGTGGGCTTCCATGGATACCCACGGGCCACCAGCGATATGGATATCCGGGTCAGCCAGTCTCCGGAAAACGCAGGACGCGTCGTTGCTGCAATCAGGGCGTTTGGGTTTAACACCCCGAATCTCACCGAAGATCTTTTTCTGCAGCGGCGGCGAATCGTGCGAATGGGTCATCCTCCGATTCGCATCGAAGTGATGAACGAAATTGCCAGCGTGACCTTCGAAGAATGCCGGCCCGCCGCGGTCCTCGCTTTCCTCGATGGAATTCCGGTGCCGATTATCAGCCTTGCGGATCTCAAGCGAAACAAACTGGCGAGCGGCAGACCCAAAGACCTCGATGACCTGCAGCAGCTTCCCTGAGGTAAAATCCCGGAACATCCTCCCCCCAAAGTTGAATCTCCCTGCCAGAACTCCTCCTGGTGTCTTTTGTCCCGTTGCTTCGTTTGCTTCGTAAAATTCAACTCAGCTGAATCTGCTTCGCTGAGTCTTCTTTGCGAGTCAGCAGTCAGGCTCTGTGACAGTGAAGCGAAGTGGTCCATCTTATACCCTGTTCGTGGGACGCTGTGATGCGAACAGATCGTTCAGGACAACTTCGTTTGTCACCAGTCCTTTTGAGTACTGATTGGGTGTGATGCCGTGCGGAGTGATCATGGTCAGGAACAGGGTTTGCTTACGGCCCGAGCGAGCACGAAAGACGCGCAGCTTGCGTTCCAGTTCCTGAGCGTAGCTTTTCGTGATCACGCAGGGCTTGTCGGAGAATTTGATTTCGCAGATATTGATGCAATGATCGGCTCGATCCAGCAGCAGATCAATCTGAGCTTCTTCATCGTCGGTTCCCGTTCCTGCCGCGTACCGCCACGATGCCGCGTGTGTTTCCACGTCGGCGATCCCGATGGCTTTGCGAATCGCGTCCACATGTTTGAAGCAGATCGACTCAAAGGCGTATCCAGACCAGGCTTCATA
>JBEAUF010000106.1:0-6177 GCA_041161565.1 Planctomycetota bacterium | reverse complement strand
GCAACTACTGACCGGAAAGCCGTATGCGGGAAAACCGCCCGTACGGTTTGGAGGGAGGGGAGACCGGATCAACCGGTCTTCCCTACCCCTATGCCACACTGCGTTTTCGTGACTCGATCCGCCCGTGGGATTTCAACTGGCAGGCGGAACTGAAACCTCCCAATCTGCCCTTGCTTACATCGTTTCGCCATCCCAGCCTCGCCCGCCCAGGTCTTCACCCGTCTTTTCACAGAATTTCAGAGAAAGCCAATGCCATTGGGCGGAAGCCCGCGGGTAACGACCCCTGGCGAGAGAGACGAGATGGAAGTGAGAACCGAGAACCGAAACGCTGCGCAGAGGCAAAACATATAACCGCGGTCAAAAAAAACTGGAACCATGGGCGGCGGCCGGGTGCACACCCGGAAAAGACTGAGGGATTTGAGGCAAAAACCGTCGAACAGCAATAAATCGGCCGGAAGATTTTCACTCGCAACTTCTTTCAGTTGTAACATGATCCCGGAGGTCAAAATGGAAACACGATCAATCGCTCATCAGCTGCAGAATTTCTTTCAGTTTGCGTCCCAGCGCATGGAAACAGAAAATACGGCTCTTTCGCTCGAAGAATTGGTTCAGCAGTGGCGAAAGGACATGGAATACTCTAAGACGCTGGAGGACGTCCGGCAGGGTATCCTCGACGAGGCCAGCGGGCTTGCCGAACCAGCCGCAATAGCCTTCTCAGACATCCGCAGGCAACCTGGAATTACCGATTGAAACGCAGCGTTGTCGTCACTCCACGAGCCAGGGCGCAGATTGGCAATTCCGCTCTCTGATGGACACAGAATCGCTCATCGATACAGGCCGCACAGTGGCTGGCGCATTTGATTTTGAACTGTTACAAATGCTGTTTGGGCTGTCAGGCAAACGAACTCACCGAGTTCTGTTTGCAATCCATGATCATCGAATTGTGGTGTACGCAGCACGTCACCTTGCACAGCGAGGCATCGACCGAACGGACATTGAGTAGAGGCGTGATTGCACCCTCTGCAGCCACCGGTGCTGAAAACCGGAGTGCCACACAGGTACCCAGGGTTCGAATTCAGTCTCTCCGCTTCGATAGCCGCGCGAAAACGCAGCGTTTATCCCGGAAACCCCGAGCTTGCCTCGGGGTTTCTTTGCGTTTACGGACCTCGTGGGAACAGCGTTCGCAAAACTCGCATGCCATCGGTCTGCCAGCGAGCATTTGGGGGAGGGAGTCGCAGGATGCCCGATTGCTGAACCGATTACGGCCTGTACGGCCCAGTGGAACACCAATGGCCCTGAGCGAAATTCGTTCGTCGCCTGTTTCGATCAGGCTGCGATAAGAAGTCCCATCCTCGATGGAGATCAACAGGACAGGGACCATGCTCGGCTGCAAATCACGGCTCAGTTCGGCAGGCAGGACTCCATGCCAGAAGAGTGTGACCGGACTTGCGGTGTGAGACGAGTGAAAACTGGTGGTGTGACAAAGTAGCCTTCATGCGATGCTATGCGGGTGTGACAAACCGTATGGCGCAAGGCATGGAGGCCGGTGTTGAGCATGACAACTGGAGATGAATTGGGCAAGTCAGATGTGTTTGTGACATTGGCCGTGACGCTGTCTCCCCTGGTTGAGGAAGCTGTTCGGCAGGGTATCACAATCAAAGAGTTTGAACGTGGACTGTTCGGAGGGTTGCTTTGTACTCTATGACGAATATCTGGCAGCCGGCCTTCCGATTGCAACGGGCGTGATTGAAGGCGCCTGTCGCCATCCTGTCAAAGACCGACTCGAACGAACCGGCACGCGCTGGTCCGCCAGCGGTGCTCAGGCGATGCTCAGTCTCAGATGTCTGAAAGCTTCCAACGCCTGGGATGAACTCCAGCAGCAGTTCCTCAAGTCGACTTCCCTCAAGGCGTGAACGCCGCAAGTACGATCACACTCTTCGGCCCAGGCATTTTGTATCGAGGGATGACGCGAGCATTCCCGACATCTCTGTTCCGGCAATGATTTCCACTACGATTCGAACCCCACTAGTCCGAATCCTACCACCTCTGCTGCAAAACCACCTGTTTTCCCTGGAAAACGAGGGTTCTGAGGCGACTCTGGCGACTCACTGGACGACTCACCAGGGGGCAAGGCAGCGCACAAGACGACGCAGCATGTGCAAGCATGCACGTGCATGGACGTGCAGGAAGGCAAAGCAATTGGCCAAAAATTGGGAAAACCCTGGGAAAACAGGGTTTTGCAGCGGAGAGGACAGGATTCGAACAACCTACAAATTCCCTGGGAAAAACCGGGTTTCCAAAATGAGGCGGCGCAAAATCCGACGCGCGCAGTTGCACCTGTTGGTTCTGAAATTGTATCCCGAAAAAATGCGGCTTTCCCGTGTTGCCGAACGAACAACCATAACGTAGAATGGTGACACATTGTACTAACGACGGAGAAGTCGACATGCAGAAGACTCTGACCAAACACGGAAACAGTTACGCCCTAGTCATCGACAAGCCCATTATGGACTTATTGCGAATTACGCCTGAAACCCCTTTCGAAATCATGAGCGATGGACAGTGCCTCGTCCTGACGCCCGTTCGTGATCCAAAGGAAGAAAAGAAGTTTCAGAAAGCCCTGGAAACACTCCACGGAAGATTTGGGCGAGCGATGAAGAAACTCGCCGAGTGAGGGACACATGTTGCAACCATGGTTCCTGGACATCGATCATACGATGAGACTTCATCGAAACTTAATCGAAGCCTACGGTGGGAGTGAAGGTATTCGAGAATCGGTGTCAACCGTCGTCACGCCATCACATGGCCAGCACATGAATATCATCGGTTATATCACGCCCCTTACGCCCCCAATGGCGCGTACTTCATGGATCGGTTGCTGATGGTTGGCTCCGCGACTGTCCTTCCTCCCAGTCTGGATTGGCCCTGTAGGCTTGTTCCGGATGGGTGGGATCCGGATAGCGCGCGAGCAAGACGCCTTCGCGAAGCATTTCGCTCAAAAATCGATTCCGGATCCCCTCCGGGTGGCGGTTGAGCAGTCCGGCAATTTGTGAAACCGTCAGAGATTGAACCTGACACAACTGCCGAATCAGCTCCCTCATCTTTGCAGGAGCCAAACGGACTTTTTCCCGGGCCGGCTCGGCAATCGCCAGCAACTCGGCCCCGTCCAGCACAGGATCAGTGTGTTGGGAGCTGCCGTCGTTGTGTTGGGAGCCCGCCTGCAGTGTCGCCGTCTCGCCCGGTGCGACTCGATCGGACCTTACCAGCTTCTCCCGGAGTCGGTGAGCGGCCCACAAAGCCCTCGCATCCCGCGAGATCGAGCATGAGCAGACTCACCTGGAAAACTCATAGTCGCGCAAGTCGTTCCATGTCGGGGTTGGAGTGCCAAGGACGAAGTCCCGTTGTTCAGCCAGACGCTGTAGCAGCCCTTCAACAACAGTGGACGTTAGCTTCTTTGTTTGAACGAGGTCTTTCAGGATGAGGGCCATGTTGCCCACGACCAGATCCTGCCTGCGAAGCGCCAATGCCAGCCGGCGATCACCCGTAACAACAGCACGCCGTGTGTGAACGGCGGTTGCAAACAGCAACTTGTCCACCTCCGACAGCGATTTCGACAGGTCTGCTGAGGTTAGCAACACCTTGAGATCCACTGGTGGCGGAAGCGGATAGATTCACCAGTTCCCTCATTCGCGTGGCAGTGTCCGCATACATCTGATCGGCGGTCAGGGAGACCTCGAGGGCGAGCAACTTCTTCGGGAAACACCGAGAGAGGGATCGCCGTTCCTGAAGAAGCTTGTCGAGCGTGATGAGCGAGCATGTGTCATAGATCGCCGTCGTCCACCAACTCATATTCGGGCCTCAGCCATTCCGCGGTGATTTCCGTCGCCCTGTTTACTGGAACCTGAAACAGCTCGGCTACCTTCGAGACACCAATCAAATCCTGAAGGAAGGCCGAACGAACCAGCCGGCTGAATCGATTGGTACGGTAGAGAACTTCCGGTTTAAGCGGGTCGGGTTCGAGCTCCTCCATCTTCGCAGTCCCCGTGATTCCAAGCTGCTGCTTGATCAGGTTGATGAAGATCGCTCCGTCGATCCTGGAATGCAGCCTGAGTTCCGTGACTCGGTGATACAGGCAGTGGAAGCTGACGTGGAATACGCGTTTCAGGAGGATCAAAGCGTTGAACAGCGAAAGCCGGTTCAGTCGCTCTTCCTTCCAAATGCGCACCAGTTCGTCGCTGGGCACCAGGAAGTTCCCGGCGAACTTGTTCGCTTCGTCTTCGTAACGCCTGGGGTCCGCCTCTTCGTCGCGCTCGTCGTTCGTGAACAAATGCCGGTGCAGAACCAGATGCCCTAATTCATGAGCGGCGCTGAAGATGGTTCGCTCGATGACCCGCTTGCGGTCCCGCAGCATTACGAGCATCATCTCACCCTGGATCGTGCTGAGTCCTTCCAGCCCTTTGCCATCATGCTCGAAGAACAGCGTCCGCACGCCGAGTCCCTCAAGGACGCTGGCAATATTCTCCGGTCCCGTGTCGTGCAGGCCACTCGATTGACGCAGTGTGTCTGCCGCACTTTCGATTTCACGATCCGTGAGCGGTCCCTCGCCGTCGCCAGCAAACGTCCGCAGTTTGCCCTGCAGCCGCGAGTTAGTGATCTCCTCGATTTCGTCGTAGGCCCGCAGGTATTTCCGGGCGGCGACGGCGATCTCAGGGTCTTTGCGTAACGGGGCATGGGCACGAAAGGCAAAGCGGGGCGGAAAAGAATCACCACTGCCGCTGAGCAAATCGTTGACGGCGCAGCCCAGCGCCCGGGACAGTCGCACAAGATCGCTGGCGTTCGGTTCGGTCTTCCCTGCTTCGTAGTTTGTGATCGTATTTCGGCTCACACCGACACGCACGGCAAGCTGGGCCACGGTCATCTGCATGGCCTGCCGTTGCCTGCGGATCAGGTTGCCCACCTCATTGGTCGGCGCTGGTGTGGGTGCAGCGGCCTTCTTGGGCATGGTTGGTTCTTCCTGCTTTCTGATGGGAATGCCGTGAAAATCTGCTGAGCGTGCCACTTCTGGACGCACAATATGTTTGGCATTTTATCAAGATCGCAGCAGTTTTGCATCAAGATTTTATGCACAGCACATCGAACAAGGCAACAAAAGCAGTGGCCAAATCGGGGGCGAATTACGTCGAATTACGCTAATCCCAGCGTTTGGCACAACACGGTCAATGGACGTAATCGCTTTCCTCAAAAGAGCTTGCGTCGTTTTCGTTCCCATCTGCAATTACGTCGAATCACGTCGAATTACGCTAATCCTCCTTCGCCCCGCTCTGCGAATCCGGGAACCACAGCGCTGTCAATGATCTGCCCCAGCGCCCCGGCAGTCGATACCGGTTCATTCAGCCACCGAATACGCTGAATACATGGAATGCATCCCCCAAAGCCGATGACCGTCTGTCTTCACAACTCCCGGCGTCTTTCGTGGTTCCATACCTCGTGATGTCGGGCAACCCGTCGCATTCCCCAGCGATCGGTGTCCAGCGTCGTCACGCCATCACATGGCCAGCACATGAGACGCCCCCACCCACTGAATGACGTAAAACAGTGAAACAATTGCACTTGCGGCCCTGAGCCCCGGCATGCGGGACGCGTCAGACGCCGACAAATCACATGGCCAGCACATGAAAATCATCGGTGCCATCACTACCCTTACGCCCAAAATGGCACGTACTTCATGTATCGCTTGCTGCTGCTTGGCTCCGTGAGTGTCCTTCCTCCCAGTCTGGATTGGCCCTGTAGGCTTGTTCCGGATGGGTGGGATCCGGATAGCGCGCGAGCAGGACGCCTTCGCGAAGCATTTCGCTCAAAAATCGATTCCGGATCCCCTCCGGGTGGCGGTTAAGCAGTCCGGCAATTTGTGAAACCGTCAGAGATTGAAACTGACACAACTGCCGAATCAGTTCCCTCATTTTTGCAGGAGCCAAACGGGCTTTTTCCCGGGCCGGCGCGGCAATCGCCAAACTCTAGCACACTTTCCAGCTCGTGAGACGAAAATCAGCAAAACAGTACCAGATCACAAACCCGTCTCCATCCCAGAAGATCGCCTTCATGGAGTCGCGGCGCTTGTTCACGAAGAGGAATAGGTGACCACTTAGCGGATCCAGCTGAAGCTGTTGCGTCACAATC
>JBEAUF010000189.1:0-3280 GCA_041161565.1 Planctomycetota bacterium | reverse complement strand
AATCGCAACCGGGGGCTTCCGCCACGCTGCGCGAGAGAGTAGAGGGTAGAGGGTAGAGGGTAGAGAGTGGAGAGGAGAGGGAAGTGAGAAGTGAGACCGCGATGAGCCGCCTGGCGGCAGCCTGCGGGTAAAGGGTCCGGTAACGCGATGCTGACGCCGCGGGCAGGGGTGGGCACCAGGGTGCCGAAACGCAACCGGGGGCTTCCGCCCGCCCGCTCATAATGCTGCTGACGCGGTGGGCAGGGGTGGGAACCAGGGTGCCGAAATCGAAACCGGGGGCTTCCGCCCGTCCGCTCATATGGCTGCTGACGCCGCGGGGAGGGGTGGGCACCAGGGTGCCGAAATCGCAACCGGGGGCTCCCGCCCGCCCGCTCAGGAGGTCCGCCGCGCACTTCCACCTTGCTGCCGCACTCATGGAATACGAGTGCACAAACGTCCATCCAATACCTCCGCACCACGCACATCACAGCATTGAAACGCCCGTCCCTACGGTCCTCACCACCTCTCTCGTCGGCAGGATTGGCGCTCCAGTGATAACCGGCGCCATGGGTAATTGGCGGAATCTGCTTGACGCTGGGTCGAAAAGGGACGATGCTGGACGCAGAGAATTCCGCTTTTTGTGGAGTTGCGTGCTACTGCGGGAACCTTCGCGAGGTTTTTCAATGTCATTTTCTGCCCCACTCGGACGTCTTTCCCGGTTCCGCTGGCCGCGTGTGATGGCTGCTGGCCTTGCGGCTGTTGTTTCCGTATCCACAACCGGCAACAGCCTTTTTGCCGGGGACAACGAGAGCGGCGCTTCCTCTCTCCCCGCTCCTCTGCAGGCCTCAAAACTCCGCGTTGAAGCACGGCTGGCCGCTGAAGACGGCGACTTCCTCAAAGCCGTCACGAAGCTCGAGCAGGCCGCTCAGCTTTCCGGCGACCGCGTGACAGCTCGCAAGGCTTCCGAAACGCGCAAGGACATTGAAGCAGCCGGCGGCAGCATGGCCGACTTCGGTTCCCTGATGAATCTGATCATGACCCAGACATCACCGCCGGCCCTGTGGGTGGCCAACGGCGAAGAAGACGGCGGGTCGATGACCCCCTACATGCAGGGTGTGTTCTTCGGCGTGCCCGCCATGACCGGACTCTTCGCGGCTGCCCAGGACAATTCCCGCCTGCAGGCCGCCTTTGACCTCGCTCGCACCGCCAACACCAACCGCCAGGTCGAGACAACCTCCGGTCTGCGTCTGGTATCGTTGCCGCGTCTTGAGCAGCACCTTGTGCAGCTGCAGGCCGCAGGCCAGCCCGTTCCGGAAGATGCTGCAGCACTCGCCGGTCTCACCGCTGTTGAATACCTCTTCGTATTCCCCGGTTCCGGAGACGTCGTGATTGGCGGTCCTGCCGGTGGCTGGACCGTGGATGCTCAGGGCCGCACCGTCAGTGCCGATTCCGGCCGCCCCACACTCCGTCTCGACGACCTCGTCACCCTCAGCCGCACCTTCTCACCCGGCGGCCGCGGTTTCCTGATGTGCACGATTGACCCGAAGGCCGATCAGGTGAAGGCGGTGAAGGAATTCGCTGCACAGACCCAGCTCACAGCCGGCACCGTGCGTCGCTTCACTCAGCAGGTCGAAGAAATGCTGGGGCTGCAGACCGTCACGGTCCTCGGCGTCCCGAACGATTCACGCGTCGCCAGCGTCATTGTGGACGCCGACTACCAGATGAAGCTGATCGGCATCGGCCGCCGCGATGGTGCTCCGGGCATGAAGAGCTATTTCGAACTGGCTGGCCGTGCCGAACGCAACGGGGCCGCCATGGATGCACTTCGCTGGTGGATGACCGTGGGCTACGACGCCATCCAGATGTCACCTGACCAGTCCGCTTTTGAATTCACTGGCCGTTCCGTTCGCTGCCTCTCAGAAAACCAATTTGTTGAAAACGACGGCACCCGTCGATCCACCGGCAAAGTCGACGGTGCCAACGCCGAATTTGCTCGCCTGTTCACCGAAAACCTTCCGGCTCTGGCCGAACAGGACGCGGTGTTCGCCGACCTGCAAAACATCTTTGACCTGGCACTGGCCACCACGCTGATTTCCACCATGGATCTCCAGCACCGCGCTGGCTGGAAGCCTGAAGTCTTCCGCGCCAACAGCGAATTCCCCACGGCCTCCGTCGAAGTTCCTGCCGAACTCATGACCGCCGCAGCCAGCCGCGTCTACAAAGGCGGCACGATCATTGTCCAGGTGGCAGGTGGCGTTCGCGTGGACGTGCGTGACATCGTCAACAACCCGGAAACCTTCCAGGTAACGCCGGAAATCAACAGCGACGCTCGCAATGCCAACCCCGTCGGCCAGTCCGGCCGCTGGTGGTGGGATGCCGCTGCCCGCTAGGCAATCGGCAGACTGCTGAAAACACACTCCTGAAAGTGCAGGGGGTGATGCCGTAACGGGCATCACCCCCTGTGCGTTTTCAGGCTTCAAAGACGCGTCGCATCAGCCGCGGCTGGCGACGATGCCCTTGGCTTCCAGCCATGCGATAACTTCGCGAGCCAGCTCTTCGATGCCTTTGTTGTCGGAATCGAGCACGATTTCGGGGGATTCCGGAGCTTCGTAAGGAGCACTGATGCCGGTGAATTCCTTGATCTCGCCGGCACGCGCTTTCTTGTAGAGTCCTTTAGGGTCGCGTGATTCGCAGGTTTCGATGCTGGCCTGCACCAGAATCTCCACGAATTCACCGGCCGGGAAGAGCGCCCGCACCATATCGCGGTCGGCGCGGTAGGGCGAAATAAATGCGGTGGACACGATGGTCGCAGCATCCGCGAACAGCTTGGCCACTTCGCCGATGCGGCGAATATTTTCGGTGCGGTCCGCCGGGCTGAAGCCGAGATTCTTGTTCAGGCCCATGCGAATATTGTCGCCGTCGAGCACAAACGTGTGAATGCCGCGCTCGTAGAGCAGCTGGTCGACCGCGTTGGCAATGGTGCTCTTGCCGCAGCCGCTCAGACCGGTGAACCAGAGCACCGCGCCGCGATGGCCGTTGAGCTTCTGCCGGTCTTCACGAGTGATCTTGTGGGCGTGCCACGTGACGTTGGTTGCTTTTTGCTCAGCCATCCCTGTCCTGCTCCGTTGTCCCCTGAAAATTCCAGTCATGCCGCCGGCGAACACAACGCTGCCGCAGCTCGGCGACGGATGATAGGAAAACTGGGAATTTTCTGAAATCCCCGATTTCCCAGCCCCCCGGCAGCGTGAACGTTTTTCCCAAAAAGGGGGCTGCCACCCGAATGCCGCCCCCAGCCGCATCT
>JBEAUF010000188.1:0-6936 GCA_041161565.1 Planctomycetota bacterium | reverse complement strand
CCACGGCGGCTTACGCCGCCGGCAATTGATGTAACGCCCTCCGGGCTGAAACACAGAGGGGACTCGTGATGAGCCGCGGGGCGGGACGCTGCGCGAGAGCGCAGAGCGGAGAAGGAAGTGAGAAGGCGATGAGCCGCCTGGCGGCAGCCTGCGGGTAAAGGGTGCTGGCGACGCGCTGCTGACGCCGCGGGCAGGGGTGGGCACCAAGGTGCCGAAATCGCAACCGGGGGCTTCCGCCCGCCCGCTCATAGGGCTGCTGACACCGCGGGGAGGGGTGCGGAATCGCTAACGTAAACGGACCAGCAATGTGTCCGCGATCTCAAGGTGCTGTCGGCGATTGCCCGTCGTCGATTGGCGGCCTGCAATCATCCCCGCACTGGGCCAGTTTCCAACTTCAAACGCGAGCGCCACGCTGCGCGTGCCGCAAAAGTGCTCAACCGCAAAATCGCAGGAATCGCAGAGAGGGGCAGAGGACAGAATTTCAGAGGTCAGAGCACCAGAGGCGCCAGAGACCGAATCGCATGAGGATGACTGGGAAAGCTAACCACACTCATACAACACACGACAACCGACGCTGTCGTTACAGTCGCCAGGGGCGTAGAAGCCACGGAACGAGGAACGCAGGTCGATTGGTTCGGCGTCCCACGAGCCGCCCCGCAAAACGCGGAAAGACCCGGAAGCGGAACCTTGAGGATCGTCCACAGGCGAAGAACCGTAGTAAGCGGGATCGTACCAATCCTCGCACCACACGAGCACGTTGCCCAGCATGTCGGAGAGTCCGAATGGATTGCTGCTGTAGCTCCCGGACGGGGATGTGAAGGGTGACCCATCGTCGAACGGAAACGTCGGATACTGCTCGAAATCCAGTCCCGGAAACGCCTTCGCAAAACTCTCGTCCGGAACATTTGCAAAGCCACGCAGACTTTCCATGGTATCTCCCGTGAAGAACCGCGTCGTGGTCCCGGCTCGGCAGGCGTATTCCCATTCCGCTTCCCGCGGCAGACGATAGCGGCCGACGGTGCCGGATTTCGAAAGACTCTCGTTCAGCCAATTCACGTATGCCTGTGCGTCGTTCCACGTGACGTTCACCACGGGATGATCATCGGTCTGCTCAAAACCCGTGTTCTTCCACGTGAATTCCGGCTTCTGAGCAGTGCTCTTTGTCGCTGCCACATAGCCCCAGCCGCCCTGGCCGTCGGTTTCCGCTTCCGTGCGGTAGCCAGTTGCACGCACGAAGGCAGCAAACTGCCCCCGTGTCACCGATGACACTCCAAGGTAGAAGGGCTGCGTTATCCGCACTACGTGCCGCGGGCTTTCGACTTTGATCCAATCGCGATAGATATCATCGGGCAGCACAAACCCCGCTGCTTCCAACTGCTCCGCTGTTTCCTCGCTGCCCATCTGAAACTCACCAGGCGGGATCAGACGCAATTCCTGCCCGAACTGATCCCGCCATTGCACCTCGCGTTTCAGGTAGCCTGCCCATGCGGCCTGCGCTGCGGCGGCGGAGGCTGGGGAGAACGGGGCCTGCAGCAACTCCGGGCGTGTGGTGGGCTGTGGCTGTGGTGCGGGCTCTGGCGGGGGGGAATCCGCAGTTTTCAGCGGCTGCTCCGTTTTCATCTCCACGCTGGAGGCTGCTGCCGGTGATTCCGTTTTGCTTTTCGGCGTCACATTCGCCGGCGCTGCGTTTTCTGGGGCCGCTGCAACTGGTTGACTTTGGGATGGCGGCGGGGATAGTGACGGAATGACCGTCTGTGAATCGCGGTTCGATCTCCAACCCCGGTCCAGCATCATCGCGGCGATCCAGCACACACTGGCGAGGACTGCGGCAGTCGCCAGACGCCGTCGCCAGGGTGTGGGCAGGCGCGCGGTCCCTGTGTCTGTATCGGCTGTTTGCAAATCGAGCGGCGTGGTCGGCAGTGGCGAGGGCTTCGCAGAGCCTTTATTGCCCCCTGCGTCGAGTGGGCGTCGCTGCGTCTGCGGAATTTCTCCGAGCACTTCCACACGCATATTCTGCAGCTGATTTAACTGTTCCAGCACCTCATCCACCGTGGCCGGACGCTGATCGCGTTTCTTTTTCAGCAGCCCGCTGAGCAGTGGGCGCAGTTCCGCAGGAATCGCATCCAGTTCGAAATGCCGATCATAGGCCGCCTCACCCGTTGCCAGGTGATACAGCGTCGCGCCCAGACTGAACAGATCCGTACGCCCATCCAGCGGTTCACCCGCCATTTGTTCAGGGGAAGCATAGGCGTAGGTAAACATCGGCGCACCGCTGCTGCTGATCAGCGCATCGCGGATCCCCGAAAAACTGCGGGCAAGGCCGAAGTCCGCCAGCAGGACATTGCCGGAACTGTCCAGCAGCATATTTGCCGGTTTCAGGTCCCGATGAATGATGTCCTGCTGATGGGCAGCCTGCAGACCCAGACAAATCTGCCGGGCATACCGCAGCAGCTTACCCAGCGGAATAGCTCCGTGATCTTCAACCTGCTGCTTCAGCGAGCCACCTTCCACAAGGTCCATCACCACATACAAGCCTGCGGCATCTCGTCCCCAGTCTTCGATACGAACAATATGTGGATGTTTCAGCGACGCGGCCAGCGTGACTTCACGGACAAACCGCAGCTGTTCCTGGAGCGAAGGGGGATCGCCATTCGTGGACAGCAGTCGCTTGACCGCCACCCACTGCGGCAACTGCAGCTTCTTTGCCCGATACACCACACCAAAACCACCTCGACCAATCGGTTCACCGACGACCACATAACGCTTTTCCAGCGGCACGTCCGGAATCTCCGGCAGCCAGCGATGCAGTGATCGCTCCGTGTTCAGGTCGTCTGCAGATCCGGACATAACCCACGTCGTCTCTACGGTGAATATTTGGGAGTATTCTCGCACTATCTTACCAGGAAACACCATCCAGTGAAACTCAGCCGACGCCTGCTGGCCGCGTTCAGCCCCCGGGCCGCAGTCCAATGGCCCGGGGGTTCTCTGAAATTCTGTGAAAAGACGGTTGAAGACCTGGGCGGGCGAGGCTCCTGCCGAGCCGCTGAATGCTGGTCCAAGCTATGATCGCTTGCCAGCGTTTTGCGGCGCAGCAGGGATCGAAGAAACGCACGCGGCAGGGATGCGGCTCAGCAGGAGCTTCGCCCTCCCGACAATGCGTCGTGTCAGAAAGCCAGGGCCGCACCGGCCGGTTGACATCGGCCGCTCGCCGAACCGCAACATGTCCTGCGGAAAACAAACCCAAACGCCATCGGGTAACCCCGGTGGCGTTTCCATGATCCGGAATTCGGCACCCGGCTCCGGGGCAGTTGCCAGGCAGGGAAACTGACCGCTCGGCTGTGGCTGGTTTTAACGCGCCCACCGACACCCACAAAGAGCATCAGATTCCATGATGATCCATAAAGGTGGGCTGGGACTGTGGAACGGCCATTGGGGGTGCAGAGATTGTGGTGGAATGCTGCGGAGCTGCTTCCGTTGCTGCGGCTCCCTGCGTGCTGAGCAACTCTGAAAACGGATTTTGAAACGCTGCAGGGATCCCGGTATTTCCAATTCGCAGCAGCCGAACAGCAAGCCACCTGCGGCAGGGGGCGGACAATCCTGTCAGCAGCAATCCCAGTCCGACCAGTCCGGCACCGAGCAACCGACACTCATTTGGCTGCAGAGGCCAGTATTCGTAGAGGAAGTCGCCCAGCAGTTTCCGCCCCGGTTTGGGATCTGTGACCACAGCGGTCAAGACCCAGCCTGCCAGAACGAGGGAGGTGACACCGGCAGTGATGAGCCAGAAGGAGGGACTGTTGTGAATGACGCTGGCTGCGAGATTTTCGGGCAGGCTGGGAACCTTTGTTTTGCGGGTGGGCGGCTGAGGGCGGTGATCATTCCCGGCGTTGGTACGGGTCTGAGCGGAGGCGTGTTGCTGCCGCTGCCTGAAGTGCATTTCGCTGTTCGTGGAGTATTTTGCAGCCAAAAGCCAGAACACTCCTGGAACGGCCGCGAGAAGCATCCAGATTACGTTTCCAAAGAGCAGACTGACCAGCAGGAAAAAGGCAACAATCGCAGTTTTTTGCCATGGGACCGGGCGCGTGGTTGTTCGTGATCGGGTCAGTCTTCCGAGTCGCCGTGGGTCGTTTGTTTGATTGCCCGCACTGTTGGGGGAGTTGTGCATGATCGGGGATCTCAGGGCTGCCGGGCCCACAAACAACCGGAATGCTCATGCCCCTGCAAACAGGAGCAGAGAATTTCCGGCCGGTGTCAAAGCGTTCAGGAGAGGAAGGAGACGTGGGCTGCAGCCTGAGCGGTTCTGAATCTTCATGCAGGGATCAGACTGTATGGCAATTCCCGTGGACAATTTGAGTTGCGTTATTCTTCATTTGCAGTGGCGGATGGATCACCACTTTGAGTCACTGGTGGATCACCCGGGAGGCGTAACGGTGGCGTATTCTGAATCAGGCGTGTGGCGGTTTGGCGATCGATTCGTTCAAGATCCAGTTGCCGGTTGACGGCAACGATTTCACCGAATCCGCTGTTGGCGGACAGATCCAGTTTGGGAGCTGAAACCCGTTTTTCCTGTTCGACATGTTCGATAATTGCATCGATGCGTTCTGCGAAATCGGTTTGCGCCATGGTGTCGATAATTCTTCGAGGCGACTGCATTGCTTCAGCGGTTGGGTGCCAGGACGATTCGGGAGCGGAGCATTCCGTGATGATCCGCGAGGCGAGGACATTCACGTCGGCAGTGGAATGCACAGCGATGACTTCATTAAACACACCGCCTCCGCGGCCGTCACCGGCGCCGAACTTGCTGATGCGGAACGTTCCGTTGGCTTCGAAGTGAATCAGGTCACTTGAAAAGCGATAAGTATGCATGATCATTCTGGCGACTGCCGAGAGATTACGTCCTCCCCAAAGGGCGAGAGACACTGTTGCCAGCGGTGGCCACCATGCTGCCAAAGTCAGCGGGGTGGATGCGATGCGCATGTCGACAAGGAGAATCCAATATCCTGTGACGCTGAGGAGACAGCCGATCAGGCAGACGTAGATGGAGGCGAGGTTGCGACCACCGGCTACAGGAACAGGCTGGGTCTCGAGAGTGTGCCAGCATTTGAAGGAACCCCGATCTCCGTCTCGGACTCGACCAATGCCTGGCGCCTGTTTGGTGATGATGCGATTGGGAAATGTCAGATGCCGCAGGGCCTTCAGGTCACGAGCCACGGCATTGTAGAAAGTATCGGGGTCTTCGCATTCCACGACGCGTGTGACGACTTCCATAACGGCTACCTGGCATTGTTTGCCTCGGGAAATGCGAATTGCGAGACCGAGGCTGGCGATCAACGCGATGCTGACAGCGAGGAATGACCAGTGGAGCGGCCAGCGCAGGGATTCTTCGATGGACTGGACGGTGGAGATGCGATCCTGAGGCAGATCGAATCTGTCCAGCAGCTCTGTGAGCCACCCGGCCTGCAGGAATGTTGGGACGACCACGATGAGCGTCAGCTTGAAAATTCGCCAGAAGGCCTTGTCGAAAAGCGTCAGCAGCGCACCGGATGATGGTGCGATCCAATAGGCGATGTCGCCAAAAATGGAGCGGGCGACAAAGCCGGGCTTTTCAGGGAGGTCCTGGGTCATTCTGCGTTCGTTGAACAGGGCACCGACACTTTTGATTGCCCCATCGAGAGGCCCAGGGGCGTTTGCGTAATTGTCAAAGCCTTTTTCCTTGATCCATGAGCCGATCAGGAAGAGAGCGGCGAGTCCACGCCGGGCTGCGAACACGAAGGCAGCAATCGCGGCAAGCACAAAGGCTGCTCGTGGGGCAATGTCGGATCGAATTGTTTCCGAGTTGATCCGGATGCCGGAATCACCGCTTGGGACATCACGGAGATACATGGCGGCAGACTGCAGGTCCTGCTTGAGCGAGAACAGGATCCAGAAGATCACCGCCGCGCCTGCTGCATTGATCGCGTAATTCAGAATGTGCGGGCGTGGAATTGCTATGGTGTTATTACTGAGTGTGACAGTCGCCATGGGGTGGGCCTTCCTATCCGCTGTTTGTGGTCCTCTGGCCGAAAAACGGCCGTAAAGCATGGGAATTTTGTTTTTGGGTGCTGACTGAACTGCGGCAGTTGAGATCAGGCGGAGAAAGCCTGGGTTTGCCATGGGAAAGCCCGGAAGCAATCCACGACACAACTGTCCGACGGTCAGAAACAGCAGCAGGAAAAACCGGGGCCGCCGTGTGGAAAAAGTCTACCCATTCACGGCCGCGCCCGCAAACTGCACTCACAATCAGCTTGAAAAGCGGCGATGTTGCGCGGTTTTTTGCCATCATTTGACAAAAATTGGGGGATTGAGATCGATTGATCGAAGTCGCCACGACGGGCCTTCCGCCCGCTACGCGAGAGAGTAGAGGGTAGGAAGTAGAGAGGAGAGAGAAGTAAGAAGTAAGAAAACACGCGTTGAGCCGCAGGGCGGCAGCCCGCGGGTAAAGTGCCCTGGCAACGCACTGCCAACGCCGCGGACAGGATTGGGCACCACGGTGCCAAAACACAACCGGGGGCTCCCGCCGCGCATGAGCCGCCTGGCGGCAGCCTGCGGGTAAAGTGCCCTCGCAACGCACTGCCAACGCCGCGGACAGGGTTGGACACCACGGTGCCAAAACACAACCGGGAGCTTCCGCCACGCATTGAGCCGCCTGGCGGCAGCCTGCGGGTAAAGTACCCTGGCTACGCACTGCCAACGCCGCGGACAGGGTTGGGCACCACGGTGCCAAAACACAACCGGGAGCTTCCGCCGCGCATGAGCCGCCTGGCGGCAGCCTGCGGGTAAAGTGCCCTGGCAACGCACTGCCAACGCCGCGGGCAGGGTTGGACACCACGGTGCCAAAACACAACCGGGAGCTTCCGCCGCGCATGAGCCGCCTGGCGGCAGCCTGCGGGTAAAGTGCCC
>JBEAUF010000183.1:0-6120 GCA_041161565.1 Planctomycetota bacterium | reverse complement strand
TTCCCCACCCCTGCCCCACGCAAAGGACCATCCCCGTGCTTCGCATCGTCAGCCAACCCGATTCCGGCCGCAGTTTCTGTGACGGCCTGTCTCGTCGCCGCATGCTTCAGATTGGCTCGCTCAGCACCTTTGGCCTGACGCTGCCCGGTCTGCTCCGTGCCGAACAGGGAGGCTACGTGCATCCTGCTGCCCGGTCCAAAAAGTCCGTGATCCTTGTCTGGATGCATGGCGGACCATCGCAGCTGGACATGTACGACATGAAGCCCCAGGCACCGGCTGAATACCGTGGCCCGTTCCGCCCTGTGGCCTCCAGCCTTCCCGGTCTTGACGTCTGCGAACTGCTCCCGGAACACGCGAAGGTCATGGACAAGTGCACCGTGATCCGCAGCTTTTCACACGGCAACGGCGATCACTGGGCCGCCGCCCACTGGATGCTCACCGGCCGCACGGGTGCCAACGGATCCGATCGACGTCCACGGTATCCTTCCATGGGCGCTGTGGCGTCTCATTTGCTGGGCCCCACTCAGCCCGGATCACTCCCCAGCGTCAACATGAACGACGGCGGCTTTGGCTTCCACGGCGCTGCATGGCTGGGCGTCAACCACAATCCCTTCCGCTACGGCGACTTCAGTTACGGAAACGAAGCCGGTCAGCTGCCTACCGGCGACCACACCAGCTTCTCACTCACCGAAGGTCTGTCTGAAACGCGTCTCATGGATCGCGTGTCGCTCTCCAACCAGCTGGACAGCCTGAAGCGTCGCATCGACAGCAATCGGCTCTTCCAGCAGGTTGACGCCGTGGGTGCTCAGGCGATGGACCTCGTGCTCAGCGGTCGGGTCCGCAAGGCCTTCGATGTGTCCGAAGAACCAGCACCGCTGCGTGAGCGTTACGGCACCGGCTGGGGCGAACAGGCACTGCTGGCTCGGCGGCTGATCGAGGCAGGTGTTCGGTATGTGTCGCTGAATACCGGCTACTTCGATGACCACGGCAGCATCGAACCGGCGCTCCGGGACAAACTTCCCCGCCACGACCGCGCCGTTGGCGTCCTGATTCAGGACCTCGCTGAACGCGGCATGCTTGATGACACACTCGTCATCGTTGCCGGCGAATTCGGCCATACCCCGCGAATCAATGCCAACGCCGGCCGCGATCACTGGCCGCAGGCCCAGAGCATTCTCATTGCCGGAGGCGGCTACCGGCACGGGCAGGTGATCGGCGCCACGAATGACAAGGCCGAGTACCCAGTAACCAAACCAGTCTCCGTCGAAGACTTCTGCGCCATCGTCTATCAGTCGCTGGGCCTCAAAGTCGACGACACCATCCTCGACCTGTCCGGCCGCCCCACACATCTTGTCCCGAGCGGTCAGGTGCCGCCGGAACTCATCTGATTTTCGCAAACCCGCGACGCAGGGGTCCCGCCATTGCCAGCGCATCCGGCCGTTCGACTGCTCAGTCTGTTCACCTGCCTTGTTGGAATATCGGCGACCGCGTTCCCCGCGCCGCCGTCTTTCCGTCACGAGGTGATGCCGGTGCTTTCCAAATCCGGCTGCAGCCTTGGTACCTGCCATGGCAATCAGTACGGCAAAGGTGGCTTCAAACTGTCGCTCCGCGGTCAGGATCCGAGTGCCGACTTTATCACGCTCACCCGCAGCCTCGCCTCCCGCCGCATCAATCAGCTGCAGCCTGCCGAAAGCCTGCTGCTCCGGAAACCACTCGCACTCGTCCCCCACGAAGGCGGACGAAGACTCCATGCAGACAGCACTGCATACCGCATCCTGCACGACTGGATCGCAGCCGGGATGCCCGGCGATCCCGAATCCGCCCCCCGGCTGACTGCACTGCACGTCGCGCCCTCAGAAATCATCCTCAGCAACAATCAGCGTACGGTGCAGCTGGAAGCCACCGCCGAATTCTCCGATGGTACCCGCCGCAGCATCAATGAACTGGCCGTCTTTGAATCCTCCAGCCCCGATGTGACTGTCACTCCGGGCGGTGAAGTGCAGTTCCCCGAATCCCGCTCCGCTCGCCAGACGTCCATCACCGTTCGCTACCTGCACCAGCAGTCTGCCGTCATGGCCGCCTGCGTTCCCGCTCAGCCGGACTTTCGCTTCACAGCTCCCGAACCCGCCAATGTCCTTGATGAAAAAGTCTTCCACCGCCTGCGACAGCTGCAGATCAATCCTGCTCCGCTCTGCAGCGACGCGGTGTTCGTGCGGCGGTTGTATCTGGATGTCACAGGCAGACTGCCCACCGCCGAACAGGCTCGCAGCTTCATCCAGTCATCAGCGCCGGACAAACGCAGCCGATTGATTGACGAACTGCTGGATTCGCCAGGCTACGTCGACTTCCAGACACTCCGCTGGTCGGATCTGCTCCGAGTCGAGGACAAGACGCTGGATGCCAAGGGCGTCGAAGTATTTTCCCACTGGATCCGCGTGTGTGTGACGGAGGATCGACCGCTGCACGAATTCGCTGCGGATATCGTGGCGGGCCTCGGCAGCACCTACAGTGAACCGCCGGCCAATTTCCACCGTGCCCTGAGGACGCCGGAAGAACGCGCTGAAGCCGCCGCCCAGGTGTTTCTGGGTGTGCGTCTGCAGTGCGCTCGCTGCCATAACCACCCCTTCGATCGCTGGACCCAGGACGACTACTACGGCTGGTCCGCCTTCTTCGCCCGCATCGACTACAAAGTCCTCGAAAACCGCCGCCGCGACATCAACGACAAACACGAATTCGACGGCGAACAGATCGTGTTCCAGAAACGCACCGGCGAAATGCTCAACCCGGCCACCGGCAAGCCGGCCCCACTCCGCTTCCTCCAGGATGTCGGCGGTATCTTCACCTCCAGCGCCGCCATACCGGTCTCCGCACCAGCCATCGCGCCCGATCCCGAGGCAGACCGCCTGCAGCAGCTCGCCGAATGGCTCCGACGCCCCGATAACTCCCGCTTCGCAGCCACCCAGGCCAATCGCATCTGGTTCCAGCTCTTCGGCCAGGGCATCGTTGACCCCATCGATGACTTCCGTGCCACCAACCCGCCCGCCAACCCAGAACTGCTGCAAACACTGACTCAGGAATTCATCCGCGGCGGGCTGCGAGCCAAACCGCTGATGCGGCTGATTCTCAATTCCCGTACCTGGCAGCTGGCCTCGGAAACCAACGACAGCAACCGCGATGATCAGCTCCAGTTTTCTCACGCCACCCCGCGCCGGCTCACCGCCGAACAACTGCTCGATGCCTTCAGCCTCGTCCTCGAAACACCCGTGCGTTTCAGCGGTCTGCCCCCGGGCCCGCTCGCCGTGGAAATGTCCGGCGTCCGCACCGGTGGGCACCGCTACAGTCGCCCCGAAGCCGGAGACCGCTTCCTCGCACTCTTCGGTAAACCCGGCCGACTGCTCACCTGCGAATGCGAACGCTCCGCCGAAACCACCCTCGCACAAACCATGGAACTGGTCGGCGGCGAAGTCCTTGCCGGATTGCTCAAACAACCCCGGAATCTCATCGACAACGCCCTGAATGCCCCGGATTCGGATACGAATTTTCTTGACAACCTCTGGTGGGCTGCCCTCGCAAGATCACCTTCGGCCGACGAACAAACCTCGATGCTCGAATATCTGCAGCGATCACCGTCTCGCCGCCAGGCCCTCGAAGACATCACCTGGGCCGTACTCAATTCCCACGAATTCCTCCTCAAACAGTAACTCCCATGCCCGCCGCCGCCCAACACCGCTGTTCCAGACGCCCGCTGCTGCAGATCGGCGGCGCAGGGCTGCTGGGACTCACACTGCCAAAACTCCTGCAGGCCCGCCAGCAGCAGATTCGGCAACCTGCCGGCTCCAGTCCTTCCGGACGCGCGAAATCCGTGATCTTCCTGTTCCAATGGGGCGGCCCCAGCCATGTCGACACGTTCGATATGAAACCCAACGCCCCCGATGGCTACCGGTCTCTGTTCAGCCCCGTCTCCTCATCGGTACCAGGTCTGCATGTCTGTGAACATCTGCCTGAAACCGCAAAGGTGCTCCACCGCATCGCCCAGATTCGCACGGTGCACCACACCATGAACAACCACAATTCCGCCGGCTACACGGCGCTCACCGGAGTCGAGCCGCCAATTGATGACCAGCGACTCCGCGAATCGCTCGATCTGTTCCCGGGCTACGGATCCGTCGTGGACGCCATGGCCCCGGCCGCCACAGGTTTGCCAACCAGCGTCTCCTTCCCCTGGCAAATCTCAGACGGCTCCGTCACACCGGGACAACGTGCCAGCTTCCTCGGACGCCGACATGATCCCCTGTTCTTTCGCGATGACCCCAATGCCCCGGACTTCCGGCTGACACAACTGAGCCTGCCCGGAGATGTCTCGCTGGGCAGGCTCAGCAGCCGCCGCGGTCTGCAGGAAATCATCAATCGTCAGTCACGCGAACTCGATCAGTCCACAGCAGCTCAGGGACTCAACGCCTTCTATGGCCGGGCCCTCGAAATGCTCAATTCTCCGGAAGTTCGCAAAGCCTTTGACCTGTCGGCGGAACCCGAGCAGCTTCGGGAGGCCTATGGCCGCACCACCTACGGTCAAAGCTGCCTGCTCGCACGAAGACTGGTGGAACATGGCGTGAAATTTGTGACGGTGTATTTCGCCGCCAGCATCGGTGGCCGCAGCAAAACAGATGGCGGCTGGGATACCCATGGCTTTGACAACACACGGATGTACGAGATTTTGCCGGAATGGCATCTGCCCATGACCGACCACACCCTCCCGGTACTGCTGAATGACCTCAGCGACCGAGGCCTGCTGGACGACACCCTCGTACTCTGGATGGGCGAATTCGGTCGCACACCCAAAATCAACGGCAGCATCAGCCGCGATCACTGGCCCAAATGCTACACCGCCCTGATGGCCGGCGGTGGAACTCAGGGCGGCGCAGTCTACGGTGCCTCCGACAAATACGGTGCCGTCCCCGACCGCGACCCCGTCTCCATCGGCGACCTCGCCGCCACCCTCTACTACGCACTCGGCATCGACCATAACCTCGAAGTCCACGACAACCTCAACCGCCCACTCCCACTGGCCAAAGGCCGCCCGGTGACAGAGATTTTCGGGACGGGCTGAGAAACCTGCCAAACCGCCGACTGTGTTTTGGCACCCTGGTGCCCGCACTGACAACCCCTGAGCGGACGGGCGGAAGCCCCCGGTTGCGATTTCGCACCCTGGTGCGCACCCCTGCCCGCAGCGGCAGCAGCGCGGTGCCAGCGCTCTTTACCCGCGGGCTCCCGCCCGGCGGCTCATGCGCGGCGGAAGCTCCCGGTTGTGTTTTGGCTCCCTGGTGCCCGCCACTGCCCGCCACTGAGCGGACGGGCGGAAGCCCCCGGTTGCGATTTCGCACCTTGGTGCGCACCCCGGCCCCGCGGCGTCAGCAGCGCGTGGCCCGCGGTCTTTACCCGCGGGCGCCCGCCCGCCGCCGCAACGCGTCGCCAGCGCGTTTGCCGAAATTATGAGCGGACGGGCGGAAGCCCCCGGTGGCGATTTCGCACCCTGGTGCGCACCCCGGCCCGCGGCGTCAGCAGCGCGTTGCCAGCGATCTTTACCCGCGGGCTCCCGCCCGGCGGCTCAACACGTCGCCATCGCGTTTGCCGAGATGATGAGCGGACGGGCGGAAGCCCCCGGTGGCGATTTCGCACCTTGGTGCGCACCCCGGCCCGCGGCGTCAGCAGCGCGTTGCCAGGGATCTTTACCCGCAGGCTGCCGCCCTGCGGCTCAGTGCTCTTGTCATCACGTTTGCCACGCTTCTGAGCGGGCGGGCGGAAGCCCCCGGTTGCGATTTCGCACCCTCGTGCGCACCCCTGCCCGCAGCGGCAGCAGCGCGGTGCCAGCGCTCTTTACCCGCGGGCTCCCGCCCGGCGGCTCAACACGTCGCCATCGCGTTTGCCGAAATTATGAGCGGGCGGGCGGAAGCCCCCGGTTGCGATTTCGCACCCTGGTGCGCGCGGCGTCAGCGTCGCGTCGCAGGGCACTTTACCCGCAGGCTGCCGCCAGGCGGCTCATGCGTGTTTGGTATCGCGTTTGCCGAGATGATGAGCGGGTGGGCGGAAGCCCCCGGTTGCGATTCGCACCCTGGTGCGCAC
>JBEAUF010000444.1:0-5182 GCA_041161565.1 Planctomycetota bacterium | reverse complement strand
ACCTTGGGAAAGCGGGGTTCCGAATTCCGAACCGGAGTTCCGCTGAATCGGGACTGCCGACAGCTCTGCCGAAAGCCGCAGATTTCGCCATTCACGCCTGCTCACCAGCAGGAATTGCCCCCAATTTTCTGCGGAGTGCCAAATCCCATCGTTTTTTCTGAATCTGCCAACCGCGATTTTTCGTTAGAATCCCCGAACAAACGTCCTCCTGATGTCTCCGGAAAGCCCCGCTATGAGTCTTGCCCAGCTGACAGAAACTCCTGCCCCCGCCGAAGATCCTCTGGACCTGATGGATGAAATTGAGTCGCTGAAGCGCGAGCGGGACGCGGCCATCCTGGCCCACTTTTACGTGGATGGTGAGATTCAGGATATCGCGGATTTCACCGGCGACAGCCTGAAACTGGCCCGCGACGCCACCCGCGTTACCAACTCCACCATCGTCTTCGCCGGCGTCCACTTTATGGGCGAATCTGCAAAGATCATGAATCCTCAGAAGCGAGTACTCATCCCGGACATGCTGGCGGGATGCTCACTGGCCGATAGCTGTCCGCCGAATCAGCTGCAGGCGTTTCAGGAGCAACTTCGTGAACAGGGACGGAAGTTCCAAACAGTCGCCTACATCAACACATCCGCCGCGGTCAAGAGTCTCTGCGACTGGATTGTGACGAGCGGCAATGCACGCGAGATCATCGACCGCGTCCCGACAGACGTCGAAATCCTGTTCGTGCCGGACCAGCACCTTGGACGCTACCTGCAGGAGGTCACCGGCCGCCGCATGATTCTCTGGCCAGGCTCCTGCATGGTCCACGAAGTTTTCAGTATTCAGGATCTGATCCGCATCCGCCGCAGCAATCCAGGCAGCAGAGTGCTTGCACATCCCGAATGCCCACAGAACATCCTCGAACTTGCCGACGTCATCGGTGGCACTGAACGCATGCGCCAACATGTGCAGCAGGAAAAAACACCCACAACCTTCCTCGTGGCGACCGAAGCCACGATGATTCATCCGCTTCAGAAGACCGCACCGTGGCATACCTACATCCCTGTTCCCGGAATTATGAGCTCCAGTGGGCAGACCTGCGCATGCAACCGCTGCCCACACATGGCTCGCAATACGCTGCAAAAAGTTCGTGACTGTCTGCGGGATGGTCGTCCGGAAATTGAGTGGAGAGATTACTTCGCAGCGGCCCGCGCGGTGCTCGACAAAAGCCTGCTCTGACGCCCCGCGGCGCGCCCGGCCCGCCGGCCTTACCTTTCGGTATCCGGGGTCACGCTGAATCGACGCGAATGAGCCGCAGGGCGACAGCCTAATGGCATTGGCATGCTGGTGTTTCCCATGCTTTTGAGGACTCGCTCGCCGTTGAAACGCCTCGACCCGATCATGCAAGGCGTGCGATCGATGTCAATTGGCCGGTTGTGCTCCGGTACGCTCCCGTTGCGACGCTGGCCAGGCGGGCACGCACCGTTACCGGGGGATTGACATCCCCACACGCCATTCCCGCTGTTTGCGGTGATGGAGGGAGCTTCAAGGCAATCTCCCCCCGGCACAGCAACCGGGCTTCGTCAGCGCCCGGCCAGGAGCGAGTCTACCCGCTCCTGTAGCGCCAGCCGCTCTTCTGCGGAGATCACCGGTGGAGGAAGTCGGAGTTTCTGCAGCCGGGATGCGAAAGTCATCGCACCAACCGGCTCCTCGAGGAACACCGCATTCCCGTAGGTTTCAACCAGCGATTCCGCTTGCCGTCGTGCCGCAGGAGGGCCGACGAGTATTACAGTTGCGAGGCGAGTGCGTAAATCCGCACGAAGATTCGCAAGCGTCATGGCAGCAGACCAGCGTGAGGGCTGCAGCGACAACACCACAAACTCGCATTGCAGTTGAGAGGCTGCAAGCTGAAAGCCTTCCGGACCGGTACCCGCAGGTTCCGCACGGAACCCAAGATCCTCAAGCAGCTGGCTGTACAGCAGGCGGGCCTGCCCATCGGCCATGATCACCACAGCCTCCGGACGCGGAATACGACCGGAAGCAATCCGGATCTGACGGCGGACGGCGGTCGCTGAAACGCGATTCTCAAGTCCCGAACGTACGGCCAGTTCCGCTGCGAGCGTCCTCACCCGGGCGTCAGGGCTGGAGTTGGCCTGCCGCAGCACGGCAGCTGCCGAAGATTCGACACCCGCTGCGGCGAGCGCGGCAGGATCCATTGATTTAAGCAGATTGATTGCGGCTGAGGCCTGGCCGAGATCAAGAGCTGCTCGCAGCACCGCGATGTTTTGCTTCGTGGCCTCGCCAGCCGAGCTTTCCGCGGGAGCAACAGATGCCGCGGTTGCGGCAGCAGCCACAACGTCCTTCAGCAGCAGCCCCTGAGCATTGGTCGGCTGAATTGCCAGGGCGTGTTCGATCAGCAGGCCGGCACGCTTCAGCGGCGGCGGTTCTTCAGCTGGCTGTCCCACCGCAACTGCAGCAGGGTCGGGAGCAAAAGTTCTTATGCTGGAATCGGCCAGCAGTTCTGAGGCACTTCTGAGTAACGACGCAGCAGCTGCATCTGCAGTCTGAGGAACTTCAGCCCCGCGAGAGAGACGTTGCAGGACGGCATCCGCGGCCGCCACCTCCACTGGGTCAGTGGCTGTGAATCTCTGCCGCAGCAGGATTTCCTGAAGGTCGTATGCCGCAGAACCGGCCAGCAGCTCATAGATGCGCAGACGAGTCTGCTGATCGGAATTCGGGAGCAGGGCTGCAAGATCATGTCGCCAGGCAGGGGCAAGGGATTCGAGTATGTCCGCCGCAGCCCGACCGGCCTGGGATGCGCGATCGAGAGAGAGCAGCACAGGAACCGCTGCGGATCCGGCGGCCATCAGATCAAATTCTGCCGCACTGGCGGACTCCAGCCCAGTCCCCAGCAGACCCGCACGCTCAGAAAGGTCTGCGGCTGAGAGCTGTGGGAGGGCAGACTGCATTTGTTTCAGCAGCTGCCCCGCCTCGGGCTGCAGTCGCGCATCGCGGCGGAAATCAATCAGCATCGACAACCCGAATCGCCTGCGAAGTGCCAGCATTTCCGGGGCCTGAGGATCACGTTCGATCAGCTGCCGCAAAAAACCACGGGCGTCGGAAGGACGATCCAGATTGATCGCGATCCTCGCGGCCTCCACGAGGTCTTCCGGTGTCTCCGGCGGAAACTGAAACAGGTTTGCCGAACCGTCTCCTGCGGCCGAGTATCGCAGGTCGTCAGCAGCCCACAGGCAGCTCGGGACACAGGAGCAGGCAGCGAGCGAGGTCAGCAAAGAGAAAACAAGTGACACACGCGCCCGAAAAGCAAACTGCAATCGAAGGGACAACCGCTGCATGGCAACTCGCTCCTCGCCGGGGAAATCCAAGCACTCAAATGGCTGAATTCTGCGGCGCAAAACGGGAAAAAGCGAATGGGAATTGGGAATTGAGCCTGAGATTCCGCGAGGTCCCGCAGCGATGCCCAATCGGAATACTGCACAATTTAAGAGCATCCACCAACAAACAAAGCCTTATTTTTAGGCTGTACTTTTTTCCAGCACAGGAATTGCCGCTGGCAGACTCTGAGATTTTCTACGTAAACACATACCATCAATGAACTTACGAATCAACCACAAAGACATTTCAGAAATCCGGGCACACTTGTTGCATTGCGATTGCTTCAGGATCAGGCAGTCATTTGCAGTCCGCCTCAGACGGAAGTGGCACTGCTGCGGTGATTGTCTGGAAGTGTGACGGCACTCAGGCCGTGCACCGTCGGGTTGGCAGTGTCGTGCTATCGGGAAGACAAGCACATATTTTAGGCACAAATGCCAATCAAGCGAGCAATCCTTCAGAACAACAAACGTCTATTTACGGAATCGACACAGGAGATAGGGGCGATGGTGGGAAGTACAGCGATTCGCTGGCGGGCTGCGTTTGCAGTTTTGCTGGTTGCAGTGGGAACAGTGTTTTTTGGGGCTCAGGTGGGCATTGCCCAGGAGACTCCGGTGGCTGAGGAGACGTCGGTAGCCGCACCAGCAGAAGAGGCTGCGGCGACCCCGGCGCCGCCTTCCGTGGAAGACACACTGGCCAGACTGGCGGTCAGCGTTGATACGGTGTGGGTGATGGTCTGCGGGATGCTGGTGTTCTTCATGAATCTTGGGTTCGGCTGCGTCGAATCCGGGTTTTGTCGGTCCAAGAACTGCGTCAACATTCTCTCGAAAAACTTTGTGGTGTTCGCCGTTTGTTCCCTTGGGTTCTGGGTGGTTGGCTGGGACATGATGTTCGGCGACGGGAAATTCATTGGATTCTCGGGCTCATTCATGGTCTCCGGAGCTGATAACAGCCCGAGCCAGGCAACTCTGGGCTACGAAGGCGTTTACTCATCGATTGCCTGGGCTACTGTGCCTCTGATGGCAAAGTTTTTCTTCCAGCTGGTGTTCGCTGGTACTGCAGCGACGATTGTCTCCGGGGCAGTGGCTGAACGAATTAAGTACCTGTCGTTTATTCTCTTCTCCTTCATTCTCGCCGTCTTCATCTATCCGGTGGCCGGGCACTGGGTCTGGGGTTACGGTTACCTTGCTTCAGTCTGGAACTTCTGGGACTTCGCTGGCTGCACGGTGGTGCATTCCGTTGGTGGCTGGGCTGCTCTGACCGGCGCCATCATTCTTGGACCGCGAATCGGCAAATTCACTAAGGACGGTCGAGTGAACGCGATCCCCGGACACAGCATGATGGCAGCCTTTATAGGCTGTCTGGTGCTGTGGTTTGGCTGGTTCGGCTTCAACCCCGGCAGCACGATGACGATCGCAGCGGACGGCGGTGCTGGTGCCACCATGACGGCCGTGAACACCAACATTGCTGCTGCCCTGGCCACATTGACAGCCACAGCAACCAGTTGGATTTTCCTCGGCAAGCCGGACATCGGGATGACGCTTAACGGCTGCCTTGCCGGGTTGGTATCGATCACGGCGGCTGCTTATTTCACGAATCCGCTTTGCTCCGCCATTATTGGAGCGATTGCTGGTGTGACAGTGGTGTTCTCGGTGCTGCTGATCGACCGCCTGAAGATCGACGATCCAGTGGGTGCGATTTCCGTACACCTTGTGCACGGGATCTTCGGTACGCTCTGCGTCGGCCTGTTCACGACCTCGGACCTCTCGGGCACGGCGATCACCGGCGGCCCCACCGCAGGGCTCTTCT
>JBEAUF010000419.1:0-2901 GCA_041161565.1 Planctomycetota bacterium | reverse complement strand
TCGACGTCATACACTGCTTCTGAGATCAGGGCATCTCTAAGAACAACGCCGGACATGATGTCGTTGCGGTCCCAGTAGCGTGGTCGGTCGAACTGGAGGTTGGGATAGAACGTATCGGTGGTTTCATTGACGATGTAGCGGACTTCGTCGGTGGCGAGTGGCATCCAGGGGAGATCTGGTGCGGTGCGAACGGTGGCGGTCATGCGAATTCTGTCGTCCGGTCGGCGACGTTCGACGCCTTCGAGAGTGTTGTGTGCGCGTTGGGCTACGACGGGTTCAATCCAGAGGCCTTTAAAGGATTTGAGCTGGTTGTCGGAGTAGGTGTATCCTGAGGTAATCAGGTGGCCGCCGTTTTCGACCGGTTTTTTGATGAGTCCACCTGGGATATCGGCGGGTTGGGACCAGAGCTGAATGAAGCCGGAGTCGCCCTGGGGTCCGGGGAAGTCAAAACGTGCTCCGCGTTCGTAGACGTGGGGTGCGATGGAGAAGGCGGCGGTCGTGAGTGTGGGTTTTTGGTTCGGACCGGGCAGTCCCTGGGGCACGAACAGCAGTTTGCCGATGCCGTGCGTGTGGTCTTCGATGTATTCCTCCCAATTCGATCGGTCGGGAGCCATGAGGCCGTTGGTGTTATCGCTGTCGACGTCGAGGTCGACATCCCAGGTGGTAGCGGTGACCTGATCAAATGCCGGCGCGGGGTAGGTCATGGTTGCGCCGCGCCAGCGAGCGCTGATCTGGCCGTGAGCGGCTGTGAGTCCTTCAACGGCGAATTCCCACGACCGGCCGTCGTTGAGGTAGAGGCGTGTTTCGGGGCTGATCAGCACCCAGCCGGCGGTGTCACTGGGGGTGGGGCGTTTGTAGATGCGGAGGGCTGTGGTGTCATACTGCAACTGGAACCACTGTGGGTCATCATCGAAGACGAAGTCATGTTTGCGGTTGAGATGCGAGGTGAGTTTCAGTCTCATGACATCGTTTTCGCCGTTCATGAACGCTCGACCCGGCTGTGCATACCAGACGTGATCGGGAATCTCGCGGCCATTGTCATAGTCGTTGTTGACTCTGAGCATGCTGCCTGGGAGGTCTTCTGTGGGGCTTTGAATGAAATTGCCGCCGGAGTGCATCGAGGTTATCTGCAGGTCAGCTGTCGCGTCGTCGATGATGATTTCGGCCTTCGCTTTAACGCTTGGCCTTGAGCTGCCATCGATGGCCGGGACCAGTTCCAGATGGACTCTTTCCCGGTGTTCCCAGTCGGCGTCCATCATTGTTGTCAGGCGAATGATCGCCTGTTCAACGCCGGCGAGCAGAGTGACGGTGGCATAGAGGTCGTGGCCTTCACGCGAGGGATTGATGGGGCGTTCGTCGTGGCTGAGCCGATAGTCGGTTTGGTGCACGGCAGTTCCGGAGATGCGGAAGCGGGCGCTGACGGATCGCTGCGGTGACAGACCGACGCGTCTGATGATGACTTCCGCGCTATCAAGTTTGGCGAGGCTGTAGGGGCCTTCGAGTGCTTCGACGTCGAAGGGGAGGAGTTCAAGTTCTTCCTGTGGGAGATTGCCGATGGTGCCGCCACCAACGCTGCTGCCTCCCGTACTGCCGCCACCGATATCTCCGCCGCCCGTGACGCTGCCGTCTATCCCGCTGCCGCAGACCACAAAACCATCGCCGGAACCGCCACCGAAGTCCTCGCCGGGATCGCTCTCCGGACCGTTGGGATTAAAACCCCCGGTTGTGGAAGCGGGTGGGATGAGCGATGAGCGGTTGCCACCGAGCGGATCCATGAGTCCGCCCCAAACTGCTCCGGCACCTTCATCGTAGAGGTCTTCAGCCGGGGTGAATTGTGCGGAGGCGGCGGCACCACGCTGGATGCTCAGTGGTCCACGAATGCTGGTGGTGGTGCCGAACGGAGCGGGATCGGAAGTTTGTCGGCGAGCACCAGCAGGGTCGGCGCTGAGGCTGACGGAAGACATCAGGAGTCGGGATTCGAGTGTCTGCAGTTCGTGGGTCTGGCGGGCTTGTTTCTGCCAGACGGAGGAACGGCGTTTGGGGCCGAAGAGGCCAAGTCCTGAAAGAAAAGATTTCACCCAAAATCTCTTGGTCATGTGGCACCTGCGGGGGTTTGAGGAAAAACGAAACCAGGGTGAAATCAAGTAAACCACCTAACAATGGTAAATTAAAGCCCCTTTAAAACGTTTTGGGAGTAAAAACAGGGATCGGAGATTTCGGGGGAGTGTTCTGGGGGTTGGGTGCGTTGGGATGATCTGTGGCGTTCGCGCAGCAGACCGTTGATTGTGGTGCATTTCCGCATCGCTACACCCGGTTCTCCCTGGGCAGTTACCCGTCTTTTCGTCGAATTCCCCACCCACCGTGCACATTTGCACTCCGGGTATTCCCTGGTTTATGCTTCCGAAAACGTCCAAACCCGCAACATCGGACTTTTCACAATGGCTCGCTGCGAACAAGGTTACCTCTGCGACGTCTGCGGTCAGGAGGTGGAGTCGATCCGGGAGAGCGACCTGTATCTGCGGTTTGTGATTGGTGAGCTGCCGTCGCGGCATTTGCTGGCGGCGCCTGAGCGGCATTTGCGGTGCAATCCGGTGAACGCACAGTTCATTGAGTCGCCCGATTTTCCGCCGGTGGTGGTGGAAGGGGATTTCGATCGGCGGCTGTTTGATGCCGAGTTCGTGCGTCAGCGCACTCAGCTGGTGACTCGCGGCTGGCTGCGCCTGCAGGAGCTGGCCGAGCAGGCGCAGACTGTGCCGCTCCCGGAGTATCCGCTGGAGGAGTTCCGAACGGCCGGGAACGCGGCGCGGTGATCTCTGTGGTGCTGGTGGGTGCTGTTACCACAGAGGACACAGAGTTACACAGAGAAACGCAGCGAATTCCGCGGTATCGGCGGTATGTGGG
>JBEAUF010000411.1:0-15731 GCA_041161565.1 Planctomycetota bacterium | reverse complement strand
TTCCCCAGGACCCCCCCCGCACCCGCTCCACCGCCGATTCCGCCGGCAGTCCGGATGATTTCACCGCACCGCGGTTTGAGCTGGACTAACAACACCGTTCCCCAGGCGAATTTCGGAGCCGCCCATGCACGCCGCTTCGGCCTCCTCGTTCGCCGTCAGTCTCCCGGACGTGCTGGCCGCGGCTGCGACTCTCAGCCCCGTTGTTCGACAAACGCCCGTTGTCGCAGTCGATTACTTCCCGGACTGTTCAGCCGGACAGCTGTGGTTGAAATGCGAAAACCTGCAGCTGGGCTCGGCTTTCAAGGCGCGCGGGGCCGCAAATGCAGTGCTCAGCCTGCCAGAATCGGCCGCGGCCCGCGGAGTGGTGACCCACTCCTCCGGAAACCATGCCGCCGCGCTCGCTCGCGCAGCACTCGGCCGCGGTGTTCCAGCCCACATCGTGATGCCCACCAATTCCGCGGCGGTTAAGCTCTCAGCTGTTCGCAGTCTTGGTATTGAACCAATCCTTTGTCAGCCCACAGCAGCCGCTCGCGAACAGGCAGCGGCCGATGTTCAGGCCCGCACTGGCGCGACGCTGATTCATCCCTTCAACGACCCCAGCGTGATTGCCGGCCAGGGTACCGCAGCTCTCGAACTCCTCGAGCAACTCTCCGATTTCGATACCCTGATCGTCCCCGTCGGCGGTGGCGGACTGCTCGCAGGCACGCTCATCACCATCCGCAATCTCTGCCCGACCCTGCGAGTGATCGGGGCCGAGCCGGAATGGGCGGACGATGCTCAACGCAGTCTGAAGTCCGGCCGGATTGAGCCGGCCATCCGCACGGATTCGATCGCCGACGGTCTGCGAACCCCTCTCGGGTCACTGACCTTTCCCATTATTCACGCACTGGTCGATGATATCCTCTGTGCCAGCGAAGAACTCATCCGCTGCTGCGTGGCTGACCTTGCAGCCTGCTGTCGGCTGATTGCGGAGCCTTCCGGAGTCGTGCCGCTGGCTGTGCTGAGACAGCACAGCGGCGTATTTGCCGGACGCCGGGTCGTGGCACTGATTTCCGGAGGTAATCTGGACGATCCGGCACTGCTCATGCCGGCATGGAAACGCAGCGGAAACTGAACCGGCACTCAAGTCGCCGTTCGGCTGCGACCCTCTTTGTAGGTGACAACTTTGGAGCCCGCCAGACGGTCATGCAGACACCGCTGTTCCGCTCCGAAAATCATCAGTGAGTCCACCAGAGACAACAGCCCGATGATTCCGCTGACCAATATTTTCCCTTCGCTCGGCAGGAGCATGGAAATGAAGCTCAGAGGCAACAGCCAGAGTGTGCGGATGAGGAACACTCGCGGAAACGGCAAAAGACCATGGTCCCGTGCATCCACAATCTGAATGCCCAGCAAACGCTTGCCAACGCTCTGCCCGCGGCTGTAGAGCATCCAGCCGTTGACCAGCAACTGAATAGCGACTCCGGCGAAGGTGACGAGCAGTTCCAGCATGACCGGTGGTGTCTGACCTGCCATCGCCATTTGCTGTGCTCCCGACAGCAACTGGATGGGCATCACAATGCACGCAACGATGATCCCATCGATGATTGCTCCTGCCAGTCGTGTTCCCCTGCCTGCCAGGATCTCACCATCAGATCGTTCACTCAGTTCGGCGAGGTCTCCGGGAATTCCGGATACCTCAAATGGATTCTGCGACATCAGAGGATGCTCCAAAAACAGGCTCGGGATCTTGAACACGGAAGTGCGTCACGCCCGCAATATAAGCGTTTACCCGTGTTCTGTACCAGCACCACTGGACAGCGGGCCTCGACCGGTTGGTGAATTCGTCCGAATCCGCGCGTTTCAGCCATGCTGCAGTCAGTCTGCCGCGACAGTTCAGGATCCGGCGGGTTTGGGTCTGCCGGTCAGTTTTTCCTGCTCGATGGCGCTGAGAATTCCGCGGAGTTTTGTGCGCAGCGTGGGGCGACTCAACCCCAGCAGATCTGCGGCCCTTGACTGCATATTGCCCGCCAGATCCATGGCCTGGAGAATCACCAGACGATCGAATTTCTGAATGATTGTTCGGTAGCCGTCCCCCTCGGCCTCCCGCAGCACCTGTTCGGCAAAGCGTCCCAGTTCCTGCCACGCATCGACTCCCGGTGGCGGTGGTGCGGTGCCCGCCGGAAATGGCTCGTCAGCCACATCACTGCGTTGTTCGAGCGGCAGGAATTCGGGAAGCAGCGTCGGTCCTGTGGACAGCACGAGCGCCTCCCGCAGCACGCTTTGCAGTTCACGGATATTGCCCGGCCAGCGATGAGCCTGAAGTTTTTCCAGCGCTTCGGGGGAAATTGAGGTCACGCAGGTACTCAGCTGCTGATTGAAACGGAACATCAGGTAGTGGGCCAGTTCCGGAATGTCATCGCTGCGTTCCCGAAGCGGTGGTACCTGGATGGTTACATCCCGCAGTCGATAGTACAGATCACTCCGCAAACGTCCTTCGGCAACAGCGGTGTCAATTCCGGGAGACGCGGCTGCAATGATGCGAACATCGGAAGACAGAATCTCTGTACCCCCCAGTCGCTGAAACTGGCCGTCCTGCAGCAGGCGCAGGATGCGGGCCTGAATGGCAGCCGGCAGTTCACTGATACCTTCCAGAAAGAGTGTTCCGTGGTGAGCCTGCTCGAATTTGCCCAGACGCCGATGCTCCGCACCTGGAAACGCCCCCTTCTCATGGCCGAAGAGCTCGCTCTCAAGCAGTGCTTCAGGGATGGCAGCGCAGTTGCAGCAGAGGAAGGGGCTCTGGGATCGTCGGCTGTGCTGATAAATGGCCCGCGCAATCAACTCACGGCCTGTGCCGTTTTCACCCAGCAGCAGCACATTGACGTCCTGTAAGGCGATCCGGCCAATCTGCTTGCAGATTGACTGCATTGCTGAGCCGCTGCCGATGAGCCGATCTGAACCCACATCGGGGCCTGGAGGGGAATTGATGGCAGCCGGAGCGTACATCTGTCTGCAAATCTGTCGCGCCTGCTCCACGGCCGCTGACAGCACGTCGAGATCCAGTGGCTTAACGAGATACTCAAGAGCACCAATCTTCATGGTCTCGATGGCTGTGTCAGCCGTACCGTGACCTGTGATGAAGATTACGAGCAACCGCGGATTCACACGCCGCAGCTCAGAATACAGGTCGATTCCCGACTGAGTCCCCAGACGAATGTCAAGCAGGGCGATTTGCGGTGATTCCCGCTCCATCAGCTGCAGCGCCTCAGTTCCGTTTGCTGCGGAAAATACCTGCAGTCCGGGTGATTCCAGCACCGACTGGATCGTAGTGCGGATGTGCAGTTCATCATCAACGACGAGGAGCTTTTCCATGAAACAGATTCTGTGCTGAGGAAGGATTGGGAAGAATGACTTCAGAGGGCTGGTGCCGCTGCTGCGTTCGAGCGATCAGTGGCTGGCCACAGGTCCGATTCCGTGGCAGCCGGCAGCGTGACGCACTCGGTTGATGCTGGCTCCAGTGGCAGCTCCACGCTCACCACCGCTCCACCCCCCGGACGATTTCCAGCCTGGATCTGCCCGCCGTGCTCCAGCACTATGCGGCGGCAGATTGCAAGTCCCAGGCCCGTACCCCGTTCCTTGGTGGTCGAGAATGGCTCAAAGAGCCGCGTGAGCACTTCGGCGGGGAAACCACTGCCGGTGTCCATCACCATCAGCCGAACTCGCTGAAAATTTCGCAGGACAAGGGTTGAAACGCTGAGCTGACCACCGCCGGGCATCGCCTCAATCGCGTTCAGAAACAAATTCACAAAGACCTGGCTGAGCAGTTCAGAGTCGCCCATGACCCAGAGGGCGCCGGGAACTGAGGCCCACTGCAGTTCGACCTGACTTTGCTGCATCCGCCCTTCCACCAGATTAAGGCTCCGCTGCAGCGTTTCGCGGAGATCATGATGGTGACGTTTGAGAGCAGGGCGGCGGGCAAAATCGAGGAGCCCCTGAATGGTGCTCTCCATCCGCCGGATCTCCTCCAGAATCAGGTGCAGCTTCTGCTCGCTGATCCGATAGTCGGCCGGCTGACGCGCTGCGTGCTGCAGCAGCAGCTTGACTGAGGTCAGCGGATTGCGCAGTTCGTGAGCCACCCCGGCGGCCAGCTCGCCCACCGCTGCCAGCCGCTCCGACTGAATCACCTCACGCCGCGCCGCCTGCAGCTCACAAACCACACTCCGCACCCGCTCAACCACCCGCTCCGCCTGACGATGCACATCCTCAAAACTGCTGTCCCGAGTGATCTGTACGGTCATGCCGGAAGAGTCGTCGGCGATCGCGGTCTCGTTGAGCGTCACCGCAATTCGAGTCGCCGTGCTTTGCAGCCGACGGGCCACACGCCAGCCCAGCAAAATGCCGATCGGCAGGCCCAGAAGCAGAATGAGGGACCGCAGGAGCACGACCCGGAAATGCAGATCCGCCAGCATCTGGCGACGACCTTCAATCCACTCCGCGTGCGCCATCCGCAGCCGCGAGGCAGATTCCGAAACGCCGGTCGCCAGTCCCAGCAGACGCTGTTCTGAGCTACTTCCCGCAGGAAAAAATGCGTCTGCGGCCCCTGCCCCCGCGCCTCGCACAGACTCAAGCAAATTGACAAACTCCAGCGTCGCTGACCTCAGCGGCAGGTCGGACCTCAGGCCGGATGAAGCTCCGCCTGACTCGGATGGCAACGCCTGCAAACGCGTCCGCAGGCCCTGCACGCGACTGCTCAGAGCCGCGCCGTCTGTGACCGGAGACCTGATTGCCGCATAGACTCCCCAGACTTCCGCGTCCAGCTCCGCTGCCCGCTTCAGTGAACGCAGATTCTCAGCAAACAGCCGCTCGTATTCGGTTTCAACCCATGCGAGGTAAGCATTTGTGCCCAGACTCATTCCCAGCCACAGTCCGCAAACGACAAGCACGGGCCAGAGGACTTCTGCCTGCAGAATGGCTGGCCGTCGTTTGGCGGAAAGTGCGGCTGCTGGTGAATCTGCTGTCGACATGCCGGAATGTCCCCGAGGACTGACGCTTTAATGACGCCCCCCACTTTAAGAGAACGGCAGTGGTCTGCAAACGTCGGAAACATGCGAATTTCTGAACAGACGGGGAATGGCAAAGCGGTTTCCCTGTGAAAGCATTTTGCCGCAGGATGTTTGTTGCCGGGCGTTTGCTGTGTGTGGGGGGATGTCTGCATCCGCCATCTGAGAAACCCCGGGGATCGCCCGAAAAAGACTCAACCCGCGAGCCCTGTAAGTCCGACAACAGGCTGATTTGCGTCTGAGTCCGGGTGGAAAGCGGTCTTTCGTGGGAGTCGCGGGAAATTTTGCGGACGGGGGCGCTGGCAACTTTACAAAGCTGCAGATCTCCTTCTATACTGCCCGGTTCGCCTGCGGCGGTGACGCGAACTTTCCGGTCTTCCGGAGCTTCGATATCCGCTGCAAAACACGCAGTTTGTTTCAAATCATCAACACAGGCCCTTTTTGTTCCCCCGTCACCCCACAGGTGTCGCGGTGAACGTCAGTGGAACTCGCCGCCTTCTGAAGACGTCTCTGTTCCACCACAGCGTCCAAAGGATCGTCCATGCCAAAGCAGAAAACACACAAGGGAATGAAGCGGCGGTTCCGCGTAACCGCCTCCGGCAAGGCCAAGCACCGCTCCGCCTACCGCGGACACCTGCTCAGCCACAAAAATGCCAAACGTAAGCGTGGTCTGCGACAGGATGGCGTGGTCGACGGCGCCGAAGCGCGGAAAATTGTCGATGCGCTCCGCCCCAGCCTGTGATCTCGCAGACACTCTGTCGTGCTGATCCCCCCCCACACTGTCTCTCTCTGACTCCACTGCCCGTTCTGAAAGTCGGTTCCCATGCGTGCCCGTTACGGAAAAGCTCGTCATCGCGCCAAAAAGCGTTTGTTCAAGGAAGCACGCGGTAACTTCGGCGGCCGCAGCAAACTTCTGCGCACCGTCAAAGAAACGCTCGTTCGCGCTCGTGCCTACGCTACCCGCGACCGCCGCGTCCGCAAACGCGAATTTCGCGCCCTCTGGATCACCCGCATCACTGCCGCCGTGCGGTCCCGCGGGATCTCCTACTCCGCTTTCATGCACGGACTCGCTCTCGCTAACATCCAGCTGAACCGCAAACAACTCAGCGAACTCGCCATCCAGAATCCGGAAGTCTTCAACGAAATCGTCGAAGCCTCCCGTAAAGCCCTCGCTGCCGCGGCCTGATTTCCGCCGCAGGAAAACACACTTCCAGCATACAGGCCGGTCGCACCGCAAGGACGACCGGCCTCTTGCTTTAACGGCCAATCCGGTACGCCGCAGGGTCAAGATGCGGCTTCACGCCCGTGATCAGTTCTGAGACCAGCTTGCCCGTGCCAGTTCCCATCGAAATTCCCAGCATGCTGTGGCCAGCCGCAACCCAGACGTTCCCAAATCTCGGCGAACGATCAATGTAGGGAATCCCGTCGGCTGTCATCGGTCGCCAGCCATACCACTCCTCCTCCACCGGCTCTGCCGTCGGCTCGTGCAGATACTCCGCAGCACCTGACCGCAGATAGTTCAGTCTCGCACGGTTCAGGCTGGTGTCGTACCCGGAAAACTCCATCGTGCTCCCCACACGGTAGCCCTCTTCAAATGGAGTGATTGCAACGTGGCACTCCTCCAGAATCATCGGATACCTTGGGCACAGCTTAGGTCGAGCCATGGTAATGGAGTAGCCCTTCCCCGGCTGGATCGGCAGACGCACTCCCACCGCCTCCTGCAGCAACGGCGTCCAGGCGCCAGTGGCCACCACAAAATGGTCGGCCGCGAAACTCTCACCACTTGCCCCCAGGGCAGCTGTAGCTGCAGAGCGGCCGCCACCCGCAAAACCTGTGAACGCGGTCTGCTCCACAATTCGCACCCCGGCCTGTTCCAGTATCCTCCGGAGCTCGTTCATCAGCTTGCTCGGACGCAGATGTGCGTCGCAGCGATACAGCCAGGCACCCGCAAGGCCAGGCTTCAGAGCGGGTTCCAGCTGAGTCAGCGCTGAGCCGGCAAAGGGCTCAGCACCCATCTCAAAGTTCTTCCTCAGCCATGCGTCCGATTCTGCGTAGGCGTCAAATTCATGCTGGTCGCGAAACACGAACAGCAGGCCGTCCGTTTTCCAGTCCACCAGCATCTGCTGCTGCTCAAAAACCTGCCTGTAGAGCTCTGCAGAGGACTGCAGGAGCGGATGACAGGCCCGACCAGCCTCCAGCATCGCCTGCGCATTGCAGCGGAGCGCAAAGCGGATCAGCCAGGGAGCCAGCGGGAGCAGCTTTGAGGGATTGATGCGGAGCGCCGTCTGGGTGCTGAGCATGCCCTTGAGGCCTTTCAGCACCTGACCCGGACGAGCCAGCGGAATGACGTGGCTCGGACTCACATAGCCACAGTTGCCGTGCGAACACTGACGTCCGAACTGTGCCTGCTCCACAATCGTCACGTCGTGCCCGGCCTGCGCCAGATACCACGCCGTGAAGCCACCCACCACTCCACCGCCAATCACCACTGTTCGCTGTTTTGTCGCCATGGTTGTGTTTCGATATCTTCAAAACCAAATGGTTATTGCTCCCGCGCCCGAATTCTGTTCTGCGGGCCCGTTCTGTGGGAAGAAAAAGCGGGCGGAAGAGTCTTAAATTGGCCGAATTCCTGATCGGAAGGGGTCGGAATCGTCCAGCAGCAGAGTGGATTCGGCGGTGATCCAGGCAGACCCGGTAATCGTCGGAGAAATCACAGGCCCTTCAGCCTCCGGGACCTGCTCGTTCACAGGTTCCCAACACCCTGTGAATACACTCCCTACCAAGCTTTCCTGACGCCAGATCTCTCCCGCTGCCAGCCGGCCGTCCGCTGCAAGACAGGCCAGCTTTGCGCTCGTTCCCGTCCCGCAGGGAGATCGGTCCCAGGCACCGCCGGGACACATCACGAAGTTACGACTGTCTGCATGAAGTCCCGACGATGGCGGGCCAAACAGCTCAATATGGTCAATCACCCCGCCCCCTGCTCCGGTAATCCCGGCAGCTTCCAGAGCAGCGCGAATCTGCAGCGTGAAATCAGACAACTCCCGCCATCGCCCAACCGACAGCTCCTGGCCGTGATTGCTCACCAGATAAAACCAGTTTCCGCCCCACGCGATGTCTCCCGTGACCGGACCATGACCCGGAACGTCCACTGTGACCGCCCGGCGATAACGCCATGCGGGCACGTTCCGCAGCGAAACACGGTGGTCGTCCAGCAGTTCCGCCGTCACCACCCCCACGGGCGTGTCAATGCGACACAGACCAGGCTTGACCCGACCCATGTGACGCAGTGTAACCATCAGCCCGATCGTGCCGTGACCACACATGCCCAGATAGCCTGTGTTGTTGAAGAAAATCACGCCCACGTCGCAGCCGGGAGTGTGGGGTTCGCAGAGGAGTGCTCCCACCAGCACGTCGGAGCCACGCGGTTCGTTGATCACGGCCGATCGCACGTCGTCGTAACGGTCACGGAGCACAGCCAGCCGCTCAGACATCGTTCCGAGGCCCGGATTCGGTCCGTTTTCGATAATCACTCGAGTCGGCTCGCCGCCCGTGTGCGAATCAATTACCCGCAATGACTGCATGCCCTGCTCCCGCCTGCTGCCCTCAATACTCAATACTCAGCTGCCCACGAGGGCCAAATTATCGCGATGCACCACTTCCCCAAACGGCACATGACCCAGCGCCGCCGCAATCTGATCCGAACGACGCCCCTGAATGCGACGGATTTCGTCAGCGGAGTAATTTGCGAGCCCCCGCGCGATTTCTGTCCCGTCCTGTGCCCGCATACCAATCAACGCTCCCGGCTCGAAATCCCCCTGCACGTCGCGGATTCCAACCGCCAGCAGAGACCGCCCGGATTGCCGTACCGCCTGCACTGCGCCGTCGTCGAGGATCAGTGTTCCGGCCGGAGGTGCTCCGAAGCCGATCCAACGCTTCCACGCCGGCACCGATTCACCCCGCGACAGAAATAACGTGCCAGTTGAATTCCCGGCGCGAATATCATCCAGCACCGAATCACTGCGGCCACTTGCCAGAATCACCGTCTCACCCATGCCCGTGGCTGAGAGTATCGCACGCAGCTTGCTCCCCATACCGCCACGACCCCGAGTGCTTTGTTCGTTCGCCACCAGACGCAGCAGTGATTCGTCCGGCTTCTCCACCACAGAGATCACGCGACTGCCCGGCTGCGAAGGAGGACCATCATAGAGCCCCTCGATCCCGGAAAGAATCACCAGCAGCGGATCGGGAAGCAGAGTGGTCAGCATGCAGGCCAGCTGATCATTGTCTCCCACCGCAATTTCCCGAATGCTCACAGTGTCGTTCTCGTTCACAATCGGAATGACTCGAAAGTCAAACAGCGTTCGCAGCGTGTTTCGCACATTCAAATAACGCTGACGGTTGCGAAAGTCGTTTCCCGTGAGCAGCAGCTGGGCCGTGCGATGCCCCGTCCGCCCCAGCGCATCATCCCATGTCCGCATCAGTGATGGCTGACCAATCGCTGCGGCCGCCTGCAGCTCAGGCAGAGACTCCGGACGCCGATTGAGTCCCAGAATCCCAATCCCCGCACCTACAGCGCCGCTGGATACCAGCACCACCCGCCGACCCGTTTCCTGAATCCGGTGAATCTGGTCCGCCAGACACTGAATCCGCGGCAGATTCAGCCGATCGGATTCTGTGGTGAGCACATTTGTGCCGATCTTGACGATCACCGTCCGGCACGCTTCAAACACATCCCTGCGAACTGTGTCCTGCATAAATCGCCCAAAACACGCCAAAAATCCGCTCAGCACGCAGACGGGACAGAAATGCCACAGCTGCGACGTCCACTCGAACCCCAATCATACTGAACGCCGTCCCCACGGCTACTCCAGTTTGTTATCGCCACCGGCGCCGCTGGCACGAAATGCAGGCCGCCTCAATGGCCGTCGCCCGCATCGGCAAAAGTTGCATCGTGCGGATCCATACGCCAGTCTTAGAACCGCGATGCCACCACAAAAGTGATCCAGCCGCCGACGTACGCGAGGGCCGTCATGTACACAAAGCAAAATATCGGCCAGCGCCAGCTGTTTGTTTCGCGGCGAATCACCATCAGCGTCGAAACGCATTGCGCGCATAACGCAAAAAACACCATAATCGACAGACCCGAAGCGACAGTAAACACGGGGCGACCGTCAGGCCAGCGAGCGGTCCTGAGGACCCCCCGAAGGCCTTCGTCCTCCTCGTCCACATCCCCACCAAGGCTGTAAATCGTTCCCAGGGTCGCAATGATCACCTCGCGCGCCGGAAATGATGCCAACACCCCCACGCCAATCTTCCAGTCCCAGCCGAGCGGCGTGAAGACCGGCTCGATCGCCCGACCTGTCCGCCCCAGCAGACTGTTTTCCAGCAGCAGCGCGTTGGCCTGGTTCAGCTTTTCTGTCAGTTCGTCAAGCCTCGCTGACTGGTCGGGATCTGCAGCGGAGATCGCTTCGATTTCCGTCAGCAGCAAATCTCGCGGTCCATGGTCGCCCGGAAACGACCCCGCCGCCCAGACAAGCACGCTGGTGGCGAAGATCAGAGTTCCTGCGCGGCTCACGAAAGACCAGCCACTCTCCCAAACTCGCCGCAGAACCACCCGCAGCGAAGGTATCCGGTAATCGGGTAATTCCAGCAGAAAAGGAGCAGCTTCGCCCCGGAAAAATGTGCTCCGCAGCAGAAAGGCCACCGGGATCGCCACAAGTAAACCCAGTGAACTCATGGCAAAGAGCACCAGACCACGCAGCGGAATCAGGTCCCAGCCCACACGGATGTCCGGAATCAGCGTCCCAATCAACAGCACATACACCGGCAGCCTCGCTGAACAACTCATCAGCGGTGCAACCAGAATCGTTACAAAACGGTCCCGACGATTCTCGATCACACGCGTGGCCATGATGCCCGGAACTGCACAGGCAAACGACGACATCAGCGGCAGGAAAGAGCGGCCGCTGAGCCCCAGCAGGGACATCAGCCGGTCCATCATGAATGCCGCCCGAGCCATGTAGCCGCAGTCCTCAAGCACGCCAATGAACAGGAACAGCAGGCAAATCTGCGGCAGAAACACCAATACCCCGCCCACGCCCGAAATCACACCGTCCGTCAGCAGACTGCGGAACGGCCCCGGCGACATGGAGCTCACAACGTACTCGGAAATCGCGCCCAGCCCACTGTCCACAGCATCGCTTAATGGGGCCGAAAACCAGTAAATCGTGGAAAACACCAGCAACAGTACGGCTGCACACAGCAACAGCCCGAAAACGCTGTGCGTCAGCACGCTGTCAAGCCGGTCTGTGAATGACCTGCGAGCACCTTCGCTGCCCGACTGGACCGCTGCCAGCAAACGGCCGATGGCCGAATAACGCTGTTGAGCCTCCGCGGCCGGCAGCTCCTGCCCGCCCACCCGCAATTGCTCACGAGCCCGCGTCAGCGCCGCAGCGAAAGACGCTCCCTCGCGGCCCACCAGCAGACGCTCCACCGAACCACCCGGGTCCAGTAACGCCCGCCGAACGAGAAATCCAGCTGCCGCAGATGACAACCCGGGCCGATCAGTCAGCCCCGACTGCAGATTTACTACCGCCTGACAAATCTCAGGGCTCAAATGCTCAGGGACAGCCGGCAGCGGACCCGGTCGCCGCAGCAGATCCAGACAGGCTGACTCCAGCTGCCGCAAACCCTCGCGACGACTTGCCGAGGTGGGAACAACAGGCATCCCCAGCCGCAGTGACAACTCCGCACAGTCGATCCGAATACCCGACTGAACCGCCGCATCCCACATGTTCAAACACAAAACCACCGGCAACCCGGACTCCTGCACCTGAGTCGCCAGGTACAGGTTGCGTTCGAGCGCCGCAGCATTGCAGATGCAAATCACCAGGTCCGGTGCCGCGGCGCCACTGCATCCGGTCAAAATCTCCACCGCGACCAGCTCGTCAGGTGATCGCGGCGCCAGACTGTACGTGCCGGGAAGATCGATCAACTCCACCGCCGAGCCGTCCCACGTCACGCGGCCCGTACGCTGATCAACAGTCACCCCAGGATAATTGCCGGTCCGCACATGCAGACCCGACAGAGCATTGAACAGCGTGCTCTTGCCAGTGTTGGGATTGCCGATCAATGCCACTCGGTAAGGGCGGGAACCGGCAGAATTGTCAGTGCGGGCATTCACGGGGAGGACTGCAGGAAAATGGTTGGATTGGCACTAAATCGAGCCAGCCAGTTCCAGACGCTCTGCACGTCCCCGGTGACCGGCCACAGACGGGGAAACGGTCTGAGTGTCGGCCAGCATCCGCACCTGTATCACGGCCGCATCCGCCGGACGCATCGTGATCGAAACCCCGTGCAACCTGTACTGCACCGGACCGCCGAATGGTGCCCGACGAACCACCTGCACAACCGCACCCGGCACAAATCCCAGCTCCATCAAACGCACCGCTATCCCACCGGCCGCTGCGACCTGAGCTACCACGCAGACAGTTCCCGGTTCCAGACGTGCAAGCGGCATATTGCTGGGGAGATTCACCACACGGCCCGCCTTACTAATCAGGACAGATGGTTGGTCAATGTACAGCCGAATCGAGCCTGAGACTCAGTCTCAGCTTGTCAGAGTATCGCAGGTTCACCCGGAAATGCCACAAAGAATCGGGCCCCACTCGCCCGAATTCCTGAGAATCACAGGGGAGCAACAGGATCGCAAACCGCGGCCCGATTTTTCCCGCATTCCATCACTCCGGTCTTTTATCAACCCGCGTTTCCGGTAACATCAGTAACCGCCTTCCCCCGGAAAAAGAGGATTGTTCAGCATGCCCTCCCCCGCATCCCGCCTCGTTGGCTGTTCCGGCTTTCGCACTGTTCCCCGCCGTCGGGCCCTCCAGGCCGGCATCTGCAGCGGGCTCGCCATGTCGCTCGCCGACCTGCTCCGGCTTCAGGCTGAAGACAGATCGGGCATTACCGCCGAATCCGGCAAACGCCTGGAAGCCCGCGCCAAAAGCGTCATTCAGATCAACCTGCCGGGTGGTTTTCCGCATCACGAGTCCTTCGACCCCAAGCCCGAGGCTCCGGTCGAATACCGAGGTTCATTCGGAGTCGTAAAAACCCGGGTCGGGGATGTTTTCAGCGATAATCTGCCGCAGCTCGCAGGCATCGCCAACCGCACCACAATCGTGCGTTCAGTCGTCGGCAAAATTCCCGATCATGGTCTTGCCACCTACCATCTTCACACCGGATATACCCCCTCAACCGTCATTGATTACCCCCAGGTGGGGTCTGTGATTTCCCATGAGCTTGGCCCGCGCGGCGAACTGCCGTGCTACATCGCCATTCCGGGCAAAAACGCATCAGCCGGCGGCACTGGATATCTCCCAAGTATTCACGGACCGTTTGAAACCGGTGGTGACCCGGCCACACAGAAAAAGAACTTCAAAGTTCGCGACTTCTCGCTGCCAGCCGGAACCACAACCGAGCAGCTGCAGCGACGCAGGCTGGTGCGGGATGCTGTAGAGAAGCGCATCCGCGATCTTCAGGCCAGCCCGGTTCTGCTGGACACCATGGACGAATTTCACTCCCGCGCCCACTCACTGCTCACTTCGACTTATGCCCAGCAGGCATTTTCGTTCGAGGGTGAGACCGATGAAACTTTTGCTCTGTACGGCAGCGAAGTGACAGGTGACATCAAGGGCCCCGACAATCGTCTGCATCCCAAAGGGCTCGCCGAACGGCTGATCATCGCCCGCCGTCTGGTCGAAGCCGGCGTCCGATTTGTGACGCTCGAATACGGCTCGTGGGACTGCCACAGCGATGTTCGCACGGCCTGCCTCGATCAGATGCGTCCCTTCGACTACGCCATTGCCGGCCTCATCAGTGACCTCGATCGTCGCGGGCTGCTCGATTCCACAATTGTCTGGGTCACCAGCGAGTTTGGCAGGACACCGAAAATCAACCGTGAAAGCGGCCGGGATCACTGGGCCCGCTGCTATTCCATGCTGTTGGCCGGCGGAGGCTTCCGGCAGGGGCTGATACATGGCGCCAGTGACTCAACTGGCGGCGAGCCCGTGCGTGATGCAGTCACGCTCGAAAACCTGATCGCCACCATCTATCACCAGCTGGGAATCGACGCCAATCGCGAAATCGTGGCCTTCGGCACGCGACCCATCGAAATCATCCGCGATGCTGAAGTCGTCAAACCACTGATCGGCTGAAGCCAGCCGCGTTCTTCCCTCGAAAGGCCGGACAGCATGCGTGCGATCTGCCGCAGTCTCCTCGCAGCAGCAATCCTTCCGCTCCTCTTCCTCGCCCCGGCATGGGCTGACCCCTGGATTGCCGGCGTCACTCCGCGGATTGTGGGCAGAGGTGTCACCAGCCAGATCGTCATTTCCCCGTGGCGGCACCCGGCTTCCGCTGTCATCTTCTACCCACAGACAACGGCAGATGTGGTCCCCGGCGCGGCCGACAGCCCCCCATCGGGGATCCGCTGTCTGAATACCCAGTTTGACTCCGCCAAAGAACAGCTCATCTGCCAGCTGGAAGTCTCAGCGGACTGCCGACCCGGCGAATATCCCTTCCGAGTGCTCACTGCTGTGGGGCTCTCGTCAATGGGCACTGTTCACGTCAGTCCCTTCACGGTCGTCGACGAAGCGGAAACGTCAGCCAATACCAATGACAATCCCAGTGTCGCTCTGCCGGTGGCGGCCAACGTGACCGTTCGCGGCAACCTATCGAACAGTGCCGCAGATGACGTGGACTGCTTTCGCATAGCCGGCCGCGCCGGAGAACGACTCTCCATCGAAGTCGATATGGTCAAAATGGGGGATGACCTCCGCTGGAACCCCGTCCCTGAAGGCTACGATACCGTGGTGTCAGTCCTCGACCCCACCGGTAAACGCATTGCCGTCAACGATGACTCGCCACTCAACCGCCAGGACCCGCTGCTGTCTGTCAAACTGCCCGTTGATGGCGACTACACGGTGGTGCTGCGGCGTTCCATGTTTGTGCCGGAGGAGCGGGCTTACGCAATTCATCTTGGCCGATTCTTTCGACCGCTGGCCGCATTTCCGCCAGGCGGTCCTGTCGGCGAAGAGCTCCGCGTGCAACTCCTCGGCGACCCTCTCGGTACTGTCACGCAAAACATCGTCGTTCCCGAAATTACCGGGATCTTCGCCTTCCACGCAGAGGCACCGTTGCCATTGTCTCTGCGGGCCAGCCCATTTCCCAACCTGCTGGAAGCGAGTGAGCAGCCGGAAACCGTCGTGCCGCACACCCCCGTGGCCCTCAACGGTATACTCGCCGCGCCGGACGAAACAGATCGTTTTCGACTGACCGTTGCCAAAGGTCAGCCGCTTCAGGTGCGGGTCTGGGCGAGTGCGCTGGGGTCGCCCGTTGATCCTTCGATCAGAATCCGCAGGATCGACCCCGCAGGCACACCCGGGTCGGTTGAGATGGAAGCCGACGATGCCACGCTCGCCGAGCGGGATATCTTCGGTGCTCAGGGGGACTTTCCGGACGTCTTTGACCCCTCCGTAATCTGGACACCCTCCGAGGACGGCGAATATCTGCTCGAACTCTGGGATCCTCGTGGTGCCGGTGGTCCGAACCACGTCTACCGCGTTGAAATCACCCCGCCTCTGAACTCGCTGCATCTGGGGCTGTCGTGGGAGGGCTACAAGCCCGAACGCCCACGAC
>JBEAUF010000404.1:0-3525 GCA_041161565.1 Planctomycetota bacterium | reverse complement strand
TCTATATATAAGGTATTGTGAAGCGGTGAGATGTTGGACGGGCAGTTGCTGAGAACTGCGCCCGCCGGGCGGTAGTGTAGCGGGTGGACAGTGACATCCCAGCATCCACGGGCTGCGGGACGATCGAAATTCCCGCGGCTACGGAATTTCAGCTGCAAAACCCCGGAACTCCCGGGAATCACACGCTCCGTCCATGTATCGCTGCCTCCCGAACCTTAGAATGCACCCAACCGATTTCTCGAAGTCCCCCATCCCCACCGCCCTCCCCGGAGTTTCCTCTGATGTCCGACGTCAATGCCATTCTCGCTGGTGGCGCCCTGCCCCCTGAATGCCGCAACGTGGACCAGCTCCGCATCCAGCGAGCCGTCCGCGAAATTCTGCTCGCCGTCGGCGAAGACCCCGATCGCGACGGGCTCCGCGAAACCCCCGCACGCGTGGCCCGCATGTACGCCGAAATTTTCGGTGGCCTGCACGTGGAACCCGGCCGCCATCTCCAGAAAGTCTTCGAAGAACAATACGACGAACTGGTCCTCGTCCGCGACATCTCATTCAACAGCATGTGCGAACATCACCTGCTCCCGTTCATGGGCAAAGCCCACGTGGGCTACATCCCCCGCGGACGCGTCACCGGCCTCAGCAAGCTGGCCCGTGTGGTCGATGAAGTTGCGCGTCGGCCCCAGGTTCAGGAACGCATGACACACACCATCGCCGATCTGATCGAACACGAACTCTCGGCACTCGGAGTCATCGTCGTTATCGAAGCCGAACACACCTGCATGACCATCCGCGGTGTTAAAAAGCCGGGCGCCCTGACCGTCACCAGCGCCGTCCGCGGACAACTCCGAAACAACCTCGGCAGCCGCGCCGAAGCCATGGCCCTGATCAACGGCAAATAACCATGATCGCCTCCTTCGTCCTCAAACTCCTCACCGGCATCACCACCATGTGGCTGCTCATGCCACGCCGCGAAGTCGCCGACGGGTTCTTCCGCATCCAGATGCTCGTCGTACTCGGACTGGCCGTGCTCCTCGTCCTCACGCTCGACCCGGTGTCGCTCGCCGGCCCCCCGCAGGTGCCCGCCGCTTCCCCGGCCGCCCGGCCTTCGGCGGCCCGACAGGCTGCCAGCCCGCAGGAACTCGCCGGACTCCCCAACGCCGTCCGCTGGCTCCGCGGCATGGCCTTCGCCATCGCGGTTCTCGCATACCCCGGTCACATCCTCTGGAAACTCGGACGCCGCCCCGCCGGCACCTTCTGCATCATCACCATCGGCCTGCTCAGCCTCGCCTCCCTCGCCCTGCTCTCCACTCAGCTGGCACGTGGCACACCCATCGCCCTGCAACTGCTCGCCGATGCCTCCTCCGCCGCCGTCCTCGGCTCAGTGCTCACCGGCATGCTCCTCGGACACTGGTACCTCACCACCCCCGGCATGTCGCTCAAACCACTGCTCTGGTTCTGCCCGGTACTCGCCATCGCTGCCGCCGCACGCCTGGCCGCTTCAGGACTGGCCATCGCCACCAGCGGTCTGCCCCCCACGGATCTTGTCCGCATCATCTGGCTGGCCCTCAGAATTCTCGGTGGCATCGCCGCCCCCGCCGCCGCCGCATTACTCGTCCGCCAGATCCTCCGCTATCGCAACACACAGTCAGCCACCGGAGTGCTCTTCGCCGTGCTGATTCTGGTCTTCATGGGTGAAATGTCCGCAGCACTGCTGGAACGTGACCTGGGGGTTCCGTACTGATATGAACGGCCGACGACTTGCAGGCCTCTCCGGCTGCTGCTGCGTCATCGGCACCGCAGCCGGATTCGCTGCGGCCCTCTTTCTGTGGTCGCTGGACCACGTCACACAGCTGCACTGGCAACACCCATGGCTGCTGTTCCTGCTGCCGCTCGCCGGACTGCTCTCCGGCATCCTCTACGCCACAGCAGGGGGGCGGGCCGAAGGCGGGACAGAGCTGATTCTGCAGGAGCTGCGAGCACCGGCCGAGGGCGTGCCCGGTCGCATGGCCCCCCTCGTACTCTGCGGAACACTCATCACCCACCTCTGCGGTGGCTCCGCAGGCCGTGAAGGCACCGCCGTGCAGATGGGCGGCAGTCTGGCTGCAGTCCTCGCCAGGTACCTGCGAATGCCGGCCGCGGATCTGCCGCTGCTGCTGGCCTGCGGCATGGCCGGAGGGTTCGGAGCTGTCTTCGGAACGCCACTGGCAGGCGCCGTGTTTGCTGTGGAAGTGTGCGGTCCGCGTCAGAGCACAGGGCAGGCAGCGACCACATCCGGGAAACTCCGGCGGCTGCTGCTGACACTGCTGCTGAGTCTGCTGGCCGCGCTCGTCGCAGACGGCACCGTTGAACTGCTGGGAGTCGCGCACACGGAGTATCACGTGGCAGGAGTCGGTGAAGGCACCGGTGTTCGTGCATTCCCGCCAGTGACACCCGCAGCCCAGCTGCTGCTGGCAGCAAGGGTGGCGGTGGCAGGGGCCGCGTTCGGGCTGGCCGGAGGCCTGTTCACGAGGTTGAGAAACGCGGTCCGTACATTTTTCAGACGACACATTGCCAGAGCCTGGCTGCGGCCGGCGATCGGAGGCGTTCTGGTGATGCTGGCAGCCCTGCTCACAGGCGGCACCAGCTACCTCGGGCTGGGGGTGGAAGCCAGTCCGCAGCATCCGCACGACGTCTGCATCCGCAGCTGCCTTGCTGCCGGGGCAGTGGGCGGGCTGAGCTGGTTCTGGAAACTGCTGTTCACAGCAGTGACGGTGGGGAGTGGCTTCAAGGGGGGTGAAGTGACCCCTTTGTTTTTTGTCGGAGCGGCACTCGGAAATGTGCTCGCGCACCTGCTTGCCATGCCCGCAGGACCTCTGGCAGCCATGGGCTTCGCGGCCGTATTCGCCGGCGCCGCCCGCACACCCATCGCCTGTACGCTGATGGCACTGGAGGTGTTTGGTCCGGGAAATCCCGGGCTGCTGTCAGCCAGCAGCATCTGTGCGACAGCGCTCTGCTGCTTTGTGGCTGCGAAGTGCAGCGGGAAAGCAGGCCTGTATGATTCATTGCCAGAGAAATCCGCGGCGACCCAATAACTTTGAGTTACTGGTGTCGAGGATGTCGGGAGAGCGAAAGGAACCGGGCTGCGATTTGCAACGGAAGGTGCGCACGGGCAGGGGGCAGTACTTCACCATCGCGTTTGCCGAGATGATGAGCGGACGGGCGGAAGCCCACGGTTGCGTTTCGCACCCTGGTGCGCACCCCTGCCAGCGGCGTCAGCATCGCGTTGCGGGGCTCTTTACCCGCAGGCTGCCGCCAGGCGGCTCAGTACGTCACCATCGCGCTTGCCGAGATGATGAGCGGGCGGGCGGAAGCCCCCGGTTGCGTTTCGCACCCTGGTGCGCACCCCTGCCAACGGCGTCAGCATCGCGTTGCAGGGCTGTTTACCCGCAGGCCGCCGCCAGGCGGCTCAGTACTTCACCATCGCGCTTGCCGAGATGATGAGCGGACGGGCGGAAGCCCCCGGTTGCGTTTCGCACCCTGGTGCGCACC
>JBEAUF010000394.1:0-15074 GCA_041161565.1 Planctomycetota bacterium | reverse complement strand
GGGGCACCAGGGTGCCGGAATCGCAACCGGGGGCTTCCGCCCGCCCGCTCAGGAGTTGGCAGGGGGTGGGCACCAGGGTGCCGGAATCACAACCGGGGGCTTCCGCCCGTCCGCTCAGGGGGGAAGGATGTCCGGGCATCACGGCCTTACGCCTTCGCGTGACCAGGTTGGCCGGGAGCGGGTGGGCACGCGAAGGGTCGGTTTGGGGCGTTATTCAGCGGAGGCTTCGAGGAGGTGGATTTCGAAGATGAGCACTTCATTGGGGCCGATTGGTCCGCCGGGAGTGCCGCGTTCGCCGTAGGCGAGTTCGCTGGGGATGAAGAGGCGGTAGTGGGCGCCGGGTTTCATCAGCTGCAGGGCTTCTGTCCAGCCTTTGATGACCTGAGTAACGCCGAATTCGACGGGCATATCGGAGGCGGCGGGGGCGTCACCTTCGTAGGACTGGTCAAAAACGGTGCCATTCAGGAGCTTTCCGCGGTAGTGGGTTTTGACGCGGCTTTTGGCGGTTGGCATCTCTCCGGTGCCTTCCTTGATGACGGTGTACTGGAGCCCGGATTTGGTGACCTGAACCCCTTTTTTCGCCTTGTTTTCTTCAAGAAATTTGGCGTTGGATTTGAGTTTTTCGGCGGATTTCTTTTCTGACATGGCCTGCATGGCCGCCTGGATTTCCTCAGGTGTGAGGGCAGATTTTTCGCCTTTGAGGGCCGCTTCGATGCCGGCGGCGATGAGGGCTGGGTCGAGGGTCAGCCCTTCGCGGACGATGGACGAACCGATATTGAAGCCGATGCCGTAGCTGGCTTTTTGTTCGTCGGTCTCCAGCTTTGGAGCGTCCTGAGCGGCGGCGAAGCTGCACAACATGGAGGCAGCGAAGAGTGCCGCGGCGCTGCGGCGGAGGAGGGCGGAGCTCATTGAGATTCTCTGTTCGGTAAGAACGTGAAAAGCGGGTCCGGATCCAAATCCGGGCCACCACAGTGCAGATTTTGCACGGGTTGTCGGCGGAGACTATGACGGAGAAGGCGGGGGGATGCAAACGGTCCGGGCGCAGCTGGCAAATTCCGGAAGTGAACACCCCACCCTGCGATTTTTATTGTCGCTTTGGAGCTGTGCGTGGTAGTATTCGGTGGCCTTCCCCTCCGCACTGCCTGCCCCGCTTACAGGATTCCAGCCATGTCCCTCAGCCGCTCTTCGCTGCCTCGCCGCACATTGCTTCGTGGAATTGGAACTGCTGTTTCACTGCCATGGCTGGAAGCGATGGGGGCACCCCAGGAAGCGCCTCAGGACCCTGGTGCTCCGCAATTGCCGCCGACGCGGGTGGCGTTCCTTTACGTGCCCAACGGTGCCAACATGGCCGACTGGACGCCTGTGGCCGAGGGCAGCGATTTTCTGCTGCCGCCCATTCTGGAACCGCTGGCCCCTGTCCGTTCGCACCTGCTGGTGCTCAGCGGGCTCACCGCCGACAAGGCGCGTCCGCACGGTGACGGCGGTGGCGACCACGCGCGGGCACTCACTGCCTTCCTCACGGGAACTCAGGCCTATAAAACCGACGGCACCAACATTCGTGCGGGCATGTCTGCTGACCAGGCTGCCGCTTCACGCATTGGCCACAATACGCGACTGTCGTCGTTGGAGATCGGCTGTGAACACGGCGCGATGGCAGGAAACTGTGATTCGGGATACAGCTGTGTGTATTCCACCACAATGTCCTGGAAGTCCGCCACTCAACCGCTTCCGCGGGAGGTCAATCCGAAACAGGTGTTTGAGCGTTTGTTTGCGTCCAGCCAGGATTCAAACCGCACCCGTCGGGACGCTCGTCGCCGCAGCATTCTCGACTTTGTTCGCGAAGATTCAAAGGACCTTTCGCTGAAACTGTCACCCGGCGATAACCGCAAGCTCGACGAATACTTTTCTGCCATCCGTGACATCGAGCTGCGAATCGAGCGCGCCGAAAAGCTGCCCCCCATCCAAACTCCGGACTATCCGGCTCCGGCTGGCATTCCCGCCGACTACGAATCGCACCTGAAGCTGATGTGCGACCTGATGGTGCTGGCCTTCCAGTCCGACGTCACCCGCGTCGCCACTTTTGTGCTTGCCAACGAAGGCAGCAACAAGCCTTATCCTTTCATTGACGTGCCTGAAGGACACCACGACCTTTCGCACCACGGCAACGATGCCGCAAAGCAGGAAAAGATTCGTAAGATCAATCTGTTTCACATCCGCCAGCTGGCCTATCTGCTGGAAAAGCTGAAGAGCATCCCCGAGGGCGGCGGTTCGCTGCTGGATCACTGCATGCTCGCCTACGGCAGCGGGATTCACGACGGCAACGCGCACAACCACGAAAATCTGCCAATCCTGCTGGCTGGCGGCGGCAGCGGTCGCCTGCAGTCCGGACGGCACGTGCGCTTCCCCACTGAAACTCCGCTCAGCAACCTCTGGCTGTCCATGCTCAATCGACTCGAAGTCGACTGGGAACGTCTGGGTGACAGCACCGGTGCGCTGCAGGGGCTGTCCTGAGTGCAGCGGGCGTTGACTCAGCTGGCGACAAGTCTGCGAAGTTCTCCGGTGTCGGCTTCGGCCTGCAGTGGCAGGTTCTTTTCCTGGTCTTCGGGGTAGAGCACCAGGGTGACTTCGTTGCCGCGGCTGTTGAAGAACAGTTCGTCTGAGAAGCCTCGCATGAGCATCAGCCCACGACCGCTGGAGAGCATCAGTTCCGGGTCATTGCAGCGTTCGAGGGCAGCTTCCACGTTGAATCCGTTGCCGTCATCTTCGATGGAGATCCAGAGCCCGAACAGACCGACGAGCTCTGAGACGTATACGTTGCGGGAACGCCAGGGTTCAAGCTGTTCGCGTTCGCGAGCGAGGTCGATGAAGGCCGAGGTGCCGTCTTCCTTGAGTTCGGAGCTGATTTCAAGGTTGCCGTGGTAGAAGGCGTTGTTGAGCGCTTCTTCGAGGGCCATGCAGAAATGGTTTTCGCGGGTGGAGCCCGCGATGTTGAAGTCGCGGATGGAACTGAGCAGGCGTTCCCGGAGTGGCGAAATCAGTGCGCGCCGGGTGGGAACTGTGAATCGTGTGAATCGCAGGTGGGCGGACTGCACCAGCACCTGCTCGCTCCAGCCGGTTTCGGTAGACATGGTGATTTTCGCCAAAGTTGCGTCAGGAAGAACACCGTTGCGAAAAATGTTCGCCGGAAAATTTCCCGGTTCCGCTTTTTTGCCAAAAGTGGTGCGGGACTGCAAACGTTTTTGGCAGGATTTCGGAAATCTTCATGGGGGTTTCCGTGGAACGCCTGCCTGGTATGGGGAAAAGCGGACAGGTTTCCCAGATTGCCCAGGTGGAATGGTGGGTAATACGATTAGTTTCGGTTTTTGCGGACCTAAGGCTGCATGGGAAGGAAGAGCATTTTCCGTTGGCCGCCGCGAACAATTTCGACCTCCACTTTGTCGCCGGGCTGTTTCTGCGTGGTGCCGTAGCGGAGCACTGCGGAATCGGTGAGCAGATCTCGTTTGCCATCGAAGGAAAGGAGCACGTCACCTTCCTGGAAACCTGCATTTTTTGCTGCAGCATGGGGGCCGAATTGTCCCACATGTCGGACTCTTAGAGCCATGCCTGATTCGGGGATCCCGTTTTGGCCGCGTTCATCGGCCGGGACTTCTTCGAGCAGCAGTCCACCGGTGGCCATTCGTCTCAGTCCCCAGGCACTGACGCGCCACGCGATTTGATCCCGTTCCCGCCAGCCCGGCTGGAGGTTCAGGGTGATGGTTTGGTTCGGTCCGTTTCCGCGCTGGACGGTGGCTTCGAGTTGGCCACCGGCAGCGGGCGTCTGGTGCAGGACCCACTGCACATCAGCCATGGAGAGCAGGGGCTGGGAGTTGAGAGTGAGCAGTTTGTCGCCGGGACTGAAGCCGGCAGCGTCTGCTGGGGAATCCGGAGTGACGGTCTTCACGGTGGCGCGGGAATCGGGATCGAGCACCAGTCCGAGTGAGCGGGGGTGGGGATAGGGGTTGAGCACCTGGGACGGGATGGGTTCGCCGAGGCTGCGGAAGTCGTCGCGAATGGCATCGCCAATTTGATGGCAGTGGATGCAGCTTTTGGCGACTTCGCCGGAGTAGTTGATGGTGCTGGTGTATTTGTCCCGGAGCCCGGGCATTTTTTCCGGGGAGCTCCATTGGGGTGCGGGTCCTGTTTTGCCGGCCAGTGCGTCGCGCGAGGCTGGCCAGTTGCGGTGCAGCTCGAGTGCTCCGCGGAGGGCTTCTGCGAGTCCTTTCAGCGACACATCCCCGATCCATTCCGTGCGGTGGCTGCGAGTCCCGAAACGGCCGTAGATGGTGCGGTCGGCGTTGAGCATAAAGACCGCGAAGGACTGATCGGTGTCGAACTGAAACAGGGACAGGTCGAGTCCGTTTGTGGAGACGACGCGGACGCAGACGAATTGTTCCAGCAGAGGTCTGAGGATGGGGTCCTGATCCACCAGATCGTCGTCCAGCCTGACACATTCTTCACAGGGAATGCAGCGCAGCACGACGAGCAGGGGCCGGCCGGTTTGCCGAGCCTTTTCGAAGCCGGTTTCGAGGTCGTTGTAGAGCCAGAAGCCCTGTTGCGTGACCTTTTCGCGATCTTCGCGGACTTTCTGATCGCGAGTTTTCTTCTGTTGAGCGGACAGCGGTGCGGTGCAGACAGCAAGCAGCAGCAGGGTGCACAGGATTCGAAGCATGGCGGGGCCTGTGGTTGGGAGCCGTGGCGGCCGAAGGCATTGCCGACGGATGGCAGGAAGAGAAGTGTCACCGGGGGGTGCTGGCGCATCAGGTTACACAAAGTTGCACGGAATTAAATGGAGTCCGGAGATTTGTGGGGAGGGTGTGGTGTGGGGTAGCGCTGGCGTGGAATCGCCGCAGCACTCCTGAGGCTGCACATTTGCAGGTCATTGGTGAAGGCGGGGGGGCGTTGATCTGCACCGTTCCATGCTGCACGATTTTCCCCGCATTCCAGCAGACAGCCCGGCTGGCTCTTGACCGAAACGCCCCGCCAGGTCACGCTAGAGGGCTCCAGCATGGCTTTGGTCCCTCCTGCGACCGCCATCCCACCCCATCCCACCACCTGAACAGGTTCTGCTTATGACCAGCCCCACCGAATTTCCGGCATCTTCCCGCCGCGTGTTCCTTGGTTCTTCTGCCGCTGCGGCCCCAGCCGCGGCCGCGGGTTCGGCTGCTGCCGCGCCGTTGTCTTCCGGTCTCTGGGCAGCCGGCAGCGATCTGCTCCGCGTGGGTCTGGTTGGTGTGGGTGGCCGGGGTACGGGTGCTGCAGAGCAGGCGTTGAATGCTGATCCCGGTACAGAGCTGGTGGCGATGGCCGACGTCTTCGAAGATGCGGTCGCCCGTGGTCGCCGTCAGCTCAGCCGGATGTTCAACAAGGACGGCCAGAAACCTCGCGTGACCGTGGACGACGCTCATTGCTTTGTGGGGTTCGACGGCTACAAGCAGGTGATTGAAAGCAGTGACGTGGTGCTGCTGGCCTCTACTCCGCACTTCCGTCCGCAGCATCTGCGGGCCAGCGTGGAAGCGGGCAAGCATGTGTTCTGTGAAAAGCCGGTGGCCGTGGACGCCCCGGGCGTTCGGTCGGTGCTTGAATCCACCGAAATCGCTCGCCAGAAGGGGCTCAACCTCGTGTCCGGTCTGTGCTGGCGTTACCACCCCGGCAAGCGCGCCACTTTCGAACAGATCCGCAGCGGCGCGATCGGCGAGATCACCGCCATGCAGTGCAGCTACATGACGGGCGGTGTCTGGGATCCGCGTCGCCGCCGCGAAGAAACCAAAAGCGAAATGGAATACCAGCTGCGTAACTGGTACTACTACACGTGGCTCTCCGGCGACTTCAATGTCGAGCAGCACATTCACAGTCTCGACAAGATGATGTGGGCGATGAACGACGAGGCACCGGTTACGATCAGTGGTTCAGGCGGTCGACAGGTGCGAACGGATGCCCGCTACGGCAACATCTACGACCATTTTGATATCGTTTACACGTGGGCCAGCGGAGTCAAGGCGTTTGCCCGCTGCCGTCACTGGCCCAACTGCGAAAACGAAGTCGACGACTTCATCTTCGGCACGAAGGGCCGCGTGGACGTGATGGCACACACGATCACCGATCTGGCCGGCAAGGTGATCTGGAAGTATGACGGCCCTGACGGCGATATGTACCAGATCGAGCACAACGAACTGTTCGCTGCGATCCGAGCCGGCAAGGTGATCAACAACGGAGATTACATGAGCAAGAGCACGCTGCTGGCGATTGCCGGACGGATGGCGGCCTACACCGGTCAGCGGCTGACGTGGGACGCAGTGCTCAACTCCAAAGAAGACCTCAGCCCCAAAGCCTACGAATGGACCGATAACCCCGTGCCACCTGTTGCCATTCCGGGGCGGACTCCGTTCGTCTAATCGATTCTGCAACTGAAAGCGTCTGCATGCTCCGATTGCGACTGTTGCTGACGACCCTTCTGCTGGCCGCTGCGGCAACCCGAATGGATGCCACAGCGGCCGTGCCTTTGCCCCCCGGGCCTCAGTCTTCACAGACTGCGGTCCAGACGCCTGTCGATCCCATCGCCGCCCTGCAACTGCTCAAATCCCGCTGCTGGTCCTGTCACAGCGCCGAAAAACGCGAATCGGGGCTGCGACTGGATGTTCGGGAACATGTGCTGGGCGGAGGAGACAGTGGTCCTGCTGCGGTGCCGGGTGACGGCCGTTCCAGTCGCCTGCTTGCGCGAGTCAGTAGTCCGAATGTGGACGAACGAATGCCTCCGGAAGGTCCTGCACTGACCGCGGCGGAGACGGTTCTGCTGTCTGCGTGGATTGACAGCGGCATGGTGTGGCCTGAAGGCGCGGAAGCGACGGTTGTTCCCCGGCACTGGTCCTGGCAGCCGCTTGTTCCGCAGCTTCCCGAGTCTGCATCGACCGCTCCCGCGGGAGCCCATGAGATTGATCTGTTCATCCGGGACCGGCTGCAGCACTCTGGTCTGTCTCCCGCTCCGTCTGCCTCCCGAGAAACGCTCATTCGCCGCGCGTCACTGGATCTCACCGGACTGCTGCCCACACCGGCCGAAGTGGATGCGTTTGTCGCGGACCAGGCACCCGGAGCGTGGGAACGCGTGGTCGACCGTCTGCTGGCCTCGCCCCACTTCGGCGAACGCTGGGGCAGGCACTGGCTTGATCGAGCCCGCTATGCCGATTCTGACGGCTATGAAAAGGACAACGCCCGACCCGATGCGTGGCGCTGGCGAGACTGGGTGATTGACGCATTCAACAGCGACATGCCATTTAATCAGTTTACGGTCGAACAGCTCGCCGGAGATCTGCTTCCGGAGGCGACTCCGATGCAGCGGCTGGCGACTGCATTCCATCGGCAGACGCTCACCAACACCGAAGGCGGAACGGATCAGGAAGAATTCCGGGTGGAGGCCTGCTTTGACCGCACCGAGACCACCGGCGCTGTCTGGCTGGGACTGACCGTCGGCTGCGCCCGCTGTCATTCGCATAAGTATGACCCGTTGTCGCAGCGGGAGTACTATCAGTTGTTCGCGGTCTTCAACAACGCCGACGAAACAACTGCCGTGGTGCCGCTTCCGGAGGCCGATGTGCGAGCGTGGCCCGAGCGACAGGCGAGGCATGTGGAGAAAGAGCGGGCGTTGCAGGTTCGACTGCAGGAGCTTCAGGGCCCGTTGCTGCCGCAGTTCGAGACATGGCTGGCTGAACGTCAGGCTGCACCCACAGGCGAGCCTGCCGGTACCGCGATGCCTGATGATGTTCGGAAGGCACTGGCTGCCGGTAACGGCCGTTCCCCTGCACAGGCCTCATTGCTGCTCGCCTTCTGGGGACGAAGTCAGCCTGCGCTGAAATCTGTGTACGAGGAAATCGACCAGCACAAAAAAGCCTCGCCGCAGAAGCCGGAGATCACGGTTCGCGTGCTTGCTGCGCGCACCCGGGATCCGCGGACCACCTGGGTGCTCCGACGCGGTGAATTCCTTGAGCCCCTGAAAGAGCTGGTCGTAGAGCCGGCGGCGCCTGCGATCCTGCCGCCGCTGCAGTCGCGCAATCCCGGCCAGCCTCCGGACCGGCTCGACTTCGCCCGCTGGCTCGTATCCCCCGAACATCCACTCGTTCCGCGAGTGGCTGTCAATCACATCTGGGCTCGACTGTTCGGTCAGGGGCTGGTCAGGACTGTGGGTGATTTTGGGGTGCGTGGGGAGCAGCCCAGCCACCCGGAATTGCTGGACTGGCTGGCCACCCGTTTCACCGGCCGCCCGCTTTCCGGGCTGCAGCCTGGCTGGCCGCAGCTGGCACCGTGGTCGCAGAAGCAGCTGATCCGCCTGATTCTGACCTCCGCCACCTACCAGCAGTCCTCTGCTCAGCATGCCGAGGGTCAGCGTTTGGATCCCCTCAATCGGCTGCTCTGGAGGCAAAACCGGCTGCGTGTGGAAGGCGAAATTGTGCGAGACATCAGTCTGCAGGCGGCGGGGCTGCTGTCAACAAAAATCGGCGGACCATCCGTCTTCCCGCCGCTCCCGGCCGGAGTGGCCGAATTGAGCTATGCCAACAATTTCCGCTGGATTGAATCCACCGGTGAAGATCGTTTTCGACGCGGCCTTTACACATTCTTCAAGCGTACCTCGCCGCACCCCAGTCTGACAACGTTCGACTGTCCGGATGCCAACACGACCTGCATTGAGCGGACGCAGTCCAACACCCCGCTGCAGGCGCTGGTGACTCTGAACAACGAGGTCTTCTCTGAATCTGCCCGTGCCCTTGCCGGGCGACTGCTGGCTCTGCCTTCCGGCGACACTGTCCAGCAGCTTCGGGAGGGGTTCCGCATTTGCACATCGCGAGTTCCGAGTTCTGAGGAACTGCGGCAGTTGTCGCTGCTGCTGGCTGAGTTTGAAGCGGACTACCAGCAGGACCCTGCTGCTGCCGGAAAGCTGGCTCAACCTGCGGCCACGGCAACTGATCCTTCTGCGGTTTCGCGTCTGGCCGCGCTGACGGCCGTCTGCCGAGTGCTGCTGAATCTCGATGAATTCATTACCCGGGAATAGAGCCATGCAACGGAATTCACTGCAGGAACAGACTCGGCGGACATGGCTGACGTCGTCCGGCTGCGGTGCTGGTGCCGCGGCGCTCGCGGCACTGCTCACCGACGACGGTCTGCTGCCTGCGGCCGGGGCGGCTGCGCCCACCCCGCTGACTCCGGCCGCTGCAGCCGCCGCCAGCGTTGCAGAGCAGCTGTCCCATTTTGCACCCAAAGCCAAAAGCTGCATCTTTCTGTTTCAGGCCGGAGCTCCGTCCCATCTGGATCTGTTTGACCCCAAGCCCCGACTCAACGAGCTCGACGGCAAACCGCTCCCAAAGGAAATGCTCGAGCAGGTTCGGTTTGCCTTTATTCAGAAGGATGCCGCGGTACTGCTGGGATCCCCGCGACGCTGGCGCAGGCATGGTGAATGCGGGATGGACTTCAGCGATTTTCTGCCGCGGCTCTCGCAGTTTGCGGATGACATCCTGATGATTCGTTCGATGCATTCCGAACAGTTCAATCATCACCCGGGCCAGCTGCTGCTCAGCTGCGGCCGGGCGGCCTTTGGACTTCCGACAGTCGGCAGCTGGCTGAGCTATGGGCTGGGGAGTGACAGCCGCAACCTTCCCGCATATGTGGTGCTCACCAGCGGCCGTGGTTCGAGTGGTGGTGCATCGCTCTGGTCCAGCGGTTTTCTGCCGTCGCATCATGCCGGGGTGCTGTTTCGCAATCAGGGCGACCCGGTTCTGAACCTTTCCAGCCCCGCAGGCATTTCCGGGATTCAGCAGCGACGCTCACTCGACACCCTCAATGCTCTCAACAACGCCCGCTTTGAACAGATTCAGGATCCTGAGATCAACAGCCGCATTGCCAGTTATGAGCTGGCGTTTCGAATGCAGTCAGCCGCACCGGAACTGATTGATCTCGGCGGTGAATCCAAAGCGACGCTGGACGCCTATGGAATTGATCGTCCCCAACACCCTCAGGCGACAGGCCGCGGCAATGTGGCCAACGCCCATCTGACCTACGCCCGAAACTGTCTGCTGGCTCGCCGGATGGTGGAACGCGGCGTACGGTTTGTGAATCTGATCTACGAAGCGTGGGATCAGCACAGCGACCTGGATAAGGATCTGCAGTACAATTCGTGGGTTGTGGATCAGCCGATTGCAGCGCTGCTGGGAGACCTGAAACAGCGCGGCCTGCTCGATACCACACTGGTCGTCTGGGGGGCCGAATTCGGTCGCACGCCGCTGGGTGAAAATCGGCGGGGCCGAGCAGCCAACACTGGCCGTGATCACCACCCGTTTTCGTTTAGCCTGTGGATGGCCGGTGGCGGTATCCGCGGTGGCCAGACGTGGGGCGCGTCGGATGAGATCGGCTGGCATGCGGCCGAACGCCCGGTGCACATGAATGACCTTCAGGCCACGCTTCTGCACCTGTTCGGGCTTAATCACCTGCAGCTTACCCACCGTTTCCAGGGCCGCGACTTCCGACTCACCGATGTCGGTGGCCGGGTGATGACGGAGTGGCTGGTGTAGGATTGACGAACGGCCGACACGGCTGGCACTCGTTTTTTAGCCGGTGACAGCTTCCCGAGCCGCGCAGCAGAGTCGGTTTCTGCTAGACTATCCGGATCCATCTGCCACCCAGCACCCCTTATCCATCACCTCCGATGTCTTCTCCGCTGCCCCTGCTGCTTCTGCCATTTCACCGCCGTCTGCAGCTGCAGCGTCTCTGGTCCGCTGCGGCGACGGGGCTTTGGGGTGCGGCTGTCGCGGGGCTGCTGTGTGCTGCGGCGTTCATGGGTGCGGGGGTCAGGCTGCCGGGTATCTGGCCTGTTCTGCTGGTCGCCACCGGGACTCTGCTGGGTGGGCTCACCGGTCTTCTGCGCCGTCGTAAGCTCGAGGACACCGCTGCGTGGCTGGACATGGTCTGCCGACTGCAGGACGGAATGGTCACGGCGCTGGAGTTCAGCCGGCTGCAGCAGCGAACGCCGGTGCAGACGCTGCAGCTGCAGCTGGCCTGTGACCAGCTGCGGTTGCTCAATCCCCGCAGTCTGATCGCCCTCAAAACGCCGTTGCGCTGGCAGCAGGGGTTGATTGCTGCCGCCGCCGCTGTGGTGCTGTCGATCGTTGGTCCGCATCTGAGTTTGGTGGAATCATCGCCCCAGCTTAGTGCAGCAGCGGTTGCTCCGGCCACGCAAACCCTCCAGCAGCAGCTGCAGCAACTGCAACAGGATTTGCCTGCGGACAAAAGTCTGCAGGAGGCACTGGAGGCCATGAATCAGACGCTGTCGGAACTGGCCGAAGCCCCGGGAACTCCCCGCGAGGCGTTCGCGAAGCTGTCTCAGCTGGAAGGTTCATTACAACAGCTTCAGCAGCAGCTGCGCAATCCGGCATCCGCCAAAGCACTGGCCGATATCGGAGAGGCCCTGCAGCTTTCTGAAGATCTGCAGCCGGCTGGTCGTGCTTTGTCTGAGGGGGACCTGCAGAAAGCCGAAACCGAACTGCAGAAACTCAATCTCCCCAACGCCGACAAACAAACACGCCGCGCCGTCGCCGAACAGCTCAGAAAGGTCCAGCAGCAGGCAGAGCAATCCGGTCAAGCGGACCAGGCGGGCAAGTCTGCAGGGCAGATGGCTGAAGGGCTGGAGAACGGTAACCAGCAGTCCTTTCGCGAGGGGGCTGAAAACCTCGCCGCGGAAGCTCGTCGCCAGGCCGGACAGAAGAAACTGTCCGAGATGCTGCAGCAACAGTCTGAGAGCCTCGCCCAGCTGCGTGCGGATTTTGAGGGCCAGGCCGGCAATATTGCTCAGGGCCAGGGGCGGGGGGGACGCAAGGCCGGCAAAGGATCTTCCGGAGATCCTCGCGGCGACGCTGCAGCAAAATCCGCAACCGCTCAGGAAATGCGGCTCAAGGGCGAAAACTCCGGACAGGGCGATTCCGAAACAGAAATGCTCCCGGGTGAACGCGAAGAACAACCGGCCGAACGCGAGTACCGTGCCAATCTGGAACGTTATGAATCGCTGCAGGAATCCAGTCTTGATTCTGAACCCGTACCCGCCGGACAGAAGCAGCTGATTCGCCGCTACTTCCAGCTGATCCGGCCTCGCGAGACATCCGACGCGACGAAGCCCGAGCCCCGGTGACCCGGCCCCAGTGGCCTGGACTTTGGGTATCCGGGATGGTGAAACGGCGCTCGGATGGGGCCCTTTTTTTAACCACAGAGTACACAGAGTTTCACAGAGAAACACAGGGAATTCTGCAACACTGTCAACATGACAGTGTTGCCGGACACTTGCCGGGGCTGCCGCCCTGTGGCTCAGTGCGTTTGCCGAGCTGATGAGCGGACGGGCGGAAGCCCCCGGTTGCGATTCGCACCCTGGTGCGCACCCCTGCCCGCGGCGGCAGCAGCGCGGTGCCAGCGCTCTTTACCCGCGGGCTCCCGCCCGGCGGCTCATGCGCGGCGGCTCCCGCCCGGCGGCTCAGGATGGGCTTTCCGCACCTTCAAAACTGCAGCTGATACAATTTTCTCCAGTCCACTTTTTCAGGCGAACGCTGGGGCGTACGGGGCCATTCGATTGTGGCGTCGCTGACGGTGCGGGCGCTGATGGTGGCCAGCTCCCAGCTGCTGCCCTGCAGGACGAAAACGCGAGTTCCGGTCGGAATATCGTTGACTCGGACGATGGCAGGTCCCGGAAGAAACCGTGCGGCCTGTCTCCAGTCATCATTGCCGGCGGATGGTTCGGTGATCAGCGGTGGTTCGCCCGTTGTTCGCAGCAGTCGCCGGGAATGCCAGACGCCTCGTTTCAAATCGGAGTGTCTGACGAGGGCAGCGCGCCCGGCCACGTCGATGACCGTCGCCGATGTGGATGCCGCTTCCCAGGGCACTCGCGACATCATCACCGGGTAAGGATCAAATCGGCGGCCGAGCCAGCGGACGTGGACGAGTGTCGAAATGCAGGCATGGATATCGGCCTCCTGAACAATCTGTTCGAGGACGGGTTTGAGTCGCAGTTGCAGGGTTTCCAGACTTTTCCTGCGCGATTTATGCCGCTCGTCAAGCAGCGATTCCACGGCGGCTGCGAAAGTGCCGAGCTCAACCTCTGCTGGCACTTCGAGAAAGGATGGCACCAGCCGCAGGCCTTCAAGTGTGTCGGCTGCCGGCGAATCCAGCCATGCCTGGCAGTGTGCAATCGCGTCGCGCGAACGGCGGTCACCACTGGGCGCAGCCGCGAGCGCGACGGCCAGTCGCCGCCGTAATTCTTCGAGTCCGGGCCTGATCTGATTCTGGAAGTGCCGCTCTTCGAATATTCGCGATTCTTCAAACCGATCCATGATCCGCGCGCATTCCGCCGACGGCTCGGGTAAATCAAGGCCCGTTTCGGGGTCGAGTCGTATGGGATGGTTTGCCGGGTCTGCAGACTGCAGTTTCTGATAGCTCCCGATCGCCGCATCAATCCGCCATTCGGCAACGGCCGCCAGCAGCGTCTCGTTACGCAGGAATTTCAGCTGGTTGTCCAGTTTTTCCAGCTGCGATTTGGTCACCTGCAGCTCCGTATCAATGGCCTCCAGAGCCTGCTCCACGGCATTTCTCGCTGCACTGAGCCGCGCCACGTTTCTTCGCAGGATCCTGACCTTCTCTGAAACATCACGTTCACGCGTTACCTGCTGAATCAGGGACCGCACCAGCGACCGCTCCTGACTGGAACTGCCCCGCGTTTTCGACAGCGACTCCCCCAGCACGTTCAGACGCTCGATAATCCTTGCCTGTGACTCCGCCTCGATCTTCGCCTGCTGCTCTTTGACGCCGTCTTCCGTTCGCGGAAGCTCTTCACGCGGAGCGACTTCAGGCAGATAATTCCTGCGAATCTCGCTGAGCCTGTCACGGATCTTCAGGCAACTGTCGAGGTCTCCCTCTGCAGACCGGGCCGTCAACAGTTCCTGCAGCCGACCAACACAGACCTCCGCAGGTGCGGCAAGGGCCGTGGCCAGCGAAGTGTCAATGTCCATGTAATCGCCCGTGGCCCGCTGTATCAGGCTCAGAACGATGTCGGGCGCGTCCGGTTGAGGTTCCGACAGAAAGGCTCGCTTTGCCGGCAGGGACTCCAGTTTGCTGAAACGTTCTGCCAGAGACCGAACCTGCAGAGCTTCGTCAAACTTCATCGTGCGAGTGAGGTCCTTCTGCAGCTGTTGCAGATCCGCAGCGAACGCTGTGAAGAGCATTTCCCGACGCTGCGCGTGAGCCTCCTCAGCCGTCCGCACCTCCAACTGCAGCTGGTCGGTGATGGACTGCAGCAACTGATCGGCGTCAGCTGTCGGTTTGGCTGCTGAATCCGCCTGAAAACAGAGGACTGAAAGTAAAATCGCCAGCATGCATGCCCCCCTTTGGAAACTGCCGTCCAGCATATCACGTTGGGCATTGGCGACTACTAAAGAAGGGTGATTTCCACCAACGAGAAGTGGCGTTGCCAGTGCGCTGGCAGGGGCCTTTGCCCGCGGGCCCTGGCTTTCTGGTGCTTCGGATATTTTGGAGAACCCGGCTTCCGTTCACACGCCTTTCCCGCTTTTTGGCGGTGATGGAGAGAAATTCAAGGCAATTGGTCAGCAGCCCGCACTGAGCCGCAGGGCGGCAGCCCGCGGGTAAAGTGCCCTGGTTACGCGCTGCTCACGCCGCGGGCTGGGGTGCGCACCAAGGTGCGAAATCGCAACCGGGGGCTGCCGCCGCGCATGAGCCGCAGGGCGGCAGCCCGCGGGTAAAGTGCCCTGGCTACGCGCTGCTCACGCCGCGGGCTGGGGTGCGCACCAAAGTGCGAATCGCAACCGGAGGCTGCCGCCGCGCATGAGCCGCAGGGCGGCAGCCGGCGGGTAAAGTGCGCTGGTTACGCGCTGCTCACGCCGCGGGCAGGGGTGCGCACCAAGGTGCGGAGGCGCAACCGGGGGCTTCCGCCCGCCCGCTCAAGGGCGGGCAGGGGTGCGCACCAGGGTGCGAAGGCGTAACCGGGGGCTTCCGCCCGTCCGCTC
>JBEAUF010000392.1:0-7210 GCA_041161565.1 Planctomycetota bacterium | reverse complement strand
TGCGCACCAGGGTGCGGAGGCGTAACCGGGGGCTTCCGCCCGTCCGCTTATCCGTTCTGACTTCCGCGTTCTCCTCTACTCTCTACTTTCCACCCTCTCCTCTCTCGCGCAGCGTCGGGCTTCCGCCCGTCCGCTCAGGGGTGCGATGAACCTGGCTCACCGCTCCGCTGGCATGTCACCGATTGTCTGTGTCGGCGTCGACAGCTTGCCGCCAGTTGATGTTCTGCAGCATGGCGTAGAGTACGACGTTGACTGCGAGTTTGGCGGCATCTTCTTCGATGTAGCCGTCGCAGGACAGGGCCGCCTGATGTTCCAGTGCACAGCTGATGTCGTGGCGGCTGTAGATGACGACGTAGCGGCCGTCGACTTCGATGCCTTCCAGCAGTGGCGGGCCTTTTTCGGTTTGCAGCTGAAGCGAGGCGTTGCGGTCGACGCTCACCAGTCTTCGCCGGGTGACTTCGCGAATCTCGTGGCCGACCCGCTCGGAGTACAGATCGTGGTCCGCGGGAATCTGTTTGAGTTCGCCTTCCGGATACAGCTGCTGCACGAAATCGCGGAAGCTGCGGTCAAACTGCGTTGCTCCGCAACAGGCATCTGCGAACAGGACGCCGCCGCGTTTGAGGTATTCACGGATGGCTTCCAGCTGTTGCGGTGGCAGCTGGAAGCGATAACGTCCGTGCATGCAGATCAGCGGAAAGCGTGTGAGTTCTTCGAGGGTGGCGGGAATGGCTTCGACTACCGTGGAAGCGGTCAGTCCGACGGTTTGGTTGAGTGCTCTGAGCAGGTTGCGGACAGCGCGCGGGGCGGTATCCCAGCCGCCATTGTGCCTGAGGCGGGCGATCTGCAGCAGACCGCGTTCAATCCGCTCCCGCTGATCACCTGTGCGAACCGTGGCTTCGCTCAGCTTTTCCGGTGGTTCGCGGCCGGTGGCGTAAGCCACGACGTTGACGCCAATGCGAGTGGCTCTGAGGACTCGCTGAGACAGGTCGGCGTTGCGTTCGGGGGGGGAGTGCCGCATCCATTTCTGCCAGTAACATCCCAGATCTTCAGGCGAATACACGATGGAAGTGCGGCAGCCGAAGTCCACGCCCCACAAATCAATGCCTTCAGCATTCAGCAGATACTCGCTGCGAAAAATCGGATGGTCCGGCAGCAGCTTTTGCAGTGATGCATCACCCTCCGGAAACATGCGCCGCACAATCTCCCGAAATCCCTGATCGAAACCCTGACCGTCGCAATTGGCAGAGGCGAAGATGAAGCCGCCGTTGTCCACGTAGTCCCTGAGCCAGCTGATGTGCTGGTCGGTCAGCTGCGGAGCATCGCGGCCGGAAAGAAACAGGACCGGCGCCTGATTGAGTTCCTCTACGGCGGATTCGGGCTGCAGGCGGCTGAGCGTGACCACCTGGCTTGTCAGTCGCGGGGGCCATTTGGGGAGTGAGTCAATGAGTTCAACCAGAGCAGGCACGTCCCATGGATGTCGATTCCATTCGCCGGCCTCGCGGGATTCACCGTTGGGGGAATTGAAGTCGAGTTTATTGATGACCACGCGCGACAGTCCGCGGGAGAGGAACATCAGTGCCATGGAGGTGTTCAGAATGGCATCCCGTTCGGTGGCTGAGGAAGACAGCCAGTTGCCTCCTGGCAGCTGCTGCTCGACCAGCTGGCGGGCGCCGAGGCGGTACCAGTCGTAGCGGCCGAAAAAACGCACACCGCTGAGTCGCCCGGCGCGCTCGAGACCGTACAGATAATAATAGTACCATTCGCCGAAAGCCGGATTGCTGCGAACGGAGAAGTTGTCAGCCATCCACCGCCGACCATTCTCCATCGCCGCGCTGGGGGCTGGCTGGCTGCAGCAGTCGGGGCGTCCCTGAGCGTCGACGTCGGAGTCGTTCTGGAGCATGCGGGTGGTGATGGCGATGGTCGACAGACCGGCCACCGTCATGCTGCCTCGCGCACCCTGTTCGCCGGGATTGTAGCCCCAGCCGCCACTGGGCGCCTGGCTCTTAATCCAGTAGTCGTGGGCGCGTTCCCAGGTTTCGCGTGAAACACGGGCTCCCAGAGCAGCCGCGTCACGCAGAGCCAGGACCGCATACTGGCCGTTGCTGGCGTCGCCGCCACCCCGTCCGCCGGCCCCTTCCTGCCGAATCTGATAGCTCCAGAGCCCCGCTCCGGGGCCGTCCTGCACCTGACTCTGTTCGATCAACGTCGCAAATCGCTGAATCCGCGGCAAATCCACCTCCGGCTGATCCGCGGCACATAACGCCATCACGACCAGAGACGTTTCGTACAGCTGGGCTGCCTGGCCGATGTCGTCAATGGTGAGCTCTCGCAGCCACGCAAGACCTTTGCGGAGTTCGGGGGAATCGAGCGGCACATCGCAGTTGATCTGGGCGAGCACTGCCAGAGCAGTGGCTCCGGCGGCGTATTCGCCCAGCCGTCCGTCGCCGCGCCACGAACCGTCTTCCTGCTGTGCGCCCCGCAGAAACGAACAACCATCCTCCAGAGCGCGCTTGACCGATTCCCGCAACGCGACGTCGTCGATTCCGGGACGGACTTCCTGAGCCATCGCGGAGGGGAAGAGGCAGCAGCTGGCGGCAGATACAAAGAGCAGAGTTGCGGTGAGCACCCCAGATCGAGCCGTCCTGATCATCGCCGCACCTCCCCGCTGCGCAGACGGGCAACCGCAGCCGCAATCCGCGGCAACGCCTGCTCCACCTCCTGCTCGGTGTTCAGATAACTCATGGAAAAACGCACGGAGGACAAACACAGAGATTCGGGAATTCCCATGGCCAGCAGCACCGGAGCGGGTTCCACTGAACCACTGGCGCAGGTGCTTCCAAGAGAACACGCAACGCCCGCCAGATGCAGGTTGACCAGCAGTGCTTCGCCGGAAATTCCGGGGAAGGCGACGTTCAGTGTGTTGGGCAGACGCGGCGCGGCAGCTCCGTGAATCACAATCGGTGCACACAATTCGTGGAGGCCGGCTGCCAGACGGTCCCGCACCGCCGCCATCCGCTGCTGCCGCTCACGTCGCTCCGCATGCCACAACCGCAGCGCAGCGGCCATGCCGGCTGCCAGCGGTACCGGTTCAGTGCCCGCCCGACGGCCGGATTCCTGATGGCCACCCACCAGCAGTGCCGGGATCCGCAGGCCCCGTCTGAGCAGCAGTCCGCCGATGCCCCGCGGCCCGTGAAACTTGTGCGCTCCAAATGCCACCGCTGCCGCTCCGCTTTGACGAAACGAAAAATCCAGCTTGCCCACCGCCTGAACGGCATCCAGGAGCAGCGGAACGCCATGCCTGCTGCAGAGCTCGGAGAGCAGCGAAATGTCCTGAATGACACCCGTTTCGTTGTGTGCCAGAATCACCGCACACAGCCGCAGGTCCGACCATGCCAGCTGCTGCAGGGCGGACTGGTCCAGCAGCCCGGTGGGGGTGACAGGGAGCTCGGTCAGCTGCAGGCCGGAGGCGGTGGCGTACTGGCAGGCTTCGCGAGTTGCCGGATGTTCGCCGGCCGTGAGTCCCACCAGCCCGCGACGGCCGAGGGTAAAGCCGCGAATGGCGGTGTTCAGAGATTCCGTGCCACCGCTGGTGAAAATCACTTCGGCCGGATCGGCATCGAGAATTTCAGCGATCTGTTCGCGGCTGTCTTCGAGCACCTGCCGGGCGGTTCGGCCGAAACTGTGCTGACTGCCAGGATTGGCAAACGCCGTTCGCCACGCGGAATGCATGACTTCGAGCACCCGCGGGTCGAGCGGCGTGGTGGCGTTGTTGTCGAAATAGACGGGGTCCGAACTGGTCATTGCCGCCACTCACCCCACCAACGTTTACGCTTCTTCCTTATCCGTCCGCACACGGACCTGCAGAGCACCCAGCATTTGAGTGATCTGGCGTTCCTTTTTGTCTATGCCGAGGACATTTTCGAGGACAATTGCGCGGCGTTCGTTGCTGCAGTGAATGATCAGCCGACCTGAACGCAGCAGCAGGTACTCAAACAGGTCCGTGATTTCCTTGTCAATGCGGAGGTTGGGGGCATTGAAGCGTTCGAGGTTGCTGAGGAATCCGTGGTGGTGCAGCAGTTCATTGCCACGCACTTCCCAGTAATCCACTCGGCGACTGATCAGCACGGCCACAAACAGTGCCAGCATGATTCCCGTGAAAATCATGTAGAAGGAACCGTTGGCCATCGGTTTGATGGAGAGTACACCCTGGAGCAGGGTCGGGGCGAGATTGTCGTAGAAGGAGAACAGGAACCAGCTGGCAAGGCAGAGCGTGGAAATTGCGAAGAACCATGTGAGCGATGTGGTGCGGGGGAATTCGAAGGAGATCACCACAAGGTTGAAGCCGAGCACGGCGAGGAAGATGCGGGCGCACCAGTATTGGTAGGTGTAGCCGGCTGCAGGAGCCACCGCAGCGGGAGCGGTTTCGCCGGGAGCCGCTTCGCTGGCTGCGGCGTCTGCGGGAGCGGCCGCGGCGGCAACCGGAGCATCAGCGGCAATCGCGTCCAGCGGAATCCCGCCACGAATCCAGAGGAACAACGCGCAGAGGAATGACACCGCAACGGTTGGGTACAGAAAGACAATCTTGGGGTAGGACACGAGGTACACACTGTTCGGCAGATCCGGCCGGGTAGGTTCGGGGACCGGCGGCACCACCGGGACTCCTGTCGGGACCACCGGCACTCCTGGCTCGGACGCTGCTGGACTGGTTTCGCTCATTGTGTTTCCCCTGGGAAAAACGTGAAGGGCAGGAGGTATCAGCAGGAGTGATTCGCTGGTGGGGCGGAAATCTAAACGGAAATTGGTGCGGAATCCAGCCGGAGCAGGGGAAAGTCACGGACTGGTGGTGCGGATGTTGTTTCAGGGCTTGCGGATGAACTTATCGGCCCAGGAACGGACTTCATGGCCGTTGAGCACATGCACGATCCGCAGTCTTTCAATTGTTTCTGAGCTGAATCTTGACAGCGGCACGTGGATGATCCGGCGGCGAAATCTGGCTGCCAGCCGTCGCCAGCCGGCGCCCGGGGGGGCGGAACTGAGCAGTGCGATGTGTTTTTCGCGGGAATGAAACAGGGCTGCTGCAAGCATGCGTTCTTCGAGCGTATCGGTGAAGTCGAAACGCGGATCCCGCCAGATCTCCGGAATTGGCCGTGGTGGGAACAGAAACATCGCCCCGCCGTACCGTGCGACGGCGATCCCCGGCCCGACGACGTCTGCCATGAAGTTGGTGGCGAAGAGGGCCAGAGTGGATTCATCGTGGGCTTCGGCGTGCCAGGTGACCCTCCACGGGTACTGCCTCGGGTCCGCAGGACTGTCAAACAGCATCACCACGCAGTCCAGCCGCCCGCGGGCGGGCGGGTACTCGCGAACGTAGAGGCTCCCGGTGTGCCAGTTCCGCAGAGTTTCGCGCATGTCCAGTCCGTCTTTGAGACTGGAGGAGAACTTTTCGGTTCGAGCCAGATCGGTGCCCAGAAGATCGCGAGCCACATCTTTGACGTGCGTCCGAAACCGCTCGATCGCCACGTCTTCCGGGGGCCAGCTGCACTGGCCAAACGGATTCCACGACTGCTGCCACTTGACCATCCTGCGTGCATCCGGACGGCTTGACAAACGCCACGTGCGCCAGACTACCGGGGCACCGGGGAGCCGACTTTTGGGGAACACGCCGGTGCCATCGGGGAGCTGTGCCTGGCCGATGCCAAAACGGATTCGGGGCGCATCGGAACGCTCCACCCACGGATAGGCGCGGGCCGTTTCCGTGACGTGAATGGCGTACTGATCACCGGCGGTCTGCTGAGAAGCCACGACGAGTGAGTAGAGGTCGGGGGTGAAGCGGCGTTCGATGAGTGAGAGGTTGCGGGCGTATTTGAGGCAGCGGGCGAGCAGTGCCGGAGTGATGCGGCGGGCCCGCGAGCCGAATTCGGCCACGTAGTTTTCGCGCGCCTGCAGGAGCAGCGCTTTGATGCCGTCCACCGAAAGATTCTCGTCGTCATCCAGCATGACACGCGCCTGTTCGTACAGGCCGGTGATCCATGGAAGCTCGCCCAGCATGAACATCAGAGTATTCTCGGCGACCGCGAATCGCTCTGCTGGTTCCGGCTGGACGTCCGGAGGCTGCGGTGGAGCAGTGCTGGAGAGAAAGGCTTCGCGGAGCCATGGCCAGTCGGGGAGGCTGCACAGACAAAGTACTCGCTGGTGACGCAGGGCGAGCTGCCGCAGCCGGGCGGCCATCCACTGCAGGCGTTCGAGCTGCTGCGGGGCCTGGGGACGCGGGAGCGCAGGCAGAATGGCTGCTGCAAACTGTTCGGCTGTCACCCGCTTCAGGGCGTATGGATCAGGCAGCACGGTGGAGCTGGGGAGGTAATCGTCTGTTTCAATGTCGATGAACGCGCGAACCATCCGTTCCTGACGTGCGATTCGCAGCCCGGCGATGACCGGCTGACAGGGGTCAATGGGAACGTAAGAGACCGGCTGGAGTTCATCAGGGCCGTCATCGTCATCTTCAGACTGATCCCCGGCCGCTTCTCCCTGGTAGTCCGAGTGGGGCAGAAAGGACAGCTGTGGTTCCCGTTGCAGCACCACCGAAATCCGCGGCAACAGTTCCACCGCAGATTCCACTTCCGCCTGGAAGGAAGGCGGCAGCGGGACTGCCAGACAGTCGAATTTGTGATTCAGCATCAGCCGGCGAACCTCCACCGCACTGTCCCCGCTGCCGTGCACGACGGGATACAGAGTGATCCCGGAACCAAGTTGAAACACGGGCGATAAATCAGACATGGGGGTGCCGGTGAAGAGGAAAGAGGAGCCGTTGTGGGGCATCTTACGCGGGACGGGCACTTCCGGCAAAGCCATCACTGCAGTGGCAAGGGTGATCGGTAGAAAGGCCGAAAGGGCGCCGCGATGAGCCGCCGGGCGGCAGCGCATGAGCCGCCGGGCGGGAGCGCATGAGCCGCAGGGCGGGAACGCATGAGCCGCAGGGCGGGAGCCCGCGGGTAAAGAGCCCTGGCAACGCGCTGCTGCCGCCGCCGCGCGAGGGGGCGCAGACGGAAGTGAGAAGGGAGAAGTGAGAAGTGAGAAGTGAGAAGTGAGAAGTGAGAAGTGAGAAGTGAGAAGTGAGAAGTGAGAAGTGAGAAAACAAATTGAGCCGCATGGCGGGAGCGTATGAGCCTCAGGGCGGGAGCCCCCGGGGAAAGAGATCTGGCAACGCGCTGCT
>JBEAUF010000384.1:0-15419 GCA_041161565.1 Planctomycetota bacterium | reverse complement strand
GCTCAGCCGTATTCAGGCGGAGGCAGGAAGGCACGGTCAGCGAGCGGTAGTCGGAACAATCCGTATCGCGTGCAGGGTGCCCGTGGCGGGGCCGCATCCTCCGCCACCACACACATGATCGGAGCCAGCCCCCTGACTCGACTGGTGGCACGACTTTTGGAGGGTTTGCTGCTGATCGGAGCCCTGCTGCCGGGAACTGTGATGACCCGCCTCGGCCGTGATATCCCCGGCGATGTCGCCCTCCGAATGACGGGGACCGGACTCGTGCTCGCAGCGCTGGTGAGTTTTCTGGTATTCGATCTGATCCTGTTTTGTGAGGGGAAATCCGTCGGCAAGAAAATGCTGGGATTAACCGTCTATGACAGGGCCACAGGGCTGCCTGCAGGATTTCTGAAAACATTCATGCGCGAGCTGTTGCCGAATCTGATCAACTGCATTCCGATTGCCGGGGCAATCGTATCCTTCGTTGATCTGCTGTTTATTTTCAGTTCGGATCATCGCCGACTGGTTGACAGGACGCTGGACACCGTGGTGCTGGCAGACTGACCCGACTCAACCACCACCAATCCTGACCTGCCCGCCCTTCCTGACTTGTGGCCGACCCGACAACACCGGATAATCACCGCCGCGGGGTTCGCCGGGATTCGGGCTGCTGCCGGCCCCGCAGCATTTTCCACCGTCAGCCCGCCGTCTGTTCCACGCTGACTTCGGGAACACCCCGCAGCCGCAGACGGAGCTTGTTTTAGCAGGGCAAATGAACCATGCGAATTCTGAATGGATTGCTCACAGGAGTATTGCTGATGACGTCTGCGGTGACTGCGGCCCAGCCCGGTCGGGAAGGCTTTGGAAAGACAAAGGACGGAGTGCCCGTCGATTTGTACACGATCGGCAACAAGTCCGGGTTTTCCGCCAAAATCATGACACGCGGTGCCACTCTGGTCAGCCTGATGGTCCCCGACGCCTCCGGCAAACTCGCCGATGTGCTGCTCGGATTCGACAGCGTCACCGGCTATGAATCGGACGGCAACCAGTACTTTGGCTGCACCACCGGCCGCGTCTGCAATCGCATCGCCAAAGGCCGCTTCACTCTCGATGGCCGCGAATACACCCTGGCCATCAACAACGAACCCAATCACCTCCACGGCGGGCTCGACAAAGCCCTCGATAAACTCGTCTGGAAAGCCGAACCGATGTCCTCCGCCACCGGCGAGGGTGTGAAGTTCAGCGTGGTCAGCCCCGACGGCGACGAAGGCTACCCCGGAAAGCTTGAAGTCACCGTCACCTATTTCATCCCGGCTGACTCCAACCGCATCACCATCAGCTACACCGCTGTCACCGACAAAGCCACCCCGGTGAACCTCACCAACCACGCTTACTTCAACCTCGGCGGCGAAGGCAGCCCCACCGTGCTCAACCACGAACTGCTGCTCAACGGCGAATCCTACACCCCCACCGATGACACCCTGATCCCCACCGGCAAAATCGCTCCGGTGGCCGGCACTGATCTGGACTTCACCAAACGCACTCGCATCGGAACCCGCATCGAAGCTGTCGCCAAAACCGCTGCTCTGGGCTACGACCACAACTTCGTCATCAAACGCTCAGCCGGTGACGACCTGGCCTTCGCCGCAGAACTCGTTGATCCCGCTTCCAAACGCCGGATGCGAGTCTACACGTCCGAACCCGGCATCCAGTTCTACTCCGGAAATTTCCTGAAGGACCAGGCCGGCAAGGGTGGCAAGCCTTACCCGCACCGCAGCGCCCTGTGCCTCGAAACTCAGCACTACCCCGACTCCGTCAATCACCCCGAATTCCCCTCCACCATCCTCAAACCCGGCGCCAAATACACGTCCACGACCGCCTACGCGTTCGATATCGACAAGTAACGGTGCACCGTCAGAACCTGCGGCGAGCGGGGGACGCCGGACCCCCGCTCGCCCACCGCGTGCCCGGATGGCAAAACGGTGCGTGGATGCAGGCTCTTTTTTAACCACAAAGTACACAGACTTTCACAAAGAAACACAGGGGATTCAGCAAGAGTACCAGCAGGTCAGGCGGTAAGAATATCTGGTGTGTTTCCACTCGATTTCTGATGTTTTCGCCGTCCCAGGGCCCGGCTCCTGCTGAGCCCCCGTCCTCCGCAAGTACCCAGCCGAAATCATTCGGCCCCCCCAAAAAAACAGCGCACGCTGACAGCACGGATCGGCGTTCGCAAGCCGCGCAAAAGCCTCGCTCACCCCAGGGTGAGTCATCTCCGTGCACTTATTCTCCCGCAAACTTCAATGCCCTTGCCCGCTGCCCCGCGGTCCCCAATCCAACACACGAAAGCTCCTGCACCCATGTGGCCCGAATCCGACAAGACCCAGGACCTGCTCCGGGACGTGGCCGAGGGTGACGCTGCAGCCGTCAATCGGCTCATGGATCGCCACCGCGACGCCGTCAGACGCATGATCCAGATGCGACTCGACCAGGCCGTGGCGCGGCGAGTTGACGCCAGTGACGTTGTTCAGGACGTAATGCTCGAAGCGTCCCAGCGACTTACCGGGTACCTCCAGAACCCCACCATGCCGTTCCATCTCTGGCTGCGACAGCTGGCCAAAGACCGCATCATCGACATGCATCGCCGCCACCGCGCGGCGCGGCGCAGATCGGTCGACCGCGAACAAAACTTTTCCGGGCTCGGCAGCGATGACCAGTCCGCCGCCGACCTCGCTTCACTCCTGCAGGACGCCGAACTCACCCCCGCAGCCGCCGCACTCCGCAAAGAACTCCAGGACCGATTCCTCGCCGCCATCGGACAAATGGATGACACCGATCGGGAAATCATAATGATGCGGCACTTCGAACATCTGGGCAACAGCGAAGTCGCCGCAGCACTCGGGCTCAGCCCACCGGCAGCCGGCATGCGTTACCTCCGCGCCATCCGCAGACTCCGCGAACTGCTCGATATGGACGGCCAGTCGCTCCCGGGGATCTGACCGTGCGGTTTGACTCTGACGCTGCCATCATGCAGCACGCGCTGCAGCTCGCCACTCGCGGCTTTGGAGCCGTTGAACCCAACCCGCAGGTGGGTGCAGTCATCGTGTCCTCCAACCGGGACTTCATCGCCGAAGGCTGGCACGCCCGTTTCGGCGGACCCCATGCTGAAATCAACGCCATCACAGCGGCCCGCGGCAACACCGCCGGTCATGATCTCTTTGTCACACTCGAACCGTGCAGTCATCACGGCAAGACTCCGCCCTGCGTCGACGCAGTGCTCAGAGCCGGTTTCCGCCGCGTGGTTGTGGGCTGCGAAGACCCCGCTCCGCATGCCGCCGGCCGCGGTCTGCAACGGCTCCGGGAAGCCGGCGTAATCGTCGAAACCGGCCTCTGCCAGGACCAGGCGGAAGCCACCATCGCCCCGTTCAAGCGGCACATGCTGCAACGACTGCCGTGGGTGCATGCGAAGTGGGCCATGAGTCTTGATGGCCGCATCGCCGCCGATTCCGGACACTCCCAGTGGATCTCGTCTCCCGCCTCTCGAACCGCCGTGCATGCACTCCGCGGCCGCGTCGACGCAATCCTCACCGGTGCCGGTACCGTCCGCGCCGACAACCCACTGCTCACCGCTCGCCCACCAGGCCCGCGGACACCGCTGCGAGTCATCTTCGATTCCACAGGGACAGCCGTCACAGCCGACTCGCGACTCATCCAGTCACTCCACGAAGCCCCCGTACTCGTCTGTGTTTCCAGCCACTGCAGCCCTGGCAACCACCAGCGATTGCTGGATCTGGGAGCCGAGGTGTTTGCGGTGGACAGCCCCGGCCTGATCCCTCCCCGTGCAGTGCTGGCGGAACTTGGCCGACGCGGCGCAACCCATGTGCTGCTCGAAGCCGGCCCGGCACTCATGGGTGCCTTTTTCGATCAGCAGGCCGTAGATGAAGTCCACGTCTTCGTGGCCCCCAAAATCATCGGCGGCACCCGCGCCTGCTCAGCCGTTGCCGGAACAGGCCAGACCAGCATCCCGCCACTCTCCCAGCTGCAGCACCTGCAGGTGCGACGGATCGATTCCGATGTGCTGATTGAAGGCCGCTGGATCCGCGCGGAGTGCTGAAACGGCGGTCCAGCGCGTTGAGCCACGTTTGAGCCGCAGGGCGGAAGCCCCCGGGTAAAGTGCCTTGGCTACGCGCTGCTCACGCAGCGGCCACGGGCACGCACAAGGGTGCCGAATCGCAACCGCGGGCTTCCGCCACACATGAGCCGCAGGGCGGCAGCCCGCGGGTAAAGTGCCCTGGCTACGCGATGCTGACGCCGCGGCCACGGGTACGCACCATGGTGCCGGGACGCAACCGGGGGCTTCCGCCACACATGAGCCGCAGGGCGGCAGCCCGCGGGTAAAGTGCCCTAGCTACGCGCTGCTGACGCCGCGGCCACGGGTACGCACCAGGGTGCCGGAATCGCAACCGGGGGCTTCCGCCCGCCCGCTCAGAGGACGGGCGATCGCTTTGGGGGTTGGGGGCGGCCGGGATATTCAGACGTCAGCCGCCTTCGGGGGCGTTGCGTCCAAGGGCAATGTCGAAGTCGGTCATGGCGGGCACCATCATAGCGATGGCAGCGAATCCGTAGGCCATGCAGATCCAGAAACTCACGCCCAGATTTCCACCCAGCAGGAATTCCGTGATTGCGTAGAAGGTGAGGAATGGCAGCAACAGAGCGGCCAGCGTGAGGGCACTGGAAGGGTTTCGCCATGTGAGTGACGAATACAGGCCAAGGCTGCCGAACCCAATAAACAGGATGAAGCTTTGCAGCTGGATGGCGAACGAGGAACGTGCTTCGACGAGCAGCAGCATGAACACAAAAATGCCCACGCACAGAAAGAACATGGTACCCAGACTGTGCGCGATGGCCTGGCGGGAATTTTCGTAGCTGAGTCCGGCGTGCAGTCCGAGAGCCACGGCGAACAGTGTCAGCACAACGAAGGCAGCAGCCACGTAGACGGCATTTTCGAGGGTCAGTGCCGGGATCACTCCGGCGGCACTGAAGGCGATCGTCATCAGCAGAGGGAGGATCAGCATTTCGCGGGCGTTCCAGAGGGCTCCGCCGAGTTTGCCCAGCTTGAATTCGTGGGGCCGCAGGTCGGTGACGAGGAGGATCTCGAGCGTTTTTCCGTCGCGTTCGTTGGTGATTGAAGTGACTGCCTGAGCATTTGCCAGCAGCAGGCTGAGGATGCCGACTCCCAGCAGTGCGAACGAAGGTGCTGAGACCATGCCCAGCACCAGTCCGGAAGCATCGGGCGAGGCTGATTTCTGCCAGGCAGCGGCAGCGATGAGCAGTGTGAGCAGGACGTAGGCCAGCTTGATCCAGATCATTCTGCGACCGTAGGCGCGTGTCCGCATTTCCCGCCAGATCACCGGATGGCTCCAGACCTGACGATGCACCCTGTGGGTTGCCGGCTGTGCCCGGGTGGCTGCTGCGGTGGATTCTTCAGCGGCGGCATCTGCGGGAGTGGTTTCCGGCGGGCCCTGGTAGACTTCTTTGGACGGGTTCCAGACTCGCAGACGCAGCACGGTGACGGAGGAGCAGAGGATGGCGAGGGCCAGCTGAAAGGCGAGGGTGGTCCAGGCGGATACTTTAGCGGGGCCGAGGACATCGGGATTCAGAGGATTGAGGATCCGGAAGAGTCCGTCATAGGGCGAGATGGCTGCCACCTGCGGCAGGCCGGCGGCGCCGAGTGCGTGAGCTGCGAGCAGCAGCACGACGACTCCGAGGACACTGGTGGCCAGCGTCTGGAACGTCTTTTCGCGGCGAAACGCAACCATACAGCCCCAGCTGCCGGCTGCCAGTGTGGAGCCGGCGACGATCGCCTGCGACCAGATAATCTGCTCCCACGTGATTCCGCCCAGCAGCTTGAGGAAGCCGAACACGGGCCAGGAGACGGCGAGCAGCACGGACATGTTGAGCAGGCTGGCGAGGAGTTTGCCGAGAGCCAGTTCGTGATTGCGGAGGTCGGTCATCAGGAGCAGGATGAGCGTTTTGCGGTCTTTTTCCTGGGCGACCAGTGAGGCGGCGAAGAGGGTTGAGAAGAATAGTCCGAGCGTCAGTTGCAGCACGCTGAAAACTCGGAAGGTGAGCATGCTGAATGCGGCACTGTCGCCTGCGAAGACGACGTCCTGGAAGCCGATCGTGGCCTGTCTGAGGCTGTAGAAGAGCACGAGCAGTGCAGCGATAAAGCCGGACCGCAGGATGTAGTGGCTGAGCCGCCGCGGGGTGGTCAGTACTTCACGTTCGAAGATTGGCCCGAGTGCCACCTGATTCGCTCCTTCCGCGAGCTGCAGCGGAGTGTTGCTGCAGCAGCCCGACTACTGCAGCTGACGGGCTTTGGTTTCGATCAGGAATGTGCGTTTGGCTTCAGATTGCTCGTACACGTTTGCGTCCCAGACTTCCTTCAGCGGGAACGTGGCGGGCAGACTGCGGCTGTTCTGCTGATGCACCGCATCATAGTACTGGACCAGGAGCATGCATTCATCGAGGTAGTCCCCATCCACGAAGAGATTGGGGTTGGCGGTGGCGAGCTGCTGCCATTGCTGCATGGCGGTTTCGAGATATTTCTGGGCTTCTGAGATCTGGTAGTTTCCGGATCCGTCGCCCTGGTCAAAGCCTCGACCGCCGTTGTAGGCTTCGCGGGCGAGGTAGAAGGCGCGGCGGGCATCGAGCATTTGTTCGCTGCGTTCGAGGTTGGCGATATCCCGCCACTGGCGGAAGTTGGTCATATCGAGGTTTTGCGCCCAGAGCTGTCGCTGGGCGGCGACCGTGATACCGTTTTCCTCAGCCAGCGTTTTCAGATCGTCCTCGGTGCTGTTGAGTCGATATTTCTTGTCGTCGAGGCCGTAGAAGTCCATGCGACCGTAGTCGTCCATCCAGGACTTGTAGGCGCGGTCCCAGGCGGTGAGGTGTTCGGCGAACAGACCTTTCTGGGCTCGGGTTCCGGCAAAGTTGATGAGTGCTTTGGCGGGGCCCTGACGGAAGAACACGTGGGTCATGCCCTTGACTCCGATAACGCCATCTTCATCGTCCTTCTGGTTGGCATCCACAAACCAGTCATGAGCGACGAGGTAGCTGTCGAGTCCGTTGGGATTGATGGCCGGATCGGGACCGGGCACTTCGGGGGCAGAGGCAAATCTGGGATCCGGATCCTTTTCGAAGTACTCGCGGAAGAATTTCTTTTCGTCCGAGATCCCCATTTTGTTCTGCACGAAATCGCCCACGTCGTGGAACAGGATGGGAATGGTTTGATTGCGGCGTGTGCCTTCCTGGAGGAACTTGATGCCTTCCTTGACCCAGTAAAAGCGGTCGTCGACTTTGTCCCATTCGCGTGAGACGTTGTAAGCGAGGTTCCAGCCCTGGAATTTCCAGATCTGGACGTAGTGCGGCTGGAGGAGGATGATTGAGTCAACGGTGGCTCGCAGCTTGGCCCATTCCTTGCGTTCCTGCTGTTCGATGGCCTGCATATGGAGCCATGTGGCGGCCGGGCCGCGGAGGCCCAGCAGCACCAGATTCACTGCGGAGCTGGAGGGGTCGACGTTGCCCAATGTGGCTTCACCCAGTTCGTACTGGCGACGTTTTTGTGACAGCAGCCCCAGTCGTGAGGCATCTCCGTCACCGGACTGTTGAGATGGGAAGCCGAGGTACACGATGGGAGCCAGCAGCAGCAGGATGCCGGCGCCGTAGGAAAGCTTCCGCTGACGAGAATTAATGCGGCTCATTTCAACTCCAGTTCGCGGAATTTGAGCAGGGCACCGGCGATCAGTACGCAGGGGATCAGAAATCCTCCGAGGACCGCGATGCAGGGCAGAACGACATCCCAGAACGGTACGTCGAAGCGGTTTTCAACGAACGTCGTCGCTCTGCTGAAGACCTTGAAATCGGGCACGCCCCGGCTGAATACCCAGAGGATTCCTTCGAGTGATTTGTCACCGGCCTGGACAACTTTCATGGTGGTGCTGGAAACGTCCATGCCCACCTCCGGATTGCGGTGCTGAGCAAGGAGGACTGCGGATTCAAAGGAGCCCATGCCCTTTTCCAGTCCGGACAGTTTTCGCATGATGAACTCGTAGAACTGTCCGACGATCCAGAATGTCATGGCGAAGAACAGGGCGATGTTGCCCTTCACGAGGCAACTGACGGTCACGCAGAGAACCACCAGCAGCAGCAGCATGCAGGCGATCCCTGCCATGGCCTTCCAGTAACCGACCCAGAAGGGGCGATCGGCCTTGCGGACAAACAGGTCGGGTCTGGCCATTCCGAGATACATCTGATCGTCAACACAGGCCACCTCGACTCGCAGGTAACCTTCCTTCGCCAGATCATTGACGAGGTCCTTTTCGATCAGCCAGCCTTCGCTGTCTTCGGAGATCAATCGCTGCAGGCTGATCAGGTCACGGTAGAAGACAAACCAGCTGCCGCTTTCGGGGAGTGTGAGTTTTCCGTCGGCGATTGTGAGTTTTCCTGCGGCCAGTTCTTCACCGAGCACCACTGCGAGTCGTTCTGCGTTGAGCCGTGAGATTTTGGACTGGGCGACGAGGTCATCGACGAGTGTGGCCCTGAGGGCACCATTTTCAACGAGCTTGCCTTCGGCATTCCACGTGGCGGTGGTGTCGGCGAGGAATCTGGCGAGCACTTCATCGCTGGCCACGAAACGCAGGGTGCGTGGGATGCGAGTCAGATTCACGGTGGCGTCGTCGCCTCCGTGGTATTCGGAAACGTGGAAGGCCGGGAGCGGGACTTCAAGTCGGGGCAGGTTTTCGAGGAGTGCGGGGGAGAACTTGAGCACGGAGTCGGCGACGGCATCGACGGCGGCCGCCAGGGCCTCCCAAGGTATCTCCACTCGCTGACCTGCATCCTGTCGCGCCATGAGTTCGGGAATGGGGAGACTGGCATCGCGGGCGGCGAGGAAGATTTTGGCGAGGTCTCCCAGTCCCTGATCCTTCCGCGAGTCCAGCACGCTGCTGGCGTTGTCCATGGCGTTGTACATCGCCACGTAGTCGGCAGGCCGCAGTTCCTGGGGGTTGGTGCGGATGCGGCCGGCCACGCCTTTGAGCAGTTCTGCAGCGTTGCGGAATTCCGCATTGCGGAAGGCTTCGGCCGTGGGTTTCAGCACTTCACTCTGAGCGAACATCATGAAGGCTTCTTCGCGGGGGTTTGACATCAGAGTGTACTGGGCCTGAATCCCCTTTTTCACACTCTGCTCCGACCCCTTCACCGTCCGGAATGCTTCGAAGCGGCACTCCAGCAGCAATTCCTGAGCGCCTTCAGCATTGACTGTCAGAGCTGACTCATCGAATTTCGGGAACACGAAAACTCCGCGGGCCCGGGAGTTCCCCTGGATGTGCGAGCGAAAGGCGTAGACATCCCCCACATTGATCCCGACGTTGCCCGGCTGACCTTCGGCGTTCAGAAAGTACAGTTCACCAAACATGGGCACGCGACACTGCAGAGCCGCCTTCGCATTTTCGGGGATGCGGCGGCTGAGCCAGAGCTGTCCGACTGCACCCATGGCAGCCAGCACAAACAGGAACACCACCGACAGTCCGAGGACCCTGCCGAGAACAATTTCGACGCGTCGCACAGGCTTGGTAACGACCGTATGCAGCGACCGCAGGCGGATGTCTTCGGGGATGGACCAGCAGCTGAGGAAGATAACGGCCGGGAGCATCAGCCAGGCGATGGATTTGAGCAGGAAAGTGACGTGCACCTGAACCTGGAGTTCCGGGCGTTCGTTGGCATCCGCGATGAACCAGCCGGCGAACATCAGCAGGATCGAGAAGATTACAAACACCAGCAGGGCCTTGCGGCGGACGGCTTCGAGGAGTGTCAGGCGGGAGACGGCCAGCACGCGTCGCAGAGAGACGGTGGCCGTGTCGCTGATGTAGGAACGCAGGCCGCTGGTGAAGATTTTCAGACCGGCAGCGCCGTTGCGGGCCACTGACAGGAGGAAGGCGATCGCCAGCGAAACGGCGGCCAGGCCTGCTGAAATCAGCAGCCAGCCGCGGAGGGCTGCGACGAAATCATAGGGGCGAATGTCGAAATCCATGAGCCGGTGATCCCGTAAGTGACCGCAGACTGAAAAATCGCTTCCACAGACCGCTCAGGACCGGCCGGTCCCGGCCGATGCTGAGACCTCTTCCGTGGAAAACCGTCGCCCCGGACGCTCGGTGCTTTCCCGCACCGTACGCAGGAAGAGCTGTTCAAGGTCGGCCCGCGGACGACTGATCTCGACGTTTGTGACGTTGTGTTTAGCGAGTGCTGCTCGCACGTCGGCGATGGCGGCGTCGCTCAGGCTGCCCGTGCGAATTTGAGTTTCGTTGCGGAGTTCGAGCAGTTCGTCGACGCGTCCCAGGACCTTCAGTTCCCCCTGGAACAGCACCGCGATGCGGTCACAGACGTCCTGGACGTCTGCCAGCTGGTGGCTGCACATGACGACTGTTTTGCCTTGCGCTTTGAGCTGAACGATGAGATCCTTCATCTCACGCGTTCCGATCGGGTCCAGTCCGCTGGTGGGTTCGTCGAGGAGTACGAGGTCGGGATTATTAATGAGTGCCTGCGCGAGGCCGATACGGCGAGTCATCCCTTTGGAGTATTCCTTGAGCTGACGCCGGCGGGCTTTGCCAAGCCCCACAAGTTCGATCAGTTCGTCCGACCGCCGGGCGCGTTCGGCAGCCGTCATATTGAACAGGCGGCCGTAGAAATCGAGTGTTTCGTCGGCGTTCAGGAAGCGGTAGAGGTAGGATTCTTCGGGCAGATACCCGATCCGCTCGTTTTTCGACACATCGGAGGCGGGTTTGCCAAGGATGGTCATTTCACCGGAGGTGGGGAAGAGCAGACCGAGGAGCATCTTCATGGTGGTTGTTTTGCCGGAGCCGTTTGGGCCGAGCAGCCCGAAGACTTCTCCCTGCATCACATCCATGCTGAGACTTTTCACCGCCTGAACCTTTTTTCGTCCCCAGAAATCGCGATAGATCTTGGACAGGTTCCGGATTTCAATCACCGCGTTCGCCATGTTGGAAGTCGCCTCATTGTGGCCGGGAACACTCGGAAAACTGCAGCAGGCCATGGTTCAGTTGCCCTGGCCGGAAGGCGCAAAGCGAGCGCCCGCGGTAGTCTACGCTGAGAAGGCGGAGTTCGTTGGGGAAAATTTGGAAGCAGCGGTCGGTGTGCTGCCTACGCTCACCTTGCAGGCGACACAACCCCCCGCAGCCACACAGCCACTGCCCCAAACAAGGTTCGCCCAGATGGCCGGATCGTCGCCGTCAGCGTCCCTCAGGCGCCGGGCCGCTTTCCAGTGCCCGTGCGACCGATTCCAGCAGCACTTCCATCGCGAAGGGCTTACGGAGGTAATCCACAACGCCGAGCATTTCCGCGTAGGCTTTGTGGCGGCTGCCTTCGTTGGCGGTCATCATGATTACGGGCGGGGCATTCTGCATCTGAGCAAGAAATTCCAGTACCGGAAAACCTCCCATGCCCGGCATCATCATGTCGGTGAGGACCAGATCGGGTTGGCGAGTCTGGATGAGCCTGCGGCCTTCCTGACCGTTGCGGGCGGCGAGGACGTGATATCCGGCTGCCCCGAGGACGCTCTGAATCGTCGATGAAATATCCCTGTCGTCCTCAATCACGAGGACTGTTTTCTGATTTTCTGCCATGACGGCCTCCTGGGCTCGTGTCCGGGGCTAATTGCCGGCTGCGGCAACGGATTGAGTTTTGGGTACGGCGGGGAATGCGGCGGCTGATGAACCATCCTCGGCATTCCAGATTCGCACTTCACCGTCATAACTACCGGAAGCCACTCGCTTCCGCCCGGCATGTTCGGCAACCGTGTAGACCCAGTCGCGGTGTCCGGCGAACTTTTTCACCGCGGCACCATCACCGGCCTTGTGCTGATGGAGGTTTCCGTCACCGCTGGCGGTGAGCAGCAGATCGCCGGCCTGAACGCGAACGCGGAACACGTCGCCCCCGAAACCGCCGATGGTGCGGAGGTCTTTCGCGTCACCTGCCTGCCAGACTTTGAGTCGTTTGTCTGCGCCGCCGCTGACGACGTGGTTGCTGTCAGACAGAAACGCTGCAGTATAGACCGGCTCGCCGTGTCCCGGGAAGGTGACGACCGGATTGCCTGTGGTGGCATCGAACACCTTGCAGGTTTTGTCCCGGCTGGCGCTTACCAGTCGCTGCCCGTTGGGGGACCAGTTGATGTCCATCACCCAGTCGGCGTGGTCTTCGATTCGCACGAGCTGTTCGCCGGTTTGGGGATTGATAACGGAAATGGACCGATCGGCGCCGGCGGAGGCCAGTTTGGTACCGTCGGGGCTGAAAGCGAGAGCGAACACGGAATCGCGGGAGCGGATCAGTGTGCGGACCAGTTTTCCGTCGGCGGCGGAGAAGAGTTTGAGTTCGCCGAGTTGTCCGGGGGTTCCGGAGGCGACGGCGATGTGGGAGCCATCGGCGGTGTATTCGATATCGTGGATTCGTTCGGCAAGGTTGGAAATGCGACGCAGAAGGCTGCCGTCGGTGGCATTCCACACGAGGACTTCATGGTAGCCGGAGGAGGCGAGCTGTTCGCCGTCGGGGCTGAAGGCCACGGCGGTGACGGGAATGGCGGTGCGGTATTGTTCCGGCGGCTGCGGTTGAGCAAATTCGGGCATGACGTCGAACAGATCGGAGGTAGCGGAGAGTCCGGCGTCGAGCGGGGCACCGACATCAATCCAGCGGGCGAGGACGTCAATTTCGGCGGCATCGAGCTGATCTGCTTCCTTGGGCATGGAGCCATCGCGGATCATGGAAAGCATCAGCGAGTCATGGCTTTTTCCGGCTGTGAAGGCGGCACCGGATTCACCACCTTTGCCGAGTGCGGCGAAGGAATCGAGGTTCAGTCGACCGCCGGGGCTGCGGGTGTTGTGGCAGGCCACGCAGCGGTTGGCGAGGATTGGTGCGACGTGTCGGGAAAAGGAGACGAAGCGTCCAAGCGGTTCGAGGGCAGCTTCTGCCTGGCGGCGGACGATGAGGGTTTCGGATTCGGCGAGTGCGATTTCCGCTTCGAGCTTTTGCAGGGAAGGCTCAAGAGCGAGCAGCTGGGCGTTGAGTGTTGTCTGCCAGGTGGCTCCGTCAGCTTTGACGACGTTCAGTTCGTTGCTGCGAGCGACGGCGGTGGCGATGGCATCAGCAGCGGCTTTGTGGGCCGTTCGCTGAGGTTCAGCGGCGGAATTGAGCGTGTTGAATTCGGCCGTTTTGGCATCAACTTCGGCTTTGGCGGCCGTGAGCCGAGCGGTCTGGTCGTCGCGAGTTTTGGTGAGTTCGGTGATCAGGGTCGCGCGGGCAGCGGTGACAGGGGCGAGGTCCGTCAGGGTTTTCTGCAGGCCCTGAATGGCGGTGGTGGAATCAACCCCGACGGCTGCTGAGGCCTGCTGGAGGGTGGCGAGCGACTTTTCGAGGGAGGCGGTGGATTTGCGGAGCCGTTCGTCGCTGGCATTGGCATCAGCGAGACGGGCTTCGTGCTGTCCGAGCGAATCGGCGGCCGTTTTCATGGCGGCGGTGGCGGCATCGAGCGTGGTGCGGGCGGCCGTGACTTTGGTCTCAGCCGCGTCGAGCGCAGTTTTGGCTTCGTTGAGCTTTTTGTCGAGCTCAGGACGCTGGGCCGTGATGGCTGCGATCTGCTGTTCGGCTTCGGAGGCGCGACTGCGCCATTCGACGGAGGATTTGCGGAGTTGTGAGAGCTGGGACTGAAGCTGTTTGCGGGCGTCGAGCAGGGCCTGGAAACGGGCGGACGCGCGATCCGCGGTGGCGACAAGGACATCGGCCGCTTCGTGCTGCGGGAGCACAGCTTCGAGGGCTGTGATGGATTTTTCGAGAGCTGCGGACTGCTGCTGGAGCTTTTCGGCTTCGGCTGTTTCCATGGCGAGCCGCTGCTGGGCGACTTCGAGTTGTTTCCGGAGTTCCTGAACTCGCTGGTCGGACGCTGCGGCCGCGCCTTTCTTCAGGCTCAGGTCACGATCTGAGGTTTGCTTTTGCTGACGGACCTGCTGGAGTTGTGTGCGCAGCTGAGCGGAGGACTGGATCGGGGGATCGGCCAGGAGCACCGCGCCGCTGAGAATGAGCGTGCTGAGAACGCAGAACGGGCGGAGGGAGGGCAGGAGGCGGGGGATCATGACAGAGCCCTGCTGAGGAGGGAGGCAGGCGGGAAGCCGGTGGCGGGAGCGGAGTCTGTCTGCGACGTGCCACCGGACCTCGTTAGGATTCCCCCTGAACGCTGGAATGTCAAGCTCTCCAGCTTGCGTATGGGCTGCCAATTTCGAAATCCGGAGAGTTTTCCGGATCGGAATCGTCACCGCTGTCGGCGCAAAAAGAAAGCCCGGCGTGATCGATACAGGCCGGGCGGGACAGAAATCGGCAGGATGTGGGCGCAGCAGGGCGCAGGACTGACAGAATGTTTACCGGAAATCAGCCCTTACGGTGACGGATCCTTGATCGCATACGACGCTTTTTGCGACCAATCTTCCGACGACCCTTACCCGTCTTCTTTGTGCCCATGAGCCAGTGATCTCCAGTGAAATTGTCAAACGTGCGGACCGGGGAAACGCGGAAGCATAACAATCCCCCAGCAATGGATCAAACCACGACCGCCAGGATTTTTATCGGACAGATTCCGGAAAATCGGAAGGCTATTCCCCGCGGAGAATTGCTGCAATGGCAGCTTCGGGATCCGCGAGCGGCTGAGGATGTTCACCCTGCCAGGCAACCAGACCACTGCGATCCACCAGAAACAAAGCCGGGGAAATCACCGCGGCCCGCCCGGACTCCGCCGGCTGCGGACAGACTCCCCAGACCCGACTGCAGGATTCCGGAGTCCCGGCGATGGTGTCGCGGAGCACCGGAAACGGGAATGAGAGGGTCTGCGGCTTGATCTCCGGTGCCAGCGGAGTGGAGATGGCCAGAACCAGCACCCCCTCCGACTTCAGAGCCGGCTGGCATTCCTTGAGTCTGAGCAGCACACGGTCGGCAAGCGGCCCGGTGCGGCCATCGAAAAACGCCACAAGGACTCGATGACGTCCCAGATAACCCCGCAGTTGCACCGGGCGATTGTTCTGGTCCAGCAACTGAAAACCTGGAGCCGGCCGGGCGTTCAGCAGCGCGGGATCCACCGCCTGCCGCTGATGCGGGTTCGCCATACGCCAGACCGTGGCACCTGTTACGGCGGAGAGGAGCAGCAGAAAGAGGAGGAATCGCGGTTTCATATCCGGGGGCTGACTGGTCGGTGATGGGGATGGAAATGGAGGCGGGCAAACGGGAGTGAGAGATTGTAGCGAGTTTTGCAGGCATGGCCGGGCAGGGAGCATGGCATGGTGCCGCAGGGCGGGAGCGCTGAGCTGCAGGGCGGGAGCCCGCGGGTAAAG
>JBEAUF010000373.1:0-3113 GCA_041161565.1 Planctomycetota bacterium | reverse complement strand
GAAGTGAGAAGTGAGAAGTGAGAAGTGAGAAGTGAGAAGTGAGAACGCATGAGCCGCCGGGCGCAACCCAAATGGCATTGGCTTTCTGGTGTTTCGCATGCTTTGGAGGAGTCGCTCTCCGTTGAAACGCCTCGACCTGATCATGCAAGGCGTGCGGTCGATGTCAATCGGCCGGTAAGATACTGGTGTGCTCCTGCTGCGGCGCTGCCCGCGCGGTTACGGACCGTTACCGGGGGATTGACATCCCCTGCTCGCCTTTCCCACTTTTTTGCGGCGATTGAGTGAAAGCCAATGCCATTGGGCGCAACCCGCGGGTAAAGAGCCCTTGGCTACGCGCTGCTGACGCCGCGCGCAGGGGTGGGCACCACGGTGCCGGAATCGCAACCGGGGGCTTCCGCCCGTCCGCTCAGGGGTTGGCAGGGGCGGGCACCAGGGTGCCGAATCGCAACCGGGGGCTTCCGCCCGCCCGCTCATCCGTTCTTGCTTCCGCGTTCTCTTCTACTCTCTACTTTCCACCCTCTCCTTTCTCGCGCAGCGTCGGGCGTCGGGCCGGAGCGTGGTTGCGGAGTCTACGCGTCTTTCTGCAGCTGGAGGTGGCCGTTGCAGTGGCGGCAGACGACTTTGTGTCCGAGGTATTTCAGGCCGGCGCGGATTTCTTCGGTGCAGTGCGGGCAGGCCATGTAGGCTGCGCTGATGCTGACGGAGCTGTCGTAGACGAAGGGCACGCTGCAGTGTTTGCATTGCACCTTCAACCCGCGGTATTTGGCGTGAATCCGCAGCTCCTGTTTGCAGCCGGGACAGGTGACGTAGTGCCCGCGGGGCGTTGCAGAAGCAATCACGGTGATCTCCGGCAGAGGAAAATAGGTGGGGATCTCAACGCTGTCTTCGGTGAGCTCGGAATTGAGCAGTGCGCGGCAGGTCTGGCAGTGGATGACCCGCGGAGGCATATCGTCTCCGCACTGGGGACAGGGGCCGCCTGGCCATTCACCGGACATAGCTGTTCTCCCGCTGGAGCTTTGGGGGGCTGGGGGCAGGTGCGCCGCGGGGAGCCTATTTTCCGCGGACGGCAATCAGATGACGAAATGTGTGAAAGTAGAGCGTGCCGCCGGCGACCGCGGGAGTGGAGTGGCAGTCATCGCCGAGCGGCGTGCGGCCGAGCTCCCTGAATTCGGGGCCCGCCTGCAGCACGACAACCTGACCATCTTCCGTCACGCAGTACAGCCGGTCTTCGATGCAGATCGGTGAACCACTGTACGCACCATCGATGCGTTCCGTCCAGATCTCTCGACCCGTAGCCTGCTCCAGACAAACCATAATGCCTTTGTCCCCCCACAGAAACAGCAGGCCTTCCCTGGCGATAAGGCAGGGGACGTAGGGCAGCATGGTTTTGCGTTCATAGACGATTCGCTGAGCAGGATCCAACCCGGGCTCTGTGCGAATGGCGGCGAAATATTTGCCGTTGCCGCCTTCTCCGCAGGTGGCGAAGACGAGGCCGTCGGAGATGATGGGGGAGGCGACTGTGCGCATGGGGAGTTTGGGGGTTTGCCAGAGCACTTTGCCGGTTTTGAAGTCGAGCCCGGAGACGCCGCTGGATTCGCTGATGCAGATCACCTGACGACCGCCGGAACCGTCCGGAGCGATCGTGGGGGTGGAGTAGGATGTTTTGCCCGGCAGTCGCTCAGTGCTCCAGACGGTTTTGCCGGTGGCGGCATCCAGAGCCGTGATAAAGCCCGGGCCCACCTGGTCGTTGGCAATGATCACCAGGCCGTCTTCCAGAATGGGGGACACGCCGAGCCCGTGTTCGCTTTCGTAGCTGCCCAGTTCGCGCGTCCAGAGTTCCTTGCCGGTCAGGTCCCAGGCTTTGGCGAGCTGCTGCGAGCCGTCGGCGAAGAGGGCACAGACGACGCGGCCGTCGGTGCAGGGGGTGCTGGAGGCCCAGCTGTTCTTGAGGTGCTTTTTGCTGTCGCCGAGCGTGACCTGGGCCTGCCAGAGTTCCGCACCGGTTTGGGTGCTGCGGCAGTGCAGAAAGCGATCCTTGCCGCCTTCGGTGGCGGTGGTCACAAATACCTTGTCGCCCCAGACGACAGGGGAGGAATGACCGATATTGGGGAGCTCGACCTTCCAGGCCACCTGATCGGCCGTCCACGTCACCGGAATGCCCGGCTCGGTGCTGATCCCGGCACCGTTTTCACCGCGGAAGCGGGGCCAGTGATCGCCGGCGACGGCGGTGGGCGAGTGGAACATGGTCAGGCAGCAGGCTGCAAGCAGCGGGAGACAGCGGGTGGTGAACATGTCGGGATCCGGCAGGAAGCGTTGGCGGCAGGGGGGGGAGTGTGATGGGCGCGGAACGCCCGCTTTGAGCATACGCCGGGGGGCCGGAAAATGCACGTGATCGGGGCAGGAAAAGGAGGGAAAAAGGTGGCCGCGGGCGGGGCCGGAAGTGCTGGCTTTCCGGTGTCCGGAATGTCGGGAGGGCGAAGCTCCTGCTGAGCCGACACCCCTCCGCGCGCTCTGGACCGGCCATCCATCACTCGGCGAAGACATGTGTCATTTTTTCACCACTCGGATTGGAATCCGACGGCTCGCTGGAGGTCCTTTTCAACCACGGAGTACACAGAGTTTCACAGAGAAACACAGGGAATGCGGTACTCGTGTCAGCAGGACAGATGGCAGGAATCTCGGGTGTCGTTTGAGTGGGTTTTGCTGTTTTCGTTTTTCCAGGCCTCGCGCTGGGATGACGAAATGGCGGTCATGAAGCTGGATGGCGTGTGTTGCGGTGCCGCCCTGAAGCGTTTCTCAATGTGACCAGGCAACATGACCGGGCAACGCGACCGGGCGACGCGACAAGGGAACGCGACGAGGGAATGCGACCGGGCGTGCAGTGGATGTCAGTCCTCCGGTAACGGTGCGTGGTCGCGCGGCCAACATCGACGTGAGGGCGAACAAGGGCGGTGCGGTGAACCCCGGCAGGCAAATTGGCGAGGTTTTGGAGGTGAGAAGTGAGAAGTGAGAAGTGAGAAGTGAGAAGTGAGAAGTGAGAAGTGAGAAGTGAGAAGTGAGAAGTTTCGTTGCGGTGCGGAGGCCCTCCCGGCACTGCGTCTTGTCAGAAAGCC
>JBEAUF010000349.1:0-12806 GCA_041161565.1 Planctomycetota bacterium | reverse complement strand
CCCCTCGTTCCTTGCCCCTCGCCCCTCGTTCCTCGTTCCTCGTTCCTTGCCCCTCGCCCCTCGTTCCTCGTTCCTTGCCCCTCGCCCCTCGTTCCTTACCCGAGTCTCCCATGCCCACTGAACTTCGCGCCCAGCTGAACGCCGCCAATACCGACTTCGCCATCATCGTCTCCCGGTTCAACGACCTTGTCACCCGCCGACTGCTCGACGGCGCCCTTGAAACGCTCGCCCGACACAACGCCGACGCCGCGCGCATCACCGTGGCCTGGGTCCCCGGGTCATTCGAAATCCCCCTCGCCGCCAATCGCATCGCCCGTTCCGGCAAATTCCACGCCATTATCTGCCTGGGGGCCGTGATTCAGGGATCCACCACCCATCACGAATACGTAAACAGCCAGACCGCTTCAGGAATTCTTCAGGCCAGCATCAGCGGTGATATCCCGGTCACCTTCGGCATCATCACCTGCGAATCTCTCGAACAGGCACTCGACCGCGCTGGCGGCAAAGCCGGCAACAAGGGTCAGGAAGCCACGCTCGCAGCCATCGAAATGGTCAACCTGCTGAAGCTCCTCTGAAACGCCCGGACGCCCAGGCCGCCCGATCGCCGTGGTTTGCCCCTGAAATCGTTCCCCCGCAACATCCTCGCCATCATCTCCGGACTGCTCCTCGTCAGTCTCGTCAACAGCCTGCTGGTTGCTCTGGGTCCCCTGCTGATCCCCGTCCCGGCGGGTCTGGATACCGCGTCCATGGAAGGTCTCCAGCGGTCTGTCCACCTGCTTCCGGCGGCCAGCTTTGTTTTTCCCTGGCTGGCTCATGCCGTGGGTACGGTCTGCTGAGCTTTCGTGGCAGCGCATCTGGCGGTCGGCCGCGGACTCTGGCCTGCACTCTCCATCGGAGCATTTTTCCTTGCAGGGGGAATTGCGATGGTGCTGTTCGTCGGCGGTCCCGCGTGGTTTACCGCGCTGGACCTCGGCCTTGCCTGGATCCCCATGGCTCTGCCCGGACACCACTTTGCCGCCACAAAGCCATCAAATTGACGACACAATTCGCCGGATTTGATCAAGCCCCGGTTTTTGCTTGCCGATGACCCCGCTCGGGGTTAAACTTCCCCGTTCGCCGCTGCACAATCGCAGCGGGCGTTCTTCCCGCAGGACTTCCCTGCACATTCCCGGCTTCCTGGAAGACTCGGGTGTACGTGCCACCCGCAGCATGGTCGCCACCGAAAGCGAACTCCCATGAAAAAGAACATCCACCCTCAATACCGCCCTGTCGTGTTCATGGACACCTCCAGCGGCAAACGCGTGCTGATCAATTCAACCATCAAGTGCAAAGAAACAACTCAGTGGGAAGACGGCAAGGAATATCCGCTCTTCAAGACTGAAATCACTGCCGATTCGCACCCCTTCTACACGGGCAAGATGAAGTTCGTCGACTCCGCCGGCCGTGTGGACAAGTTCATGAGCAAGTACAAGTGGGGTAAGAAGGACGCTGCCGGAAAGTAGCTCGGGCAAACTGCATCATCGTCAGGGGCGTGCGTGGGTAACCGTGCACGTCCTTTTGTTTTGCCCCTGTTTCCTGTTTCCGCAGGCAGCGTTCGTCCCGGAGGTTTGCATGTTTCCCGTACTGGAACGTCAGGCGGCTCGCTACGCCGAACTTGAACAGCAACTCCAGGACCCGGATGTCCTGACCAACGTCTCGCGGATGCTGGAAATTCAGAAAGAAATGGGCACGCTGTCGAAGATTGCGACCGCCGTCCGCCGCTTCCATACGCTCGAAGGAGACATCGACGCGGCAAAGTTCATGGTGGACGAGGAAACCGACCACGAGGCTCGGGAATACGCCCGCACCGAACTCCAGCAGCTGCAGTCCCAGCGCGACACGCTCGCCGTCGAACTTGAAGACCTCGCCACCGCCGGAGATTCCATCACCCGCAGTGCCTGCATCATGGAAATCCGCGCTGGCACCGGCGGCGACGAAGCCGCACTCTTCGCACGTGACCTCTACCAAATGTACGAGGCCTACTGCACCCAGCGCGGCTGGAAAACAGAAGTGCTCGAATTCAGCCCCTCCGAACTCGGAGGACTCCGCGAAGTCGTCTTCTCCATCACCGGCGACGGCGCTTATCACTCGCTGCAGTTCGAAAGCGGCGGTCACCGCGTGCAGCGCGTCCCCGAAACCGAAACTCAGGGCCGCGTCCACACCAGCGCCGCCACCGTCGCAGTGCTCCCGGAAGCCGACGAAGTCGAAGTCGACATCCGCCCGGAAGATATCCAGGTCGACACCATGCGGGCCGGTGGCCCCGGTGGGCAGAAAGTCAACAAGACCGAAAGCGCCGTCCGCATCACCCACCTGCCCACCGGCATCGTGGTCAAATGCCAGGACGAAAAAAGCCAGCACAAAAATCGCGCCAAGGCCATGCGAGTGCTCTGCAGCCGAGTGCTTGAACTTCGCCAGTCAAAAGCCGCCGCCGAACGCTCCGAAACCCGCCGAACACTCGTCGGTTCCGGAGACCGCAGTGAACGCATCCGCACCTACAACTTCCCCCAGAATCGACTCACAGACCACCGCTGCAACCTCACCCTTTACAAACTCGATCGCATCGTCCAGGGTGACCTCAGCGAACTCATCACCGCACTGCTCGCCTTCGACCGCAACGAACGACTCAAGTCCGCAGAAGGCGAACTGAACTGAGCACCCAACAGTCACCTGTCCGCTATCAGAAGGCCCATCATGACCACTCGCGGAGACGTCCTGATCATCGTCGGTGATGCCACGGAAACGCTGGATACCATGTATCCCTATTACCGACTCATCGAAGCCGGATTCCGCCCCGTCGTCGCCGCACCCGAAAAACGCCGCTACCAGATGGTGCTCCACGAAGTCAAACCCGGCTGGACCATCACAAAGGAATGGGAAGGCTACACCATCGACGCAGACATCGCCTTCAAAGACATCCAGGCAGAGCAATACGCCGGCATTCTGTTCTCCGGCGGCCGCGCCCCGGAATACATCCGCTACGATGCCGATCTGGTCCGCGCCACCAAACACTTCTTCGCCGCCGGTAAACCTGTGGCCAGCGTCTGCCATGGCGTTGAAATTCCCGCCTATGCAGACTGCGTTCGCGGCCGCCGCATGGCCACCGTTGCCAAATGCCGCTTCGACCTCGAAGTCTGCGGCGGCATCTTCGTCAACGAACCCTGCGTCATCGATGGAAACCTCGTCAGCGGCCGTACGTTCCATGACAACGGTCACTACGTCGGCCCCTGGATCAAACTCCTCGAAGCCGCCGCCACAGCTGCCGGAAAATAATTCCCTCCACAGCATTGCGGATACTCGTGCAAATCTTCTGCACCGGACATGGATTCCACTCGGCTTTCACGCACCATGGCGTGCGGTCGATGTCAATCGGCCGCTGCGGCTCTGGTGCGTTCCGGTGCGTTCCTGAGGCGGTATTGGCCGCGCGGGCACGCACCGTTACCCGGGATTGTCATCCAATGGCCTTGGGGTTCTCTGAAATTCTGTGAAAAGACGGTTGAAGACCTGGGACGGCGAGGCTCCTGCCGAGCCGCTGCACGCTGGCCACTCTATGATCGCTTGCCAGCGTTCTTCGACGCAGCAGGGATCGATGAAACGCTCGCGGCAGGGATGCGGCTCAGCAGGAGCTTCGCCCTGGGATGGCGTAAACAACAAAACCCACAGGCATTTACACCCACCTCTCCTGCACGCGTCTTGTTAACACGAGTGCTGAATTCCCTGTGTTTCTCTGTGAAACTCTGTGTACTCTGTGGTTGAAAAAGAACTCCCTCCGCGCGCCGTTTCGCCATCCCAGCCTCACCCGCCCGTTTCACTCCTCTGCGATCCCTGAATCCTCGCTCCCCCGGCCCTTTTTGCCGCCCCTGGGCTGGCCAAACGCCCCTCTTCTCCGGAAGATACAGCCCTGCATCCCGCCGTTTTTCCTCTGGCGCACCCACGCTTGTTTTTCCGGAGGTCCCACCGTGTTCCGAGTTCGCTCGCTGTTCTGCACCACACTGCTGTCGCTGTCTGCCGTCACCGGCTGTGCGGTCTCCGCTTCAGCCGCTCCGCCAAAACCCGTCGCCTCATCTCCCCTCGTCACCACGGCCACTCCGGGACACGCCGTCCAGCTCACCGCCGACATTCGCGGCGCCAAAGACCTGTACCTCGTTGTCACCGACGGCGGCGACGGCTTTGGTTGTGACTGGGCCGACTGGGCCGAACCACAGCTCATTGGCCCCGCCGGCACTCTGAAGCTCACCGAGCTCAAATGGAAATCAGCTCAGTCCGAATGGGGCCGCCCCGGCATGGGCGTCAACGTCGAAGGCCGGGCGCTGCGAATTCAAGGCAAGTCAGTGGAATTCGGCATTGGCACCCACGCCAACTCCACCATCCATTTCACCATCCCCGAAGGCTACGAAAAATTCACCGCGCGAGTCGGGCTGGACAACGGCGGGACGGACCAGGGTGGCGGTGGCAGCGTCCAGTTCCACGTGTTCACCCAGGCCCCCGGACCGCTCACAGCCGCAGCCGCCAGCACAGTTGACCGGTCCCCTGAAGCAGCCATCGCCGGTCTCGACGTCGGCGAAGGACTCGAAGTTCAGCTCTTCGCCGCCGAACCCAAACTGCTCAGCCCATCCAATATCGACGTCGACCACCTCGGACGCGTCTGGGTCTGCGAAGTTGTCAACTACCGCCGCTTTGCCAATGGCAACAACCCCGACCGTCCCGAAGGTGACCGCATTCTGGTGCTGGAAGACAGCAACGGCGACGGCATGGCCGATCGCGAAACTGTCTTCTACCAGGGCCGCGACATCGATTCGGCCCACGGAGTTTGTGTGCTCGGATCACGCGTCATCGTCTCAGCCGGCGACAGTGTCTTCAGCTTCTATGACGACAACGGCGACCTGAAGGCCGATCGCAAGGAAGTGCTCTTCACCGGCATCAAGGGAACTCAGCACGATCACGGCATCCACAGCTTCACCTTCGGCCCCGACGGTCGCCTGTACTTTAATTTCGGCAACAGCGGCGAAGAGCTGCACACCCCGGACGGAAAGATCGTGGTGGACCTCGCCGGCAACGAAGTCCGAGCTGCTCGCAAACCCTATCAGGAAGGCATGGCCTTCCGCTGTGAACCGGACGGCAGTCGCGTCGAAACGCTCGGCTGGAACTTCCGCAATAACTGGGAACTGTGCGTGGACAGCTTCGGCACCATCTGGCAGTCCGACAACGATGACGACGGCAACCGCGGCGTACGGATCAACTACGTCATGGAATTCGGCAACTACGGTTACAAGGACGAACTCACCGGCGCCGGCTGGCAAACCCCGCGAACAAACCTCGAAACCGAAATCCCCCTCCGTCACTGGCATCTCAACGATCCCGGCGTCGTCCCCAATCTGCTTCAGACAGGTGCCGGCTCACCCACCGGAATTCTCGTCTACGAAGGTGATGCGCTCCCCGATCGTTTCCGCAATCAGCTCATTCACTGCGATGCCGGCCCGAACATCGTTCGCAGCTATGCCACAACCCCCCAGGGCGCCGGCTACTCCGCCGAAATCCACCCGCTGCTCACCGGAACCCGTGACCAGTGGTTCCGGCCGTCTGACGTCTGCGTCGCTCCCGACGGTTCGCTGATTGTGGCGGACTGGTACGACCCGGGTGTGGGCGGACATCGCCAGGGTGATGTCGAACGCGGGCGTCTCTTCCGCGTATCGCTCCCAGGCCGCACCTGGCAGGTTCCCAAAGTCGACTTCAGCACGCCCGCCGGTGCTGCCGCCGCTCTCAAAAGCCCCAACGTCTCCACCCGTTACCTCGCTTATACCGCGCTGCAGAAAGCCGGCGCTGCCGCCGCCGCAGTGCTCGAACCCATCTTCACGGCCGATCCTAATCCTCGCTTCCGAGCTCGTGCTCTGTGGCTGCTGGGACAGATGGAAGGTCGTGGTTCCGAGATGGTGGAACGGGCGATCCGGGATCCCGATGCCGACATTCGCATCACCGGCCTGCGACTCGCACGCCGACTCGGACTGGAACTCCCGCCCATCATTCAGGCCCTCGTCAGCGATGAATCACCCGCCGTTCGCCGTGAATGCGCGATCGCTCTGAGATTCCTCCCGGCCGAACAAAAAGCAAAGCTGCTGGTCGCCCTCGCTTCCCGACTTGACCCCGCCGACCGCTGGGCCGTGGAAGCGCTGGGAATCGGCGCTGGCAGCGACTGGGACACGCTGCTCACCGCCATCGCCGCTCAGAACCCGCAGCACGAGCCCACTGCTCAGACAGCCATCGATGCTCTGATCTGGCGTTCCCGCGGCCCGACAGCAGCCGTCGCAAAAGTGAATCGCCTGCAGACGCTCCTGAATTCCGAAGATGTCGTCAGCAAATCTGCACAAGGGGAACTCATCAACGAAGCAGCCCGCTGGTTCCGCAGCCTCGACTTCGATGATCGCCAGGTCGTCAGCCGTGAATGCCTCACGCTGCTCAGCACAGACCTGTCTGAGGGCCTGCAACTGCCGCTGCAGGAATTCATAGCCGTCGAAGCACTCAACCGCACAGTCGGCGACGCCTCCTCCCCCGCAGCCGCCGCAGCACTCACCAAACTGCTGGACGCAACCCGCGGCACCTCCCAGTTCGTGGCACTCGTCAAACGTTTCCAGCGTACCGAGCGTTACCCGGAACTGCTCAGGCTCGCCCAGACAACGCCCTCACCCCAGCTGGCCGTCGAAGCCATGTCTGCCCTCCTCGACCTCAAACAACTGGATCTGATCTCCGCGGCCCTTCGTGGTCCCGACCCGGCCCTTGCCGCCACCACCGCAGAAGTGCTCGGCAACACTGCCAACGGCAGCATCACCGCGCCACTGCTTGATGTCATCCGCGATACTTCTCTGCGTGCCGACGTTCGCCGTTCTGCCGTGCGAGCTGTTTCGCGAGTGAATAACGGAGCGCTGGAACTGGTGAAGCTGGTGGACAGCAAAGCGCTGGATGCCGAGCTCGAGCAATCCGCCGCGGCCGCTCTGCACAGTGCCCCTTCCCGCCAGGCTCGCGAACAGGCCCAGCGACTGTTTCCGCTGCCGGCCTCCAAAGACAACTCGCCGACACCCCCCATCAGCGAACTCACAAAGCTGAAAGGCGACGCCGTCAATGGTCGCATGGTGTTCTTCTCCACCGGCACCTGTCACAAGTGCCACGTTGTGGATGGGATGGGTCGCGAAATCGGCCCCAATCTGTCTGAAATCGGTAGTAAGCTCAGCCGCGAAGCGATGTTTGAATCCGTGCTCTACCCCAGCGCCGGCATCAGCCACAACTACGAAGCCTGGACCGTGGTGCTCAGTTCCGGCACCACCGTCAATGGACTGCTCGTCAGCAACACCGACGCCGAACTGCAGATTCGAGGCGACGATGCCATCGTGCGGACCTTCGCAAAAGCCGATGTCGAAGACCTCGTCAAACAAAAAATCAGTCTCATGCCGGCCGACCTGCAGAAAACCATGACCAGTCAGGAACTGGCAGACGTTGTGGAGTACATGCAGGGACTGAAGAAGAAGTAAACGGCAGGCAAAGCTCAGGGAGCATTGGCAGTGAAGCGAACCGTGGTCAGAGACTGGCAGGATCCAGTCAACCAGCCTGCTGTTGTCGTTCAGCGGACCCCACCTCTCAGGTCCGTCGTGGCGGCATTTCTGGCCTGCTGCTGGCTGCTCTTCGCCCACTGCCCATCGCTGCCGGCTCAGAATGCCCCCGAAGACGACGTCGAGCAACGCGGAGTGCTCCGCAGAATCGATGAAGTCGAGGAGGCTCTGAGAAAGGAATCGTGGCTGGAAGCCGTGCAGCGGTTTGACGAGGCCTGGAGTTTGGCTGCTGAAGGCCCGGACGTACTGCTCGAACAGCGTGGCGCGGATATCCGTCAGCTTGCACCCGGTGAAGCCGACGTGCTGGCTGGCGGTAAAGCGCGGCTGGAACAGGTCTATCGGACCGCCGGCGACGAATTTCGGCGGCTCTATGCCGACCAGTTCAATGAAACGGCCTCGCAGGCTCTCCGCGGATTTCTGGAACGTGGTCAGACGGACCGTCTGAAGTCCATGGCGGCTCGCTACCAGTGGACACCGGCTGGCGCCCAGTCCCTGCAGCTGTTGGCCCGCATGCATATCGATGCCGGGGACTTTCTGGAAGCAGGCCTGCTGCTTGAACGATCTGCCGGTCTCTCCGAACCGGCCGATCCCCTCGTCACTCTGCGGGCAGCATGGTGTTTCGCAAAGGCCGGATTACTGACTGAGTCGCAGGAACTGGCAGCCGCATCACTGGCTCGCGTCAGCTCTGACAACAAGCCCCTGAACCCTCAGCTGCAGATGCTGCAGAACGATATCGACACTCTGGCCCGGTCGCTGGCCGCGGAACCCTCCGCAGCCGCTCAGAACTGGCTGCAGCCGCTGGGTGACTATCGCCGCACGAAGCGTCAGGCAAACGCCTCACTGCGTCTCACCAGCACCTGGCAGAACAGTCTCTACCAGCTGTGGGATGTGCTGTACGCAGACCGCATGAACCCATTACTTGCTGCCACGTTGCCACGTGTGGAAGAGCTCTGGCGGAACATGCTCGATTCGGGCGCATTGGGGTTGCCTGCAGCACAACCGCTGGCTGTCGGTGATCGTGTCTTCGTTCGCACGCCATTCAGCATTCAGGCGTGGAACAGCACCCGCGGAGAACTCCTCTGGGAAGTCGCGCGCCCCGATCGGGCCCTGAAGGAAGCCGCGGACAATCTCAATTCGAAATCCGACGATCCAGGCGTGCCGGACGAACGGAATTCCCGCATTTCAGCGGATGCAGCGAATCTGACCTACCAGCTGTTTCTGCAGCAGGTACGTGCCATCACAGCTGCTCAGATGGCAATCAGTCAATCAACACTGTTTGTGGTGGAAGAGACGGCGGCAGCAGCGGACGAGCTGGATGACTTTCGCGGAATGATCCGGGGCATGCCCACTCTGCCATCCAATTACATCCGAGCCTACGACGTGGAAACCGGGTTGTTCCGCTGGGAGATCGGTGGCCAGGTACAGAATGCCGTTCCGGGCCAGGCTGGCAGCAGCAACCTGCTCGCCGGTTACTATTTCCTCGGTGCCCCGCTGGTGCTCGGCAACCGCATTTACGTTCTTGCGGAAAACGGTGACGGCATTTACCTGATCCGCATCGGCGAACCAGCACCAAACGTCGCCGGGGCCAACCCGCAGATCCTCGCCAGCCAGCTGCTCACGATCCCCGATCGAAAACTCCCCGAACATCCGCTGCGACGCTACGCCGGAATCATGCCCACCTACGCCCACGGGCTGCTCATCTGCCCCACCTGCGATGATCGAGTGGTGGCGGTCTCCGCAGAAGACTTATCAATCCGCTGGATTGCGCGTTATGGCGGAATCCTGCGGCGACAGGAAATCGGTGATGACCGTTCCATCGTGCTGTTTGGAGCTCAGGATGGTCGCCGGACCATCGCCGTTGACCTCGAAAATCGCTGGTGCGATTTCCTGCCACGCGTGGTGCACAACAGGATTCTGCTGACCCCCAGAGATGCGGATCAGCTGTTCTGTCTGGACCTCGAAACCGGTCGTCAGCTGTGGACGGCCGCAAGGGGTGGCTATCACGCCATCGCCGGCACCACTGAGCAGCTCGTGGTTCTCGCCGGCCGACGTCAGGTGGGCGCGCTGAATCTGGAGACGGGTGCCGAAGTCTGGACCACCTCGCTCCGGGATGGAACTGTCTGTGGCTCGGGCGTATTCACCGGCACACTGCTGCAGCTGCCCACCACAGCTCCGTCGCTCGTTTCCATCAACGTCGCGGACGGTCGTATGCTGGCCAGTCAGCCGTGGTCGGGAGACGGTCAGCCGGGCAATCTGCTGGCTCTGCCTGGCGGCACACTCGTACAGGGAATCACAACACTCACCTGGCTGCCCAAAGTCACAGAGAACCTGCAGCCGATCGAGCGTGCCACGCAGCTGGTTCTGGAAGGTGATGCAGCAGCCGGCCGTGAAGTCCTCGAGGCCCACCTTCAGCAGCAGCCGGCCGATCAGATCGTGCGAATGCTCCTGATTGACATGCTGCTGAGCGAACTCCGGCGAAGTGAAGCCGATGCAGATGTGCTGGTACCCAAAATCGAACAATTGCTTTCGCAGCTGGCCAGAGAAGCAGAACTGGGACCGCTGCTGCATTCCATGCTCGGCATGACTCTGCCGGATGCCGCCGCCATCCCCGGTCTGCTCAGAACCGCCGGTCGCCAGCGTAATGAAGAATTCCGGGAAATCCTGCTGCAGCGTGAAGCCGCGCAGTCACCCCAGGCGCCCCTGAAAATGCTGCTGCCGCGATTGGAGCGGATGCTGCGTGAGCTGCCCCAGGCCATGCTCGCCGCAGCCCCCGCCACAGGCCTCGAACGTAGTCAGGCAGATGTGCTCGCAGCCGTCATCCGCAGCAGCCTCCGTCAGCGGCCCCTTCCGGAACAGATCGAACTGCAGACACAGCTCGTCAGCCCGGCCCGCGAAACAGCCGCCGGTATGCCGCTGGAACAACAGCTCGACTTTGCCGCCGTACTCCTCCGCTGCGACCTGTCGTTCGCAGCCGTTGGCGTGCTCGCTGCTGCTGACGTGAACGAGAATGCTGGTGCAAATCCAGCTGCCGCTGCTGCCCTGAACCGACTCAAATCTCGCATTGCTCTGGCCCTCGAACATGCCCGCCTCGCTGCACTCCGCACCCCCACACCCAACTCAACAGCTCTGCTCGCCGGACTGCTTGAAAACCTGCATCAGACCGGCGGTCCCTGGCAGGCCTGGTCGCTTGTCCGTTCACTGCAAAGCCCGGCACCGACACCCGCCAACACCCAGCAGCAGCTGCTGCAGTCCAGCCTTGAACTGCTCAGACAAAAGAACCCCAGTCTGCAGCTCGATGCCCCACCGGCCAGCAGCTGGCCCGAGGAATTCCAAACACAGGTCTCCGATGACAGAACCGTGGTGGCCGCATCATCTGATCCGGAACATGTCCCCTGGCAGCCCATACCTCTGTATGGCAATCCTGGACTCCATCAGGGCTGGAACTTCGCGTGGATCAAACCTGGCAATCGAATCGCCGCGTATAACCCCGATGGAGTACTGCAGTGGATCTGGCAACCTGACTGGAACGTTAACCCCGGCACCGGCGGCTATCTGCTCGATTCCTGGGCTTTCGTATCCGGTCGACTGCTTGTGCTGCACCTCCGCGGAGCGGTAGCAGCTCTTGATCTGACAGGAGCCGGGCAACAGTCGCCACCGCAGCTGTTGTGGCGTGTGATGCCCGAACGCACTGCCGGTGACGATCCGGACATGGACCCTCGCAATTTTGTGCTTCCGGAAGAACGCATCGAACAGTATCAGCTGCTGCCGGGCGGCCATTTTCCGGTCGGTCCGGTGTCCGAATTTGGAGTGCCGCTGATCACCGGACGCAGCCTGCAGATGCTCAACCTCTTCACCGGCGCCAGACTCTGGGAACTGGATGTCATCCCCGCCGACGCACGACTGCTCCTCGATCACGACCGGCTCCTCGTGCTCTCCGATTCCGCACGACAAACGGAAGTCCGGTCAGCCATCGACGGAACGCTGCTGGAAACGCATCGCCTGCCGGAATGGTGGAGCGAAGCCGGGAGCAACCAGGGTCTGTCAGTTGAAGACATCGATGTGGAAGAAGGCACCGAAACACTCTGGCGGGTACTGGCGGAAGACCGTCGCTGCGTGCTGTTTCGGCTCACCGCCGGAGAAACCCGACTTGAATGCCGCGATCTGACCACCGATCAGGTGCTCTGGCAACATGTGCTGCCCAGGAAAACTGTCGTCAGCAACGTGGCCGACGAAGCCACCGCACTGCTCAGCGAAGGTCGGCAGCTGAAGATCATTAACCTCACAGACGGGAGTATCCGGGTTAATCGTGAACTGACCCCCGTGGTCGAACCGCGCAAGCTTTACCTGCGTTCTTCCCAGGGCCTGTTCATTGTCCTTCCCGAAGCTCTGTCCGAAGAAGATCCGTCGCTGGATTTCTTCAATCCGCTGATCGATGCGGTCCATGTTCATGGACGGGTCTATGGGATTCGTCAGGACGATGGCACACTGGTCTGGGAACACGCCGTAAAGCACAGCCAGCTGCGGCTGGAACACAGCTCCCAGACTCGCCCGCTGCTCCCCGTCTTCCCCCTGCTCGTCCTCCTCACGCGTGAACGCGACCCCAATTCCCGCGGAGCAGCAGTCGTTGTGGGCACGGAAGTACTGGATGTTCGCAACGGCAAAGTGCTGTACGCAGATCCCAACACCGGACTCACCCAGAATCTGCTCTGGCTGTACACCACACAACCCGGTGAACTGATGCTGAGTTTTGATCGCCGTTTTGTGCGCTTCGGCAAAGGCAACGAGTAGAAACCATCATCTGAGCGAAGGGCGGAAGCCCAATGGCATTGGCTTTCTCTGAAATTCCGTGAAAAGACGGGTGAAGACCTGGGAGGGCGAGGCTGGGATGACGAAAGCACCGCAAAGAAAAAACCAAGGTTCATAACCACGCCATAAACACTGCACCCGCACTCGCCATCGGTCCCATTTGTCCCATGACATTACTGGGCCGCCGCACGGCAGCCTTGTGGCATTGGCTTTTTGGTGTTTAGCATGCATTGGAGGACTCGCTCTCCGTTGAAACGCCTCGACCCGAACATGCAAGGCGTGCGGTCGATGTCAATCGGCCGGTAAGACACTGGTGTGCTCCTCCTGCGCCGCTGCCCGCGCGATTACAGACCGTTACCGGGGGAT
>JBEAUF010000345.1:0-29859 GCA_041161565.1 Planctomycetota bacterium | reverse complement strand
GGCTGGCAGGGATGCAGGGATGCAGGGATGCAGGAATGCAGGCGACTTGGGTGGGCAGGAAGAAATTCGGGGGGCAACGCCCGGCCAGCGGCGCGATTACTCCTGTTCGGTCTGGTGCTGTTGTTCACCGAGTTCGGCCTCCCATTTCTGCAGGCTGACGTGGATGCGATCAGCGACTGCGGTGAACAGCCCGGGATGGAGTCCGAAGGGTGGGGTGACGATCCAGCTGATGGCCGGGTGTCGGGCTGCAGCATCCCGGACAAGCGAGGGAATGTCTTCCGTCCAGTGTCGACCTGGCGAGAGGAACCAGGGGAAGACGACGATTCTGTGGGCTCCGAGTTCAACGCAGCGGTCGAAGGCCTGCTGGATGGAGGGCTGGGCGAGTTCCATATGGGCGGGTTCAACGATTTGGTAGCTGCTTTGTTGCCGAAAGCGGCGGGCTGCGTCGTGGAGCAGTGCATTGCTTTCGGCGCGGCGTGAGCCGTGATCGACAAGCAGGATGGCAGTGGTTGGCTGGGGCTGGGGCACTGTAAAGCTCACGTTGGCCGGTGGGATCGATCAGCGTTTTTTGCCCTTGCCGTCTTCGCGATTTTTCTGACTTTCAGCCTGCCTTTGTGCCTGTTCGGCTTTGCGCTGCATTTCTTCAGCGGCTGCCATCAGGCGTTGGAAGAATCCCTGAGGTTTGCCGGATGGGGAAGCCTGGGAGGCAGTTTGAGCCTGACTGGTGCGATTTTTGGGGCGAGTGGATTCGGAGACCGGGGAGGGTTCTTCGGGCAGCACGGAGGCGAGGGCGGGTGTGCCGGCGGGTGTGAGGTTGGCTGAGCCGAGCAGCTTTCGCTCGGAGATACTCCAGAGACTGGACGCGATGAAATAGAGGCTGAGCCCGGCAGGCTGATGCCAGAAGAGGATCCCCATGATGCCGGTCATGAAGTTCATCATGCGATATTGCATGGCCTGTTGTTCATCCTGGGCCGGGGGCATGAAGAGCTTTTGCTGGATGAGGAACAGGGAGACGGTGCAGAGCGGGAGCAGGTTGAAATCGTGGCCCATGCCGAACGGGAGTGAGAAGGGGAGTCTGAAGAGAGCATCCGGTCCGGCGAGGTTGTCGATCCAGAGGAATGACTGGCCGCGGAGATCCACAGCGGAATTGAGGGCAGTATAGAGACCGATGAAGATGGGTAACTGCAGACCGAGGGGCAGACAGCCGGACAGCGGATTGATGTTATGTTTGCGGAACAGTTCCCACTGTTCCCGGGCGAATTTCTGCTGGTCGTCGCCACAGCGTTCCTTGAGGGCTTTGATTTGTGGCTGCAGTTCTTTTTGACGGGCGGCCATGATGGCCTGTTTGCGAGAGAGTGGGAAGAGGCAGCCGCGGACGAGCACGGTCAGGCCGAGGATGGCGGCCCACCATGGCAGGCCGAAGCCATGGAACGTGTCGAGCAGGCTGTGCATGAGTCGGGCGATGACGGCGGTGCGGCCGAAATTGAGCACCTGTCCGGCGGAGAACGGAGGTGGATCGAGCAGTTCGCGGCGTTTGGGACCGACGAAGAAGGCGTAGGGGTGCGACACGGTCTGGCCGGGGAGCAGCACCACGGGCTGACTGGCGAAGCGGAAGCTGATGTCGGCGGAGCGGGGATCGACTTCGCGGCCGATGAAGGCGTAGGCGAGGTTGGTGAGCATGCGTCCGACGAAGCCGAGGCTGGTGGCGGGTTCGCGAACGTCGGGTCCGATGAGCATGGGCCAGGTGCGTTCGAGGAGTGGTCCGGTGGCGGGACCACCATCAGCAGGCTGGGTGACGTGGGGAGCCAGCATGGCAGAGAAGTACTGGACGTCGACACCGGCATAGCGAGGCTGCTGGATCCATTCGTGGTCTTCCCGGAGTCGCTGGGAGAGTTCTGAGAGGGAGGCTTTGCGTCCCATACGGGATTCGATGTCGTCGCAGTAGCCCTGCAGGGTGGTGGTGTAGAGGGTGGTTGGGCCGGTACTGTCGAATTCCAGATGCAGGTCGCGGTATTTGGAGGTGTGTTCGGCGTTTTCGAGGAGCAGGCCGACGGGGCCCTGGAGTTCGTAGCTGACTTCCCGGGGAACTGTTGAGAGGTTGATGAGTTCGAGATTCACGGAGACGGTGAACAGGGTGGGATCATTTTGCCAGGCTTCGTCGAGCTGTGGGCCGGTGAGCTGGCTGCGGGGGAGGCTGTAGGTTTTGCGGAGCCTGAGATTTCCGTCGGGGGAATCGTATTCGAAGGCAACGGTGGCGGCGGTTTCGGTGGGGGTGGATTCGATGAGTTTCCAGTGGGCAGTTTCGAGCGACTGTCCGGCGGTTTGGAGTTGTTTGTCGATGGCGGCGACGGCGGTGGTGAGTGAGCGGTCGGTGGATTCGTTATTGCCCACGACTTTGACAGGCTGGGATCTGTCTTCGAGGTTGCGGAACTGTGGGGGTGTGAGCGAGACGCTTTCGACGGCGGCACCGGCGGAAGTGAGCACCAGTTCGAGGGCATAGCCGCTGTCCGGCTGGAGGGATCCCAGTGTGACGGTGGCGGCGGGGTATGCGGGAATTTTGGGTGCATCGGCTGCGTCTGCTGGTTGAACGGAGCCGGGGGCATCGGTCGTTCCTGAAGCAGCCGCGGTTTCCGTTGTCGGCGAATCGGCCGCAGGTTCGGCGACTTCGGCGGCGGCCGGATCCTGGAGTTCTTCCAGCGGCGGCGGGGGCGGGAAGAGCGTGCTCCAGATCCACAGGAAGATGAGGGCGCTGGTGATGAATGTGAAAAGACGGCGATTTTCCATGGGACGGCAGGTTACCTGGGAACGATGGGGCGGTGGCTGCGGGAAGCGGATTGTCCCGGGGGCTGGGACCTGTCTGGTAAACACAGCGGGCACTCCGCCTGCGCTGCGTGAGCAAGTATAGGCGATTTCGGGGGAATCAGGTATCGAGCAGGTTCCTGAATGCCGGATTCGGAGGAGAAATGCCTGTGCGGGTGCTGTCAGAGCTTCGCAGGTTCCCCGGATTCCGGGGGCTGGCATTCAACGAACACACCGCGTTCGCGATCTTTTCTGACTTGCAGCGGATGAAACAGGCGGCCGCTCATGGCCAGCCAGACACCGGGGGACTGCAGGGCCTGGACGACGCCAATCGCCATGCCGACGTTGAATATGGCGTCTGAATTGCGGAAGTTTGCCGGCTGCATGGCTCCGGTCAGCACGATGCGTTTGTCGGGGACCTGCAGTAGCAGTGCTGCGGTTTCAATCATGGTGTCGGTGCCGTGGGTGATCACGATCTGTGATTCGGGCGCGCGTCGGACGGCATCGAGGAGCAACAGGCGGTCTGTGTCCGTCATGTCGAGGCTGTCTTTGCGGAGCACGGATTCGATGCGGTAGTCGAAGCTGACGGCCAGATCGTGGAGGATGCGTTCCACGCCGGGCGCGCCTACCTGGTATTCGCTGAGCCGATCGAAGTAGACTTTATCGATGGTGCCACCGGCAGTGAGGAAGCAGAGGCGCATGGGGCGGGGGCCATGGAAAACAGCAGGGATGGGAATGTGACCGGAGATTTTACGCGGTTTTCGGCTGATTCCATCAGCAGTTCATGTTTTTGCGGCCTCGGGTATCGACAGGAATTCGTCAGGCCGTCAGACTTGAACGACGTTTGACAGTCCGCATGCTGAATGGATTTGCGCTGCTGAGTACCTGCTGTGCCGCTGCATTTGTTGTTTCCGCTGTTTTCCAGCGTGGTATTTGTGATGGGGATGATGTTCGCCCGCCAGGCGATTTCGCGGGGTGCGAGCCCATGGACCGGCACATTTCTGGCAAATTTATGGCTGGGCCTGTCGTGGTTCGGCGTGGAGCTGGCCGGCCCGGGAGTGCTGCCGATGGCTGGCTGGTGGCAGGCCGTGCTGGTGGGGGCGAGTTTTGTGCTGGGGCAGTTATTCACTTATCTCGCCTTTCGCTTTGGCGACGTTTCGGTGGCAACCCCGGTCTTTGGTGTGAAGGTCATCATTGTCGCTGCACTGCTCGCCTGGCTTGCCGGTGAGCAAATTGCAGGCCGAGTGTGGCTGGGAGCGGTGCTGGCGACGATTGGTGTGGGGGTGATCCAGGCGGGGGCGCGAAGTACGGAATCTGCGGAGCTGACAACACGGCGGGCTGTGTTGACGATCGTTCCGGCATTGCTGGCTGCCGTGTCACTGTCGTTGTTTGATGCCGGTCTGCAGATCTGGGGTAAGCGCTGGGGGGCGGGCCTGTTTCTGCCGCCGATGTTTATTTGCACGGGAGTGTTATCAGGGGTGTTTCTGCCATGGCTCGACACGCCGGCTCGCCTGCGGCAGCTGGGTGTTCTGCGGCCGCTTGTTGTGGGCACGGTGCTGATGGCTGTGCAGGCAATGAGCATGTCCTGGTCACTCAGCCGTTACGGCGACGCGACCCGGATCAACATTGTCTACGCCCTGCGGGGACTCTGGGCGGTCCTGCTGGCATGGAGCCTGGCGCGGTTTTTCGGTGGTGCGGAGGCGGGTTATTCCGCAAGGATCATGCTGTTGAGGCTGGCGGGTGCCTGCCTGCTGACGGCGTCGGTTGTGGTGGCAATTTCCGGGGGCAGTTAGTGTGGAAATTGCGGTAAGTATTTGGGTGCAGGCGGTTTTTTTGGTGGAATTCCCTGGAGTTTTCGGCGTCTCACTGACCGTTCTGCATGGACTCTCCGATTGACACCGGGGGCTGAGCCTGTATCCTACGGGTCAGTCTGGGTTTATTTTTTCGTCAGAAAGGTTGTTTGTTCCCATGGGACGTACAGAAAGACAAAGGGAAATCGCTCGCCGTCGCAAACGCAAAACCGGGCTGACAAAGCTCCGTGCAAAGTTCGCAGCGACGACCAACGAAGGCGAGAAGGCTGAGATTCTGGCCAAAGCCCGCCGCATGAGCCCCTTCGTCGAACTCGAATAATTCGCACGGCACTCGACCGAGTGCTGCAGTTGAAACAGCAGATCTGCTTTCAGGTGCTTCGGTGGTTGCTGAAGCACCTTGTTTTGCGCGCTGCCGCTGCATAAGCGGACGCGCGGGCCCCGGCCGCCGCGTGATTCGGGGGCCATTTCCGGCGTAAGCTCGCAGACATGACCCCAGTCACACTCATCACAGGTTTCCTTGGCACGGGAAAGACCACCGCCATTCGTTCGCTGCTGGACCAGCGTCCGGCTGAAGAACGGTGGGGTGTGTTTATCAATGAGTACGGAATTGTGTCGCTGGACGAAGCATTGCTGGATCTTCCGCACGACAGTCCCGTGAGTGTGCAGGAGCTTGCCGGGGGCTGTTTTTGCTGTGAAACGGCAGAACTCTTCAAACCGATGCTTGTGCAGTTTCTCCGCCGCGTCCGCCCCCATCGACTGCTGATCGAGCCCAGTGGTGCGGGGCACCCGGCCAGCGTTCTGGATCTGCTCCGCGAATCCCGATTCTTCCGAACCCACCTGACTCTGCAGGCTGTGATCTGCCTCGTTGATCCTCAGGACGCCGACAATCCGCGGATTCGCAGCAATCCAGTATTTCACGACCAGCTGGAAATGGCGGACATCGTGGTCATCAATCACACGGACCATCGCCCTGCCGACTCGATCGCTCGCTGTCGTGCCCTCGTTGAGCAGCTGGATCCCCCCAAGCTGTTGATTGCGGAAACGGCCCACGGTGTGCTGCAGTCTGATTGGCTGACGCTTTCCGGATCTGTCGTTCGCACGCCACGGTTTCCGGACGCGCATGCTGCGATTCCCGTCGCCGCGCTTGCGGAGCCCTCGGCTGCCCTGGTGCAGCTCGGCGCGTCAGTTCCGGCGGAGCCCGCACTGCAGTCCATTCCCGCCGCTCCCGCCCCTGGGCGACCACTGCAATTTCCCAGCAGTGGCAACGGCTGGCACGCGTGTGGCTGGCTGTTTTCCGCGGACGAGCTATTTCGACGCGAACCGTTGCTGGAGCTGCTGGAGTCATGGCCCGGCGTACAGCGACTGAAGGGAGTTTTTCACTGCGAGGATGACTGGTGGAGCATTAACCGGGCGGGCCGTGAAGCCAGCTTCCGCCGTTCCTGCTGGAGGCGTGACAGTCGGCTGGAGGTGATTACGGAAAAGCCGCTCGACTGGGCAGACCTAACCATACAGGTTCAGAATTGCACGATTACCCATGGTGGTTAATACGGGGACCAGAAGTTTTCCCCGACAGCCCAGAGTGGCAACCTCCGAAATAATTCCTCCGATCCGCAAAAATCGCGTCACGATTCGGCCTGCTCCGCAAAGGAATTGCGAACTCATTCTTCGCGGAGCGTTTGTTTGTGAACGAGAGTGCTCGGATCGTCATGCGTCAATGGACACTGGCCCAGCCCATTATCTGCTCTTTCATCGGGGCGATGGTGCGGGACTTTGCGGACCGTGATGATGTGCTTCAGGAGACAGCAGTGGCGGTGCTTGAATCCGCCGACCGCTACGACCCATCGCGTCCATTCATCGCCTGGGCCCTCGGGATTGCTCGCAATCAAATCCGGATGTTTCTCCGACGTGACGGGCAGGAGCCCCTGATATTTGATGAAGCGGTCATCTCCCAGCTGGCGGACTCCTTCGAAGCCATCGATCCCCACGATGTCCACCGCTTGAGTTTTCTGCGTGACTGTCTGCAGCGGCTTGATACCCGCGAGCGGCTGTTGGTTCAGCTGCGTTACGCCGAGGATCTGAAGCCAGCTGCGATTGGCGAGCAGTTGGGGATGGCCGCCAACACGGTGTCCAAGGCACTGCAGCGGCTGCGGGATCAGCTGCGGGTTTGCATTGATCGCGCAGCGGCTGCAGCTCGGGCTGCCGAAGGAGGTCGCGCATGAGAGATCCTGAAGATCTGCTGCATCAGTATCTCGATCAGCCCCTGACGGCTCAGGAGCAGGCCGAGCTTGGTTCGTGGCTGGCTGAATCCCCCGCACACGCGCGGCGTTTTACAGAATTGCTGTTGCTGCACAACCAGCTCCGCAGCGAATCGCTCACGCTTGCGGCATCGGTTCCGGCCATGTCAGTCAATTCCACTGGCGGCGCGAAACTGCGATTACACCGTCGCCGTCGACAACTGCGGCGTGTGGTGGGCATCGCAGCTGCTCTGCTGTTGCTGCTGATGCTGTTCAACTTTCTGCCCCCCTTCGGTGAGCGGGCCGTGGCCACCGCGGCCTCTGCCGAGCTCTCACGGCTGATCGACAAAAATCGCTCTGACGCCAGTCGCAGCTATCAGGTGGAAGTTGAGAGTGTGGCGCTTGCCGGGCGTCGTCACGGCCGGAAATCCGGCAGCGAAAAACGACCTCCGAAGCCACCCATGGACAACGCGGTGCTGCACCTGCGTGGCGGTGGTCTGTTCGTGCTGATCCGGCGGCAGCCGGATGGCCGTGATTTCGTGACCGGCAGCAACGGGCATTACAGCTGGTCCGTCCGTCCGGACAGTCCGGTGCGTATCAGCCGTGACCTGCAGCGATTCAGTCGCGACCTTCCCGGCCACGAGTACTCGCTGTCGCTGGTCGAGCTCACCACCACGCTGCAGCAGCTCCAGCAGTCCTGCGATGTGCAGATTCTCGAGGGAGGTGCTGCCGACAGTGCTCACGTGGACGAACTCGCCACAGCTCCTTCCGAGCGATTGCTGGTGGCTGTTCGTCGGCCGGGATTCTCCGGTCCGAGGCGGATTGAAATCGCCTACAACGCGGCCACTCACGAGATACACCAGCTGCGGTTTATTGACATGCCCTACGGCCCGGAGCGGCTCAGCCTGCGACTGACACTCATCAGCCGCGACGGCCAGCCCGAAACTTTCTTTCATCACTCCGCCCATCACCCTCCGGAAATCCCGGTAGAACAGGAATAAGCATGAATCGCATGGCCACGACGATGATCGCCGCCACTGCAGTCTGCTGTCTCGCGGCCGGCCTCTGGAATGCCACAGCAGCCCCCCCTGCGCAGCAGGCCCCCCCCGCTGGAAAGCTCCGCAAACCGCAGATGAGTGACACGATTAAGGCTGCGGTCTACGCCGACAACACGTTCCTGCTCTACATCAACGGCGAGCTCACGGCGGTCGACTCGATCAGCTTCATTCCCCACAACGTGATTGCAGTGGATATTTTGCCGCGTTATCCGATGACCATCGCCGTCATGGCCCGCGACAACGCCGATCCGAAAACCGGCATGGAATATGCCAACACCAACATCGGTGACGGGGGGTTTATTCTGAAGTTCAGCGATGGCACGGTAACCAGTGCAGCATGGAAGGCGCAGGTGATCTCGTCCGGGCCGATTGGTGGCGACAAACAGAATCCGCGAGTCGAGACGGTGCCGCTGCCTGAGAACTGGTTTGCAGTCGACTTCGACGACAGTCGCTGGGGTCAGGCTGTGGAGTACACCGAAGAGCAGGTCGATCCCAAACAACCGTGGTTCGAACATGATTTCAGCGGCGCGAAGTTCATCTGGGCTGGAGACCTGGCGATCGACAACACCGTGCTTTTCAGGCACGTTGTTGAGTCACCGCCCGACGGAAAACAGCGACCGGATTTCTCCAACATCAACAACGTGGTTCCCGATAATCCGCCAAAGAAGAAGGGGAAAGGCAAATGAGCCGGCTCCGTCGCACCATTCACCCGAACCAGGCGATCTGCTTCGCAGTGATTCTTGGCATTCTGACAATCGGCCTCCCTCTGTGCATGGCTGCAGACCACCCCAACATCATCCTGATGCTGTCGGATGATCAGGGCTGGAGTGGTTTGTCAGTGGCGATGCATCCGGAAGTCCGGGGTTCCCGGAATGCCGGCCACCAGACCCCCAATCTGGAGAAGCTGGCGGCCCAGGGCATGCGATTCAGCATGGGCTATTCGCCGGCGCCGGTTTGTTCACCGACGCGCATCAGCATTCAGACCGGCAAGAGCCCGGCCCAGCTCCACTGGACCAAGGCAGCCCCTGCTGAGCCCGGACATAAGCTTACCGAACCAAAGCTCATCAAAAGCCTGGATCCAACAGAAGTGACCATCGCGGAACTGCTCAGGACAGCCGGCTACGCGACGGCCCACTACGGCAAGTGGCATCTGAGCGGTGGTGGACCGGGCGAACACGGCTACGACGAACACGACGGGGATACCGGCAACGAGCAGGCGTTTCGGTTTGTGGATCCGAACCCCGTGGACATTTTTGGCATGGCTGAACGAGCAGCTGATTTCATGAAACGCAGCCGTGATGCCGGGAAGCCGTTTTACATTCAGCTTTCATGGAACGCCCTGCACGCCTCCGGCAATGCTCGCAAGGCCACGCTGGCCAAATATCAGGCTTCCATGCAGGGGGCCAATGAAAAGGCGGTCTCAGTCGCGGCCATCACGGAGGACCTCGACGAAGGTGTCGGTCGCGTGATGCAGTCAGTCGACCAGCTGGGGCTCGCAGATTCCACCTACGTAATTTACATGGGTGACAATGGAGCCAGCGGCAATCGCGGATCAGCTCTTCGCGGTGGCAAGGGCGGTGTTTGGGAGGGCGGAATTCGCGTGCCGTTTATTGTTCGAGGGCCGGGTGTGTCCGCAAATTCATGGTGCCACACGCCGGTGGTTGGCTTCGACCTGCTCCCCACATTCTGTGACTGGGCCGGTATTCCTGCTGCGCGGCTGCCCCCGAACGTGGAAGGTGGCAGCTTCGCCGCGCTGCTGGCCAACGACGGCCGAGGTGAAGTGCGGCGTTCCCGTGATTTTCTGGTATTTCACTTTCCCCACTATCAGGGTTCCGACGGTCCCCAGTCAGCTCTTCTGAGAGGCACGACCAAGCTCATTCGCTTCCTTGAAGACGACCATGTCGAACTGTATGACCTTGCCAGCGACATCGGTGAATCCAGTGACCTTGCAGCCACTCAGCAGAACACTGCCAAAGAGCTCAATCGGCAACTCACCGAATACCTCACCGCCATCGACGCCCAGATGCCCACGCTGAATCCGGATTATGATCCAGCAGCCCCTCCGGTCGCCCGCAAAGGCGGACGCAACGCGGGTGGGACCGGAGCTGTTCCGGGCGGAGCACCTGGGGGCGGCGGCCAAATGAAGCCCGGCGGAAAGGGCCAGGGAAAAGGTCAGGGAAAAGGTCGCTCCACACCCCCGGCAAATCAGCCTGGAAGGCAGACACCAGCAGGCGGTGGTCAGGAGAAAAGCAAGCCAGACTCCACTGACAACTGATGCTTTACCACCCTGCCGAACACCCGTCGACCTGACACCATTCGGAGCACTCCCCATGCGTCTGCCTGACGCCGCCCTGGACCGTTCGCACTGCGGCAACACTGAGTGCCCCGCCCGGTTCGTCAGTCAGTTCCCCCGACGACTCACCGTCGTTCTGTTGCTGTGGCTGCTGATGATGGCCACTTTGCCCACGACATTTGCTCAAAAGGGGATTAAGCCGGGGCGTGGTGGGCAGAGTGGCAACAAGCCGCCGGGCGGCATGCAGGGGGAAGGCAGGGATCGTCGTGACTACGAGTTGGCAGCGGTTTTGCCGCCGGGTTATCAGCACCTGCAGAACGATGACGTTCGGCAGCTGGAGCAGCTGGTCCTCGATGCACTCGGCTGGCTCCGCCGCAACTCCGCTCCAGTATCCGGCCTGGAAAGTTCCGTGGACCAGTTTCAGTGGTCCGGGAACGCTGTCTCCGTGGAGGCTCGGGGCCTGCGGATTCTCTCGCTGCTGACACTCGAGCAGCGTAAAACACTGGCATCGGTTCTGGACGACTACCGCACATTGAAGGCCAGTCGAGAGGAGCAGAATTCCGTTCTTGTCGCGTTGCTGAACAATGCCCGTGTGAATGCCACGCCAGCACTCCTGCGGCGACTGGAGACGGACTCCCGCAAGCCGCTTCAGGAGATCGCAGCAGCGGACGCGGAGCTGGGGATGCTTCAATCGCGGGTATTTCTGAGGATTGGGAAGTCGCTGGGTCCCGAACAATCGGAGGCGATTTTGCTGGCAAGTCGCAGTGCGGCCGCACCGGAGACGGCCACTGCGGAAATGCAGGCCGTGCAGGGCGAATTGCGGAATACGTCTGCCGATGCGGCTCGGGACCTCGAGGAGCTGGGAGTGAGTTTTGCGGAGTGGCTGGCACCTGCAGCGGCGTCTGGCTCAGTACAGCAGGCCGCTGCAGCAGACACGGAACGGCGTGGCGGGGGGCGTGAGAAGAGCGTTGATACGGGCGTGCTGGAGTTTCTGACGGCTCTTCAGGACAGGCAGCCGGAGCTGCTGCTGCGGTTGCTGGCTGCATCGGCGCGCGGCCGGAAGGAAGCATCAGCAGCCCTGCTGACGCTGCAGACCGCTCTGCGAACAGGTCCCGGCGGTCGCGTTCCTGATGAGCGCACCCTGAGGACACTCACAGAGCATCGTGCCCGGCTTGTGTTTACATCGGCAATTGAAGAGGCCAGCGGCTTTGAATCCCTCCGCACAAGCCTCTCCGATGCCCAAAAACGACATTTGAATATCAAAGACACAGACAAGCCGAAAAGAAAAAAATCTGAAGGAGATTAAAGATGATGCGATGCTTCTGTGGGGCTGTCTGCAGCGTGAGTGCCCTGTGTTTTGTGTTCGCGGCGGTGCCGGTGGCTGCGGCCCATGAGGGGCACGAGGAGGGTGCACACGAAGTTTCCGCGGTAGCTGCACTGCGAAGCTGGAATCTGACCGATTCTCACCAGCCTGTTAACGGCCAATTTGTGTCCATGAAGGGTTCGCGAGTATTCATTCGGCAACCTGATGGCTTCGTGCGACCGGTGGAGTTTGGCCGGCTTTCCGCCGCCGACCAGGCGTGGGTGGCAGAACGTCAGCACCGCCTCGCGGAGCTCAACGCGGCGGTCCCCACGGTCGCTCCGGCGGCCGTTCCTGCAGCCACCCCGGGCTCTGCAGCAGACAACCTCAAACTGCTTGAAACCAGCTTCAAGCCATTTTCCAAAGCCGTGAAAACGCGTGCTGACGACGAATTCTTCTACGTGGAATCGGAGGGGATGCCGGATCATCAAATGATGGTGGGTATTACGGCCTGGCAACAGCAGGTACCGCTTCCGCAATCCTACACCGGCAACAATGCGTGGCGGATACCGCGTCATCCGGTTCCGGCGAAGGAACCGTTGTCAGCGAAGACGGGCTTCTTTCGAGGGGCCATCGCGATTGCGGTGAATGGCGTGCCGATTTTCAATCCGATCAAGAATGACGGCAAAACGGACACGCTCGTCGCCGGTGAACTGGATGAATTCGGCGGACACTGCGGCCGCGCTGACGACTACCACTATCACATCGCTCCGGTGCATCTGCAGAAGCAGGCGGAGCCCGGCCAGCCCGTCGGCTGGGCGCTTGATGGCTACCCGATTTACGGGTATCAGGAGCAATCGGCTCCGGACTACGCACCACTGGACCAGTGGAACGGTCACCATGGCTCGGACGGTCATTATCACTATCACGCCACAAAGACCTATCCGTACCTGAATGGCGGCTTTTTCGGAGAAGTGGTGGAGCGTGATGGCCAGGTGGACCCCCAGCCCCGCGCGGTGTCTCCGCGTCCCGCGCTGCCGCCGCTCCGCGGGGCAAAAATCACGGCGTTTCGCCAGTCCAACTCCAAAAGCTACGTGCTGACATACGAAATCAACGGCCGCCCCGGCACCGTGAGCTATACGCTGGGAGACGCGGGCGCCGTGAGCTTCACTTTCCGCAGTCCCGATGGACAAACGGAAACCCAGCAATACACAGCGCGCCCCAACGGCGGCCCCCCAGGTCAGGGAGGCCCCGGAGGCCGCGGCGGCCAGGGACGAAAAAATGCCGAGCCACCGGCGGGCGAGAACATGCGTCAGCCGCGTTCGGATGAACGACCACCGGACGGTGAACCACCGAAAAAAGGAGAAGGCAAGGGCCAGGGGAAAGGTGGAAAGAAGAACCAGGGCAAAAAGGGTCCACCACCCACCGGCGATCGCCCGGTTACCCAGGGGACGAGCAGCATCAAACTTGAAAGCCGTTCAGTGAACTCCAGTGGTCAGCTGTCTGTTGACTGCACCTGTGATGGCAAAAGTGAATCGCCGGCGATTGCCTGGAGCGGTGCACCGGCCGGAACAAAGTTCCTCGCTGTCAGTCTGTGGCATGAAGCACCGGACCAGGAAAAATCTTACTGGCTCGTCTACAACATCCCCGCTTCCGTCACGTCTCTGGCCCAGAATTCTGCGGCAAAATCAACCGCCGGGGTCACTGGAATCAATGACCGCAAACAGCGCGGCTACGATCCACTGTGTTCCCGCGGCCCCGGTGCAAAGACCTACCACATCACCGTCTATGCTCTTTCACGCGAACTGCAGCTTGATCCTCAGCAGACCAGCCGAGCAGTACTGCTGGACGCGATGAAAGACGCAGTGCTTGCGGAGTCCACGCTGGACATTGAATACGCGCGGCAGTGATGGGAAGTGGAGAACAACGCGTTGAGCCGACGGGCGGAAGCCGCACTGAGCCCCGGGGCGGCAGTCGCACTGAGCCGCAGGGCGGCAGCTCCACTGAGCCGCAGGGCGGCAGCCCGCGGGTAAAGAGTCCTGCAAACGCGAAGCCAACGCCCTCCAGCGCGCGCACCAGGGTGCGAACGCAACCGGGGGCTTCCGCCCGACCGTTTGTCTTTCGTCAGTTCGTCGCGGAGCGAACAGCATGAAATGCACTTTACCTGTACATTTGGCGTCAAACCGAGATCCTCATGGGTGACTGTGAAGCCGCTGCCTGACGACGGAAACGGCACGCCAGAAACAACTTGCGCCTCATGTTGAAAAAACGGAACAGCTCCTGCATTTGGGGTAACCCGTGGCCCATGTCACTGGCAGCAGGGCAGTTTTTTTCACCGTGCGGCGGAGTTACTTCGATGTCGGCATTGATTCATGTGGATTCGCGTTATGAGTTTGTTGCTCCCCACCAGGGGACGGTTTGGCCGCGGCTGTTTCGGGCAGTGGCGCCGTGGTATTTGCGGCGGAAGTTTGGGGTGATGGATGTGCAGGTGCGTGGTGCGGAAGTGCTCAGGGAGTTGCGACGATCCGGTATGGGGGTGCTGCTGGCACCCAATCATTGTCGGATGTCTGACGCGGTGGTGTTGCAGTCGTTGTCGGCGGCGGCTGGTGAGCCATTTTTCGTGATGGCGAGTTCGCATCTGTTTCGCGGGAATCGGCTGACGCGCTGGGCCTTGCGGCGGATGGGGGCATTCAGCATTTATCGTGAGGGGATTGACCGACAGGCGGTGGAGGCTGGGGTGGAGATTTTGTCGCGGGCTGAGCGACCGCTGGTGATTTTTCCGGAAGGAGCGTTGAGTTCCGCGAATGATTCCCTGAATGAGCTTCAGGAGGGTGTGTCATTTATTGCTCGCACGGCGGCGGCGAGGGTTGCTCGTGAGCATTCTTCGGCTGGGGCTGCTGGCGAGAGTGGAGTGGGCGATCGGCGAGGGGTGGTTGTGCTGCCGGTGGCGATTCGGTATGTGTTTGAGGGGGACGCGGAGTTGACGGCCGGTTCTGTGTTGAGGGGGATTGAGCAGCGGTTGTCGTGGGCTCCACGCCCTGATCTGCCGCTGCTGGAGCGGATTCTGAGGGCAGGCTCTGCACTGCTGACACTGAAGGAAATTGAGTTTTGGGGTGGTGCGGGGGCGGGAACACTGGCGGAGCGTCAGCAGCGGCTGATTGATCACCTGCTGGGGTCAGCGGAGCAGGAGTGGCTCAAGCGGACCGGCGGTGGCTCGGTGATTACGCGTGTGCGGGATCTGCGGCGTGCGATTGTTCCGGAGATGATTGGGGGCGTTCTGCCGGAGGCCGAGCTGGCTCGTCGCTGGACTCAGCTGCGGCATGCGGAGCTGGCACAGGCGCTGAGTCTTTACCCGGCGGACTATGTGTCCTCATATCCGACGGCGGAGAGGATTCTGGAGACGGTATCGCGATTTCACGAGCACCTGACTGGAGAGGCTCCGTGTTGTGGTCCATGGCGAGCGATAGTGGATGTGGGGCAGCCGCTGCCGGTATCAGCGCGTCGGGAGCGTGGGGTTTCGGGAGATCCGTTGTTGAGCCGTCTGGCGGATTCGCTGGAGTCTTTGTTGCGTCAGACAGCTGGTGAATGTCGCCTCGATCATCGCAGCACAGCGGTGCGATTGTGACGCCGTGCTGTGTGCTTTGTGTTGTGGATTTCCCGAGGTTGCCTGTTTCCGGTTGGGGTGTCAGATGAGCGTTGCAACGAATTCGAGAACAGTTCGGAGTTTTTCGGCGAGCGCAACGGCCGCTGGATCTTCGCCATGGGTGATTTTCGGAACCTTATACGCGGCCTATGGTGTATCGATGGTGCTGCGGCTGATGCCGGCATTTGCGTCCAACGCCATGCGATCAGACCCGACATTGCAGGTGAATCTGGAGGCGATTGGCAGGATGCTGGCGTCCGGTACCACAGGGGCTTTGGTTGGCAAGTTTTTCTGGGGCTGGGCAGCTGATCGCTGGGGTGCCCGGGCGATATTTCCGCTGGCACTGGCAGTGGAGTCGCTTGGGGTGGCGGTCTTTTCGCAGGCATCATCACTGGAGCTGCTGCAGGGGGCATTTTTCGTGACGCTGATGGCTCAGGCGGCCGGCTGGCCGTGCATGACTCGCGTGGTGCAGGCGTGGGCTGTGCCGCAGCATCAGGGCCGGGTGTGGGGACTGCTTTCGACCAGTTCACGTGTGGGGACGCTGGTGGCCAGTCTCGGCCCTGCGGCGCTGGCGGGTGTGCTGCCATGGCGGCAGGTGCTGTTGTGTGCATCCGGTATCGGCGTGCTGGCTGCGATTTTGGCCTTATTGCTGCTGCCGTCGAAATCAGCGGTGCGTGTGGTGTCGGCAGCGGAGCGGAGTGGTGGGAGTTGTGGCGACGGTTTGCCGGGGTCGCGCTCACACGAACTGAACGAAACTTCGCTGTTTCAGGCGTTTGTTGGTTTTTTCCGCAGTTCTCGTTTTCTGCTGATGGCAGGATCGTTGATGGGGATGGCGGTACTGTGGGACTTCCTGCTGCTGGCCCCGCTGATGCTGCGTGACGGTTTGAGGCTGAGTGATGCGGATTCGCTGCGAGTGGTTTCGGCGGTGCCTGTCGGAAGCCTGCTTTCGCTGCTGGCAGGGGGAATGGTGTTTGATCGACTGTCGCGACGTGGGCGTGCGTATGTCATGGGCGGGTTGCTCGCGGTTTCCACGTTGTGCCTGACGACGTTCTCAGTGATGCCATCCTGCACATTGCCGCGGCTGGTGCAGGTGTACGTCAGCACGGGGTTGCTGTTTGTGTTCGGCGTGTGTCTGTCGCCCTGCTATTACATTCCGGTGAGTGTGTTTTCAACGAAATTTGGAGGACGGCACTGCGGACTGCTGGTGGCCTTGCTGGATGCGATTGGCTTCGCAGCCGTGGCTGTTTTCTGCCTCCTGAGCGGTCGGATTGTGGAGGCTGATGGCTGGCCGGTGCTGTTGTACTGGCTCACAGGTTTCGGGCTGATCTCCGCAGTCCTGCTGCTGGTGTTTATGCTGCGGGAAGCGCGGTTTACTCGCTGAGCGTACCTTTGGAACTGGGGATCCCCGGCTGTCGGGGGTCGATGGTGACGGCCATTCTGAGTGCGCGGGCGAGTGATTTAAAAACAGCTTCGGAGATGTGATGGCTGTTGCTGCCATGATGCAGTACACAGTGCAGGTTCATCAGGGCATTGGAAGCAACCGCTGTCCAGAATTCCTGAACGAGCTCGCTGTCAAAACTACCAATTTTTTCAGTGGGGAATGCCACTTTCCAGACAAACGCAACTCGTCCGCTGAGGTCAACTGCGCTGGTGACAAGCGTCTCTTCCATGGGCAGTGTGAAATGACCGTAGCGATGAATGCCTCGTTTGTCTCCCAGAGCCTGCTGCAGGCAGCGTCCGAGGCAAATTCCGACGTCCTCCACCGTATGGTGCTGATCCACGTGCAGGTCACCGCGGGCTTCGACGGTCAGATCGAACAGGCTGTGTCGGGCGAGGAGTGTGAGCATGTGATCGAGGAAGCCGACGCCGGTGGAAATCTGTGACTGGCCGGTCCCATCCAGCGACAGCTGCAGGGTGATTTGGGTTTCGGCGGTATTGCGGCTGATGGCGGCAGTGCGATTCATGAGCATTTCTTTGGGGGGGCGGTTACTGACGGGCGGAATTCGGGGGTGAGCAGAGGCTATCCGGTGAGTCCGATTCTGCCGGAGATTGGTGGCTGGTGAATGGCGGATCCGCGGAGAGGCGGGGAAATTTCGCGGGAAAGGGCTGTCATGGCCGGTAAATTCGTCAGGTTACGGAGGTTTCCGCAGGGTGGCCTTACATTTCCCGGCCTGTCCGGTGAAGATGTTCGGGGAGGTCCCGGACAGTGCGTCCTGGCGGAGGCAGTCGGAATTTCGTTTGGATTGTGCCGCACACATGTTTGAGGAGATTTTGCAGTGGGCGATGCCGGCAGTCGGAGGAGTCCTGCTGCTGTTAACTCTGCGATATCGCCGGCTGACAGCTGCATGGACAGTGGACTACAGCGTGCGCTGGTCAGCAGTTGCCGTGGCGGCGGTGGTGCTGGCAGGACTGAGTTCAACCGGGTTGCTGCCGATGGGCCCGGGCTGGCGTGGGACTTTGCAATACCTTGCGGCCATTCTGCTGCTCACACCGTCCATCTGCACGCTGGGTGCCCGCCGTCCGGGGGCGGGGCCATGGCAGTGGTTTGTTGTGTTGCCGATGATCCTGGTACTGATCTGGCCTGTGTTCACTCAGGCGGTCGACACATCGGGCCGGAGTTTGGTGCAGCTGAGCAATCCGCAGCTGTGCGGTGTTTGTCTGGCCGCATTGATGGGGCTGGGTCCCGGACTTGGCACATCGACTGTTACTGTGCTGCTGCGTCTGGCCGCTCTCATCCTCGCCCTGCTGCCGCTCCGAACAAGCGATCCGTGGACCACACCAGCAGCCCAACTGGTGCCGCTGGTGCTGCTGGCTGAGCTGCTGATTTCAGAACAACGAGTCAGGGGGCATATGCAGCGTTTGCAGCAGGCGACGACGGATGAGCAGCGTTCGCGGGAAATCTGGCTGCTGTTTCAAACGCTCTACGGGAGTGTCTGGCCGCGTCGCGTCCAGGACCGCATGAGCCAATTCGAACGGGGAGAGTGCTGGACGGTCACGCTGACTGACGCCGGGTTCCGGCAGCACAGTGGCTCCACACCCGGGGAAGCCGAACTCGCCAGGCCCCTGGAGGCCTTTCGCTGGCTGCTGGGGCGATTTGTGACCACCGCGTGGCTGGCAACTCAGCTTCCGGTGAAGGCTGAAGTGCCCGGCCAGACTTCAGGGGGTGCTTAGAGGGGCGTGCAGGGGAGTCCGAAAGTCTCAGCGACAGCAGGATTGGCAACTCGACCGTCGATGAGATTCACGGCGGCGGCGAGCCCCGGTTCACGGCGACAAACGTTGAGCAGTCCTTCACGAGCCATCAGGCGTACCCAGGGGAAAGTGACGTTACAGAGGGCATAGGTGCTGGTCCGTCCCACTGCCCCGGGCATGTTTGTGACACAGTAGTGAACGATGCCATCGACGATGTAGGTTGGGTTGGAGTGCGTCGTGGGACGGGAGGTCTCGAAGCAGCCGCCCTGATCGATGCAGACGTCGAGCACCACGGCTCCGGGCTTCATTAGTTTGAGGTCTTCCGCGGAGACCAGACGCGGGGCACGGGCTCCGGGAATCAGCACTCCGCCAATGACCAGATCTGCTCGCCGAAGCTGCTCGCGGATATTGTGCCGATCACTGAAGAGGGTATTGACGTTGGCGGGCATGATGTCGTCGAGGTATCGCAGTCGGTCGAGGTTGACATCGAGGATCACGACATCGGCCTGGAATCCGGCGGCGATGCGCGCGGCATTCTTGCCAACAACTCCACCGCCAAGAATTGCAATGTGAGCAGGTTCAACACCGGGAACTCCGCCGAGCAGAATACCGCGGCCTTCCTGAGGTCGTTCGAGGAATTTTGCGCCCTGCTGAATGCTCATGCGGCCCGCGACTTCGCTCATGGGAGTCAGCAGCGGCAGGTCGTGGCCATGACCGCGGAGCGTTTCGTAGGCGACGGCCGTAATTCCACTGGCCAGCAGGCTGCGGGTGAGGTGTTCGTTGGCGGCAAGGTGGAAGTAGGTGAAGACGATTTGCCCGGGGCGCAGCAATGGCCATTCTGCGGGCAGCGGTTCCTTAACCTTGACGATCAGGTCCGCGGCGGCGAAGACGTCAGCATGTGAATCGAGCAGAACGGCCCCGCAGGACGTGTAGGCTTCATCCGGAATGCCGCTGCCCAGCCCGGCACCACGCTCGACAAACACCTGATGTCCGTCCTGCGTGAGCTCCTCCACACCGCTGGGGAGCATGGCGACCCGGTACTCATCCGCTTTGATCTCTTTGGGAAGGCCAATTTGCATGGGAGCTCACGATGGGGTAAGAGGTGAACTGCTGCGAGTTGGTTCGGATATCCAGGAATTGCGCGGCCGGACGCAGTGGGGCTACGCAACTGAAGGCGGAGCAGCGGGGGGCAGGAGCAGGCGATCGAGTCGGGGACGAAAAATAACGAGCAGCAGCAGCGGGAGGTACCAGAGGACATAGCGTCCGATGTCGTCCGGGTACCACATCTGAGCGGCGACAATCAGTGATGTGGAATTGGCAAGCAGTCCTTCGAGATTGCGCTGGCGGGGGATGGCGGTCATGGCGGTGAGCATAATGAAGAACACAGCAGCCATGATAATGCGAATAACCGTCTGCCCGGTGGAAACTTCACCAACAAGAGCTGAGGAGTCAAGGAGGCGATAGACGGTCCAGTTCACATTGAGCATCAGTTTTCCGGTGAAGGAGGAAGCGTCGCTGGAGATCAGCAGAAGAGTGGTAATGAGCACCGCTGCGACGGCCAGAACGGAGATCAGAAAGCGAATGCTGGCGCGGCGGCCGTAGGAGACAGCCCAGAGCGGGAGCAGGAAGGCAGTGAAGAACAGGGTGCCGCAGGCAAGCCCCAGGAGCACCCCGGAAACCACGGGGCGACGCCAGGAAGCGAACGCCCAGATCAGACAGGCGGCAGGCAGAACGTGTCCGAGCTGGTGCACAGACGCTGCGGTGCAGGGCAGCAGCAAATACAGGCAGCACATCGCAACGCCAATCTGACCACTGGAGAAGTGCCAGCGACTGACTGCGAGGAGTCCGCCGAGAACCAGAGAGTGGGCAAGGATCACGAGGACGCGGGCGCTGATTTCGGGCCGCCGGGCGGCAAATCCCGACACGACATGACCGCCGGCCCCCACGAGAGCGCCGGTGGGCGAGATTGGCAGATTTTCGGCCGGGCTGTTGATTTCCGGGGAATCCGGTCGGACGGGTACGTTTCGGCGTTCGAGCAGCGCTTTGCCGGTGATCAGCATTTTCTGAGTGCCGGCGGGAGGAGGGCGAAAAGCCACGTGGGCCATGAGAATCGCAAAGGCCGGAATGCAGAGGAATACAAGTCCTGCGGTGTTCAGGTTCTGGTCCAGCTTCGGCCGGCGAGTGAGACTTTCATCGACGATCAGGCGTACGAGCAGGAGCAGGGTGAAAGCGACGAGCGCCAGCGCGCCCCAGCGATGAATTGCCGCACGGCTGTCGGTGCCGTTTGTTTCCGGCAGTGTCGGAGTGTCCGTGGCTGCTGCGGGCGGTTCCTGAGCAGATTCGTCAGCAGCGGCGTGCACGAGTGACACCAGCAGCGGCAGCGCGGCCGGGTGTGGTCGGGATGTGAGCCTGCTCGATCGCTGAGTGGCAGCCTGCTCCTGCACCGGCCGAGGAAACTCGATGGTCGCGGTGAGGCTTGTGGAGAGGCCGATGAGCAGCAGAAGATCAAGGTTGCGGATGGAGAAGAAGCGGGAGAACCGGAAGTAAACAGCAAGAATGAGCAGCCCGACGTAGGCCCACCACGTCGGGTCTGAGAGGTCCATGGAAAGGAAGGCTCGATTTGGCATGGGGGCCTTTGGTTGAGCCCTGCCGGGGATGCAGGGGTTTTAGGGACAGGCTATTGCTTTCCTTCAGTGCGGCGGGACCACCAGGGAAGTCCTACACCGCCATCCATGGTCAGGGTGCTTCCAGTCATGTACTCAGCTTCATCACTCAGAGTAAAGCATACGCCGTGCGCCATTTCTTCGGCACTGCCGAGTCTTCCCATGGGGAGACTGGCGGCGCCTTCCGCGAGCTGTTCTTCCGAGAAGAATTTGCGTTCGCCCGGCGTATCAATCCAGCCGGGGTGGAAGACGTTGACGCGAATACCGTCACGTACAAGTTCAATGGCGGCCGTGCGTGCCATGTGGTCGATGGCAGCTTTAGCCATGTTGTAGGCCATGGCCGTGGGGAACGGGATGATGGCATGGGGGGAACTAATTACGGTGATGCGACCACGGGAGGCCTGTTTGAGCATTTGCTGGGCGGCGGCCCGCACGCCGTGGAGGGCGCCCCACATGCTGACTTCGATGGTGCGTCGAAAGCCCTGCATATCGGCCTTCACAAGCAGTTCTCGGTCGCTGTAGACGGCGTTGGAAACGAACAGATCGACGCTGCCAAACAGATCAGCGGTCCGCTGCACCATGGCTTCCACGGCGGACTGGTCGGAAACATCACAGACAGACACTTCGCCGCGTACGCCCAGATGGCGGATTTCTTCGGCCGTTTTTTCCGCAAGTTCGCGGCTGCCGCTGCAATTGAGCATCACGTTGGCGCCGCCGCGGGCGAGTGAGATCGCGACGGCGCGACCGATACCTTTCGATGATCCGGTAACGAGCGCGTTTTTCCCCTGAAAGTTGTACTGCAACACCTTAAGAATTCTCCTGATGCGACAAAACCGGGATCACAACCCACTACCCGGCGGGAAGATCCTGCCCGGAACTATGGCGGAATGCGGCCCGGCAGTCAAATAACCGGGGCCGGTGACGGTGCAGCGGGTTTGTTAAAAGATCCCGAGCATATCACGGGCCTCATCAGTCATCCGCGCGGGTGTCCAGGGCGGGGAAAGCGTGATGGTGATGCTGGCCTCATCGACATCTGCAAGCCGCTCGAGTGCCATCTTCGCCTGCTGCACAATCTGCGGTCCGGCGGGGCAGGCGGGGCTGGTCAGAGTCATCTCGACCGCGACTTTCCGATCGGTCTGATTGATGGAATAGACAAGGCCGAGGTCCACGATGTTGACCATTAGTTCGGGGTCAATGACCTGGCGGAGAGCATCAATAAGTTCAGCATCGGTGGCCATGAATGGTAATTTCCTGGAGTGCGTGCTGTGCTGTGAAGTTACGGTGCGGCCCAGACGGCACCGTCACGGATCTCCACGCGAAACACCCGGATCGGCTCAGTCGCAGGCATGCAGAGCGCCTTGCCGGTACGCAGATCAAAGCGAGCCGCATGCCGGGGACAGGCGATGGAACAGTCTGAAAGGTCGCCGTTGGTGAGCGGCTGGCCGTCATGAGTACAGACGTCCTCAATCACGTGCCATGAATCCCCAAGCCGGATCACAAGCGCTGGTATGTCGTCGACGAATACGCTGCGACGCTGACCAGACTGGAGTTCGTCTGTACCGATGATGCGTTCCATGGGAGTTGTAAGTGGCTGTTTGGGAGAGCGGTGGAGAAGGGACGGCGGATGCCGGACAGGCGGGGTCAGAGTACTACGGTTTCGATGCCGAGTTTGCTCTGGACGGTTCGGCTGAGCGTTTCGCGGACGATTTCGATTGGAATGCGGTCGTAGACCTGCCGGAAGAATCCTTCGACGATCATATGCATCGCCTCTTTCCGCGAAATCCCTCGGCTCATGCAGTAGAAGATCTGTTCCCGATCGACCCGACCGGTCGTCGCCCCGTGGGTGCAGCGCACGTCGTCCGCTTCGATTTCAAGGCCGGGGATCGAGTCGCAGCGGGCGTCATCGCTGAGCATCAGAGCGTCGCTGCGCTGGTAACCGTCGGTCTGCTGGGCAGCCGCGTCAACCTTGATCATACCACGCCAGACGACGCGGGAATCGTCCCTGAGCACCTGCTTGTAGAGCAGGTCGCTGCGAGTTCCCTGCTGGCGGTGATGCTGCTGAGTGTACCAACTGATTTTCTGTCGGTTGCCGGCAAAGGTGACACCGTTCACTTCTGCGGTGGCGCTGCGACCATCCAGGTTTACGTCCTGGTGAATGTGGGCCAGGCGACTGCCGAGCCCGGCGGCGGTCCACTGCAGCGAACCACCCGAGGCCACGCATCCGGCCTGGTGAGCGAAATGCCAGGACTTTTCGTTCCAGTTCTGCAGCTGCACGTAACGCAGACAGGCATCGCGGCCAACGATGAGTTCAACACAGCCGACGTGAAGTCCCGCCGTATCGGGGGAGGCGGAGGCGGTTTCTTCGAGCAGTGTCGCGCGGGCACCGTCTTCGAGGATAATGAGTGTGTGGGAGAAGTCGGCAACGCCGTCGCGGGTATGGGCGATCAGGCTGTGGAGCGGCAAAGCCACCTCGACATTGCGAGGCACGTACAGCAGCGTGCCGCTGGTCCAGAAGGCAGCGTGCCAGGCAGCGAAGCGGTCGGCGTCCGGTTTCACGGCCTGTTGAAGAAATCGCGGTTCAAGCAGTTCACGGTGCGACTGCAGGTAATCTGCGAGACTGCCGAAGAGCACTCCCTGGGACCGGAGTTGCTCTGACAAAACCGCGGCGTCCGCGTGACCGTCGCGATGCACGATTGCCCCGCCGAATTCCGTGCGATCACGCAGCAGCGCGGCAACAGCGGAAGGGTCGGAGGGCGCAGGGGACGGCCGAAAGCGAGCGGCGTTAAAGATCCGCAGATCGACCCGTTTGAATTCTTCCGGGTCAAGTTCTGTGCCCAGCAGTTCCTGGTAAATCTGAAAGGCCGCACGGCGTTTTGCGGTGATCCACGCCGGCTCCTGACGGGAGGCCAGAAATTCTTCGAAGAGTTCGCTGGAAAAACCTGTGCGGCTAATGTCCGCGGTGGCAGCGGTCATGGCAGTGGCGATCCTGAAACGAGTGAACGGTCAGCCGACGGAACCTTCCATCTGCAGTTCGATGAGGCGATTGAGTTCGACTGCGTATTCCATGGGTAGTTCGCGGACGAGCGGTTCGACGAAGCCAGTGACGATCATGGCGGAGGCCTCGGCTTCCGTCAGCCCGCGGCTCATCAGGTAGAACAGCTGCTCTTCGGCGATTTTCGAGACGCTGGCCTCATGCTCGATGGCCACGTTCTGCTCTTCCACCTCGATGTAGGGGTAGGTATCGCTGCGGCTGGCGGGGTCCAGAATGAGGGCATCACAGACGACGTTGGAGCGGCAGTTGACAGCGTCCTTCTGCACTTTGACCAGACCGCGGTAGCTGGAGCGTCCGCCGCCGCGGGAAATGCTCTTGCTGATAATGCGGCTGGAGGTATTGGGTGCGCAGTGCACCATCTTCGCTCCGGCGTCCTGATGCTGACCATGACCTGCGAAGGCAATGGACAGCGTTTCCCCGCGAGCCCCCGGCTCCATCAGCCAGATTGCGGGGTATTTCATGGTGAGTCGCGAGCCGAGGTTGCCGTCGATCCACTCCATGAGCGAGTCGCCGTAGGCCATGGCGCGCTTGGTGACGAGGTTATAGACGTTGTTGGACCAGTTCTGGATGGTGGTGTAGCGGCAGCGGGCACCGCGTTTGACGATGATCTCGACCACCGCGGAATGCAGACTGTCGCTGCTGTAGGTGGGAGCCGTGCAGCCTTCGACGTAGTGCACGGACGCACCTTCGTCGACGATGATCAGCGTGCGTTCGAACTGCCCCATATTCTGGCTGTTGATGCGGAAGTAAGCCTGAAGCGGGAAGTCGATCTTCACACCTTTGGGCACGTAAATGAACGACCCACCAGACCAGACGGCAGAATTGAGAGCCGCGAACTTGTTGTCACCCGGCGGAATCACAGTCCCGAAATATTCACGAAAGAGTTCGGGATGCTGCTGGAGCGCTGAATCGGTGTCCGTAAAGATCACACCCTGACGTGCGAGATCTTCGCGGAGGCTGCCGTAAACCACTTCGGACTCATACTGAGCTTTGACACCGGCGAGATATTTCTTCTCGGCTTCCGGGATGCCCAGGCGATCGTAAGTGCGACGAATGTCTTCGGGCACATCATCCCAGCTCTTGCCCTGCTCGCTGGCTGCCTTCATGTAGTAGTAGATCTCGTCGAACTTCAGGTCGCTCATGTCACCGCCCCAGTTGGGCATGGGACGCGACTGGAAGATTTCGAGCGACTTCAGGCGGAACTCACGCATCCACTGCGGTTCGTTCTTCATGCCTGAGATCTGTGAGACGATCTCAGCATCAAGTCCCTTGCGACTCTTGAAGGCGTAGTAGTCGGTGGAGTCATGGAAACCGTATTTGTAGTCACCGATCTCGACATCGGATTTGACCGGAGCATCTGTGGACATGGGAGCGTTCCGGAAAGGCAGGGGGCGAAGAACGAAAGGGGCAGCAGAGAACAGCAGCAGACCGACCGGACGTCGGGACTAGACCGGAGTCGCTTCGGCCGGGGCATTTTCGGCAGCGGCGGCCGGGTGTCGAGCACGGATGTCAGCGTAGCCGTTGGCATGCAGTTCATGGGCAAGTGCCGCGGAGCCGGTTTCGACGATCCGACCGCCGAGCATCACATGCACGAACTGCGGGGGATTGAACTCCAGGAGTCGTTCGTGGTGGGTGATGATGAGCACACCCATTTGCGGGCCGGAGAGCCGCGCCAGACCCTCGCTGACGACGCGAACGGCGTCACTGTCCAGACCACTGTCGGTTTCGTCGAGGATCGCGAAGCGGGGCTGAAGCATCGCCAGCTGCAGGATTTCCATGCGTTTCTTTTCGCCACCCGAGAACCCGTCGTTGAGGTAGCGGCGAGCAAACTCCTGATCCATGCCCAGTTCGGTCATGCGATCCTTGATTTCCTTGCGGAACTCACGCATTCCGATGAGACCTTCGCCTTCCTTGCGTTCCGGGTTACGGATGTTGGAAACCGCGTGCCGCAGGAAGTCAGCCACTTTGACGCCCGGAATCACCACGGGGTACTGGAAGGCCAGAAACATTCCCAGCCGCGCTCTTCCATCCGCCTCCATCTCGGTCACGTTTACGCCGTCGATCTCAATCGACCCTTCCGTGACCGTGTAGTTGGGGTGGCCTGCCAGAGCGTACGCGAGGGTACTCTTACCGGAGCCGTTCGGGCCCATCAGAGCGTGCACTTCGCCCTGACGAATTTCCATGTTGACGCCCCGAAGAATGGGCGTGTCGCCAACTGATACGTGCAGGTCCGTGATCCGCAAAAGACTGGTCATGATCTGGCGTTTCCCGATTGAGCCGGCGGGCAGGAACAATTGGACCCGCCGCAGGCTGGAACGTGAATAATTTGAAAATGGAGGTTCAGTCAGCACTTTGCCGCAGCGTCGGTGGTGGCACACCGGGGTCACGCAACGAGACCCAGGCAGCGGCACTGTTGAGAGATCATCAGACGTTGAGAGCAGAAAAGCCGGAGTGGTGGGGGACAGGCAGAGTTGTGTCTCCGCGAGTCACTTTGCGCGCTTTGATTTTGTCCTGGATGCGCATCAGTCCCTCCAGCAGTGCTTCGGGGCGAGGAGGACAGCCGGGGACGTACACGTCCACCGGAACCACCAGATCCACACCCTTGACCACATGGTAGCCGTGCTTGAAGTAAGGGCCACCACCCACCGTGCAGGCGCCCATGGCAATCACGTACTTCGGGTCCGGCATCTGCTCGTACAGCCGACGCACCCGGCTGGCCATCTTGAAGGTTACCGTGCCGGCAACGATCATCAGGTCGGCCTGCCGCGGAGTTGCCCGGAAGGCACCAGCACCAAACCGGTCCAGGTCGTACTTGCTGGCACCAGCAGCCATCATCTCGATCGCACAGCACGCCAGACCGAATGTCATCGGCCAGATGCTGGACTGCTGACCCCAGTTGAGGGCCTGCTCGATCGTGGTTGTGATCACGTTTTCTTCAAATCGACCTTCGATCCATGTCATGGATGACATCCTGTAGACTGGTTGTTGCTTGCGCTGACTGAACCCCGACACCTGCCACGGCCCCGGGAAACGCAGCCAGCAATCTAACAGTCCGCAAAAGTGTTGCAATCTTCAACCAAAGATTCCGGCCTCTGAAGAACCTGAAACTCACAGCAGCCGTGGCCGTCGCGGCACCGTGAACGAAATTCCACCGGAACACCCAGAGCCTGTGACAACACCTGACGCTCCAGCTGGCAAATCGCCTCGTCCATTTCCGCAAGCAGCGGAAAGGGACAACTGGTCTCACGCAAAATTGGCAGACCAGATCCGTGCTCAACCTGCACCGGAAAACCACTTGCTCGCATCTCTTCTGCCAGCAAATCCGCACGCCGGTCGACTGTATCCGTTTCTGAAAACTGCCTGCGAAACTGTTCCGCCAGACCTGTCTGCACACGCTGCAGCAACTGCTCGCGGACAGACTGGTTCTCTAAACCCGAAATCGCCTGCCAGAGCACCACCGCCAGCTGCCGGTAGTTCTCGCCCAGAGCGTGCAAACCTTCGGCAGTTACACGATATATATATCGCGGACGCCCCCGAGTCTGACCCTGAAGTGCCGAAACAATCAGCCCCGCGCCCTCCAGACGGGAAATTCGCTGCCGCACGGCAGTACGCGTCACCCCCAGCAAATCACAAATTCCCTGCACGTCTGCACCACCCGCACTTTGCAGGTGCTGCAGGAGTTCGCGGTCTCTGGGATCAAGCGGGGAAAGATGCATGTAAACCACGTTTATCCGGCGAACGTCAGCGGAAAGTTTCCTGACGGCACGATCTTACACACAACTTTCTTTTTGGCAATTTGATGTGCCAAAAATGACTAAAAGTGAGAGCTTGTCGCCGGACCTGCGTTTCAGCCGGTGCCGCAGCGGGCGATCCACTGACTTTCGCCCTGGGATGGCGAAACGGTGCCGAAATGGGCAGGATGAAAGGACTTTGCGTCAGCCTGCCGTTTGCATCCTTCGGCCAGATCTGGCCACGACAAAAAAGCCCTTTGGCATGCTGCCGATGTCAATCGGCCAGTACGGCCATCGTTCGTTCCCGCTGCGACGCTGGCAGCGCGGAGGCGCACCGTTACCAGAGATTGACATCCCCCGCACGCCTGATCGCGGTGGAGTCACGCCAATGAGCCGCCGGGCGGAAATCACGGTGAGCCGCAGGGCGGGCACGCAATAAGCCGCAGGGCGGAAGCCCGCGGGTAAAGACCCCTCGTTACGCACAGCCAACGCCGAGGCAATTCAGCCGAGATGGATTCCCTCCGCCGTTCAGAGGGAGTCTCAAACACAACTCCGACTGCCAGACACCGCGCTGGAACTTCTCACTTCTCACTTCTCACTTCTCACTTCTCACTTCCGCGCGTCGCCCTTCTTCTCCTCTCCACTTTCTACGCTCTACTCTCTCGCGCAGCGGCCTTTACCCGCGGGCTCCCGCCCGGCGGTTCATGCGACTTCTCACTTCTGCGCGGCGTCCCTCTTCTCCTCTCTACTCTCGACTCCCTCGCGCAGCGTCCTTTACCCGCAGGCTGCCGCCAGGCGGCTCATCGCGTGTTCCCACACCCGACTTCTCACCCGCGGGCTCTCGCCCAATGGCATTGGCTTTCTGATGTTTCGCATGCCTGGGAGGACTCGCTCTGCGTTGAAACGCCTCGACCCGATCATGCAACGCGTGCGGTCGATGTCAATCGGCCGGTAAGACACTGGTCTGCTTCTGCTGCGCCGCTGTCCGCGCGGTTACGGGCCGTTACCGGGGGATTGACATCCCCCGCTCGCCGTTCCCACTTTTTTGCGGCGATTGAGAGAAAGCCAATGCCATTGGGCTCCCGCCCGGCGGCTCATGCGACTTCTCACTTCTGCGCGGCGTCCCTCTTCTCCTCTCTACTCTCGACTCCCTCGCGCAGCGTCCTCTACCCGCAGGCTGCCGCCAGGCGGCTCATCGCGTGTTCCCACACCCGACTTCTCACTTCTCACTTCCCGCACCGGGCCAACTCGCTCGCCCGGGTTCACGGTGCGGCCCTGCCGCGACGCAGACAGCACACGCGCACTGTTACCGGGAATTGACATCCGCTGCACGCCTGATCGCGGTGGAGCGGAGTCCGAAGGGCGAGATCAGGCGTTCTTGAGGCCGTTTCACCATCGCCCTTCCGGCCGCTGGGTTGTAATTCGCGAGTTGAATTGTGGAGTTGTGAGGCAAGAATTGGGCCTGGGCGATGTTGTTTTGTGCATTTTGCCCGATTCCATACGTCGCTGTACCTCCTGCCGGATTTCCCCAATGACAGACCTCGCTGCATCATCCGCCCCAGTTTCTGAGCCCTCTGCAGGCTCCGCGGCGGCCGCCCCGTCGATGGCCGGACCGCGTCTGTGGCCGGCGTGGATGATTTCTGCCGGGCTGGCAGTGGCTCTGGTGTTGACAGTGACTCCTTCGATCGCGAACCGTCCACGTTTTTTTTTGATGATGGGCGGTCCGGTGCTTGGTGGACTGCTGTTTTCGCTGTGGCTGCTGTTTCTGAGTCGTCTGCGGATTCGGGACCGTTTTCTGTTGCTTTTGGGCTGGGTGCTGTTCCCGGTGCTGGCGGGCTGGTTGAGCGTTTCTGATGCGGCACTGCGGACGGCGATGTTGATCTACGGGCTGCCGCTGGCGGTGTTTGCAATCACGGGTGCACTGACGGTTTGCGGACGAAGTCTGCAGGGGTGGAAATGGGCTTTGGTTTGTCTGGCGGTCGGCTGGCTGAGCTTCACGCTGGTGCGGAACGAAGGATTTGACGGCGAGTACTACCCGGAGTTTGCGTGGCGGTGGTCACCGGAGCATGAATCGACGCTGCCGCTG
>JBEAUF010000332.1:0-16796 GCA_041161565.1 Planctomycetota bacterium | reverse complement strand
TTCTTGCTCTCGGGAACATCCTCCGCATCCGGTGTTGGAAGACTGATCGGCTCACTGCTCGGAATGTCAGTCACTTCCTCGGCAGCATCCTCATCAACACCCGGCTCAACCGCGGTCTCTTCGTCAACTGCAGGTTCCTCGGGTGCTGCCTCTTCGTCGCCACCCTCTTCATCAGCGAGCTCGTCAGCCATCTCTTCGCCAATAGCCGGCTCTTCGGCAACAGCTTCCTCATCGGCGACTTCCGCGTCACCGTGCTCTTCGGCAGCCTCTTCATCAACCGCTGGCTCCTCAACGGCTGCCTCTTCGTCGGCACCCTCGTCATCAGCAGGCTCGTCAGCCATCTCTTCATCAACGGCCGGCCCTTCGACAACAGATTCTTCATCGGCGGCTTCCTCGTCACCGTGCTCTTCGGCAGCCTCTTCATCAACCGCAGGCTCCTCAACGGCTGCTTCTTCGTCGGCGCCCTCCTCATCAGCAGGCTCGTCAGCCATCTCTTCGTCAACGGCCGGCTCTTCGGCAACAGCTTCCTCATCGGCCACCTCCGCATCGCCGGGCTCTTCAGTCACCTCTTCGCCAACTGCAGACCCCTCCGGCGGAGCCTCTTCGCCAGAGCCTTCTTCCGGAGTTGTTTCGCGAGGGCTTTTCACCTTGCGGTTAGTAAGGTGTTTCTTACTCGCTGGGACATCATCGCCTTCCGGAGTGGTCAGGCTGATCGACTCTCGGTTCGTCGTCTCACCAACCTGCTCCGCCGTCTCTTCAGCATGTGTAACAGTCTTCAGAGCTTCCTCGGCACCAGTTCGCTGGGTGATCTCCGCTTCGGTTGCAGCATCTACCGGGACTGGGTCTACCCCGCCGGTCTCCTCGGCCACCGGCGGAAGTACCTCCACTGCTTCTGCGGCGGTTGGCTCTTCCACCATTGGCTCTTCCACGACAGTTGCCCCGGTGGCATCCTCTGCAACGGCGAGGTCAGCATCGGTCGCCCCAGCTTCTGCCGTCGGATCTGCCCCTAAGGTCTCTGGGGGAAGCACCGCTTCAACAGCAGGGTCGGCAGCCGCAGCAGCGGTTGCTGCGTCAGCGGGAATTGCATCGGCGGCCGCCGCGGAAAATGCCGCAACTTCGGGCTCGGCCAGTGCACCCAATGTCTCTGCTGCCAACGGTGCTGCAGCACCCGCCGTGTCAACCAGCGGGGCAGGCAACCCCAGGCCAGCAACAAGAATTGTTTCGAAGTCGCCAAATGGAGCACCGCCCGCTCGCCCGGTTTCAGGCAGACGAACGAAATTATCCAAAGCAGCGAACTCAGTGATTGCTGCAGGGCCGTTCGGCAACAGTAGTTCGGGGTGATCGAACGGAGCCGCCTGGATGCGAACGCGTTCGTCAGTTAAATGCAACATGAACTCCACGACAGCAGCCACACTCTCCGGGTTATTCTGGAGCGCAGGAATTCCCTGCATGCCCGGAGCGAGGTCATTGGCATTTTCATGGAAGAAGTCGGCACCACGAGTGTAAAACTCCATGACTTCGGTCAGTGACTTCATGCTGCCGTTGTGCATGTAGGGGCCGGTCAGCTCGACATTCCGCAGCGTTGGGGATTTGAATGCCCCGTCAGCCGTAACACGGGCACGAGGGCTGATGTTCAGTCCACCGTCACGATCGCGCCCAGCCTGCTCCTGTCTCACATAAGACAGCGGTCCGAACACCGGGTGGGACGCTCCGATACCGAGGTCCTCAGCGGTTGGCCGCACTCCGATGTTGTAGAAGCCAGTGTCATAAAAAGCGGTCCCTCTCACCATGGCCATAGTTTCAATCAACGCCTGTTGGCCATTGATTGGGCGGAGACCATTGACAGTTGCACCGGCGAATTCTGGACCAGTATGGCAATCGATGCACCGCCCCTCATTCATGAAGATTGAGAGACCCACACGGGCCTTTTCACTGAGCGCTGTCTGTTCGCCCTGAGCAAATCGGTCAAATGGAGTCTGGTCTGATACAAGGGTAGCCTCGTAGAGCATGATCGAGAGGCCCCAGAACAGCGAGAAGTTAGCCTCCATCTGCGTGTAGCCGTCTGCGGTGATCTGAGTTCCCGACCACCACTCTGGGCGAAACGCGCTGCGAATCAAACTGGCATACCCCGCAGCAACCGGATTCAGCCCCTTACCACTCGCATCTCGGTAAACTCCGAGGACACTGTCGTCAGCAGCAACTCTCTGCAACGCGAGCGGACGAAGAGAGAAGAGCTTGCGGCCAACATCGGGGAATGACCGGCCCAGCCAACTCATCTCCACAGGACTACCAACAGGACCAACAGCCTGAGAGGCCAGTGTGGCATTGTCCAACAGAACTCGTACCGGGGTTAACGAACCATCCGCCGCGGCCCGAAGAACACGAGCGTTTGGATCGAGGTCTCCGAACTCATTGACTCCGTTGAAGAAACGATTGGCACGGCCGTCCCAGAAGGTTCGATCGTGAAAGACGGCATTAATCACCGACGGTGAGTTTCTGGCGGTCGTCTGCCGCAGGCTGACCGCACCGGACTCAAACAGAGGATTCGATCGCTTTTCGCCGCGATCGACTTCGCTACCCTCGACAATTCCGAGGAAGTTTTGAGAAACCACGCCCTCAGACCCAACGACTTCCATCGAGTCAGCGAGAACCGGATTGGTTACCGGATCCTTGGGCAGCAGACGATTAGCAACCTTGTGGAATGGGAAGTCTGCAGCGGCCATTCCTTTTGCGGCTCCACGAAACCGTCCAGCTGCTGCAGCTTTTAGAGCAGTGCTGTCCGGACGCTGAGGTCCAAATGCACTCCCAGGTGCTCCCGGATTGAACATATTTGCTGTGCGAACGTCGGCACCCGCGTGCCAGTGACATGTCGCACAGGCGGTCCTACCATCCCCGCCCACCTGCATGTCCCAGTAAAGAGCCTTCCCCAGAGCAACGGCTTTTGCATGATCCTGCACGAAGTCCGCGAGATTTGGGGGGGTGGGAACCGGAACAGAATTCAAAGGTCCGGGAACGGCGATTGGTCCGCGCACTTCAATGGCCGTGATGATCGCACCGTCGGGAATACCAGTGTTGTCAGAGCCAAATCGCAACGCGGTCCGGCCGCCAGCCCCGGTGAATTGCGCTGTAAACAGTTGCCACTGGGGGTTGGCTTTCGACCAGCCAACCGGGCGCGTCCGGGTGAAGGACATCCGCTGAAGACCCAACCGAACCGTGACACCCCGCGAACGCGCGGGATTTGTCGTCCAGTTGCCTGACATCAAAAAGGAGACGGTGTAGGGGGCACCACCAATAGTATCGATGGTCTGCGAAATGGACCCTGAACGCGTGCCGTTCAGGTCAACAACATTTCCGAAGCCGCCCGGTGTCGAGAACTCGTTAACGTGCAGACCGACGTTTCCGAGTTCGACCGTCCAGGCGCCGAACCTGCGTCCAGAAGAAATGAGGGCACTGGCCGTAGCCTGCCCGCCGTTGGTGAACTGCCCGTCAAGGGCAAGATTCTGCAGCGTTACCGGGATTGTTGCCGGAACGTCCTGAGCAACAGTGGGGACCTGCTGGGACAGCAGCCCCAAAGCAGCGGCGGCGCAGATTGTTGCAATCCGCCGAACAGGCCTGAGGCCAAACAAGGTGCGAAGCATAGAGCCTCCTGAAGTGCACTATTCAGTGCAGGGACGAGAGAGAGTCATCGAGAGGGGAGAGTTATTCACGAGATCAAATGAACCGTGGACGAACTGACGAAATCCGTACCACAATCGTTGCCATAGATGAGCCTGCCCGGTGGGAACGGCAGGCAGGAGTCAGCGGCGACGTTGGTGAATCCGCAAAGTTGTCCACGTGTTACAGACTGAATTTGAACGCCATCCATGCGTTAACAGATATCCCGAATTGATAGACATATCGGGCGCACAGTCTGACAACGAGTTTAGCGCAGAGTCGCAAAGTGCATGCCGGTCGTGAAATGCAAACACTCGCAGCCCATCGGCAGACTTTTGGCTCTGAGAAATACGCAAAAATCCTGCATTTTTCCGTATTTTCCGTGAGAACGACCGCTGTCGCCTTTCCAACTCCAGCGATTCAGATCTGCGACAACACGCAAGATTGTCAATGCCGCTTTACAATTTGTTTCGCAGGGTGTGCCATTCAGCTAACAACACAGATCAATTACGGGGTGGGCTCATCCACAGCCCCAAAGCGAAAACAGGTCGTCGCTTTTCAGGCGACGACCTGTTCAACGCAGGACTGCACTTCAGCAGACCAGGAACCACACTGCTACGGCCGATTTCCAACTAATAACCTGCTGGGTCAGCGATCCCTCCCTCCTCCCTTTTGTGGCGTCTTTTCCTGCAGGGAACTCCGTCGCTCAAGGACTTCTGACCTCGCCCCTCTGTCTGCAGTAGCTTTCACGACACCACGAAAGCTCTCAGATCTCGACACAGTTACCTGCTCCTGCTTCGAACCCGTCGTCCCTTTTCCGCCCGTCCTGACGCTGTCCCCGGGGTTCGTCACAGCATCCCGCCCCCGTGCCTTTCCACGATCAAGGGATTTTTCAGGCTCGAATCGATTTCGTCCCTTTTGCGATTCAGCTGAATTTCCTTTACGAGCAGGCTCCTCGGCGGCAGACCCGTCATGGGTGACATCTTCTGCAACAGCCTCGTCATCAGCACCTTCATCTGCCTGATCGCCACCGTCTTTGGCAGGATTTTCGACTGCGGACTCGTCCGGAACGGCATCCTCGTCACCGGCCTCTTCATCAGCACTGTCCTTGTCCTTAATGTCATCTTTTACGCCTGGCTTCACGCCCACGGACTCATCACGAGTGGCATCTTCGTGATCGGTATCTATGTCAGCGTGCTCCTCGTGAGCAGGCTCCTCTTCAGGAGCCTCGTCTTCAGGAGCCTCGTCAATCACCGGCTCATCAACCACCGGCTCATCAACAACCGGTTCATCAATCACCGGCTCATCAATCACCGGCTCATCAACCACCGGCTCATCAATCACCGGCTCGTCAACAACCGGGTCATCAATCACCGGCTCGTCAATCACCGGCTCGTCAATCACCGGCTCGTCTACCACCGGCTCGTCAACCACCGGCTCGTCAACCACCGGCTCATCAATCACCGGCTCGTCAACCATCGGCTCATCAAACACCGGCTCATCAATCACCGGCTCGTCAACCATCGGCTCATCAATCACCGGCTCGTCAATCACCGGCTCGTCAATCACCGGCTCGTCAACCACCGGCTCATCAATCACCGGCTCATCAATCACCGGCTCGTCAACCATCGGCTCATCAATCACCGGCTCGTCAATCACCGGCTCATCAATCACCGGCTCGTCAATCACCGGCTCGTCAACCACCGGCTCGTCAACCACCGGCTCGTCAACCATCGGCTCATCAATCACCGGCTCATCGGCAACCGGCTCATCAATCACCGGCTCATCGACAACCGGTTCTTCCGACGCGGGCGGATTCGCGATTGGAGACAGACCGTGTGTCAGCGCGTATTCGAAGGACTCAAGGGGGGCTCCTCCGCTGGCGCCGGTTTCCTGCAGCCTGAGGAACCTGTCAAGTGCGACCGACGCAGCCGGCAGACCGTGACCGTCCGGCAGCAAGAGTTCCGGGTGATCAAACGGTGCCGCCTGATACCTGACCCGTGGATCGGTGAGGTGCCGCATGAATTCAACCAACGCTGTCACGCCAGCAGGATTACCCTGCAGCTCCGGGATTCCATTCACATCCGGATCAAGATCATCCACGTTTGCATGGAAGAAGTCAGCACCTCGTGTGTAGAACTGAACCACCTCTTCCAGCGATTTCATACCTCCGTTGTGCATGTAGGGGCCGGTGAGTTCAATATTCCGCAAAGTCGGCGTTTTGAAGGCGCCATTGACAGTCACGCGAGCATTCGGGTTAATCGACTTTGCTGGGTCCGGATTGCGTCCGTCTTGTTCCTGGCGGCTGTAGGAAAGCGGTCCATAAACGTGATGGCTGGCCCCCAGCCCCAAATCTTCATGTGTTGGGCGAACACCAATGTTGTAAAATCCCGCATCATAGTATGCGGTCCCTTTTTCCATGGGCATGAATTCGATCAGTCCACCGTTTCCAAGGGCGCCTCGCAATTTGCTCACGGTTGCTCCAGCAAATTCCGGTCCACCATGGCAGTTGATGCATTTGCCCGCACCGAGGAAGATTTTCATACCTTCCTTCGCCTGTGGGCTCAGAGCCTGTTCATCACCTCGGGCAAATTGGTCAATCGGGGCCTGATCGGAGACCAGCGTGGACTGGTACATCATCAGTGCAAGCCCCCAGTAGAGGGAGAAGTTCGCCTCCATCTGTGTGTAGCCATCGGCCGTGATTTTGTTTGACGACCACCATTCCGGACGAAATGCGGCGCGAATCAGAGCGGCGTAACTGGCGTGTACGGGGTCAAGCCCCCGACCGGACGAGTGCCTGTAGACGCCCAAAACGCTGTCGTCTGCGGCAATCTTCTGCAGACCGAGGGGCCGCAGGGCGAACATCTTGCGGCCAACTTCAGGGAACGACCGTGCCAGCCAGCTCATTTCGACGGAACTGTTCACAGGTCCGACAGCCTGTGAAGCGAGAGCGGCGTTGTCCAACAGAATTCGGACTGGTTCGAGATCGCCGCTCGCCGTGGCCTTGAGGACGCGGGCATTCGGATCGAGGTCGCCGAACTCATTAACACCATTGAAATATCTGTTTGCTCTGCCGTCCCAGAATGATCGATCGAAAAACACGGCATTGATCGTGGTAGGCGCATTTCTCCCGGTGACCTGGCGAACATTGGCTCCATGCACCTGAAACACGGGATCAACCCGCACGACACCGACATCCACGGGGCTGCCTTCGACGATTCCGAGGAAGCTTTTCGAAATGACGCCCTGGGAGCCGGTGACTTCCAGTGTATCTGCCAGCACCGGGTTATCCGGGGTGGAATCGCCCGGGTAGTTGCCTGGCTGCAGCGGGTTCTTCAGTCGATGGAAGGGGTAGTCTTCCGGCTTCACGACCTGATTGGGTCCCCGAAAGTCGACCAGAGCCTCTGCATGCAGCTTGCGACTTTCGGCGGATTGGTGCCCGAACGCACTTCCCGGAGCGCCTGGATGCAAAGTGTTCTGGGTGCGAATGTCTGCACCGGCGTGCCAATGGCAGGAAGCACACGCGGTTTTTCCATCACTTCCAACCTGCATATCCCAGAAGAGTGCCTTGCCGAGAGCAATCGCCTTTTCGTGATCGAGGACATAATCGGCGAGGTTTGGTGGGAGCGGAACGGGAATGGAGTCGAGTGGCCCAGGCATCCCAGCTTCAGCACGCACCTCGACTCGACAGATCACGGCGCCATCGGGCATGCCAGATGAATCAGACGTGAATCGCAGGCCTGAAGAAACCGAGGTCGCGGTGAATTCTGCCGATCGCACCTGCCACTGCATGTTGGTCTTTGACCAACCCACCGGGCGATTCAGAGTCCACGAAACACGTTCACTGCCAAAACGTACGGAAAACGCACGCGGCCTGTCGGGATTTGTGGTCCAGTTTCCGGAGACCAGAAATCTCACTGTATATTTCTGGCCCGGAACCGTGCTGATCGGTTGATAAACCGACCCCGACCGCGATCCATTCAGGTCGATCACATTGCCGTTGCCGTCGGGAGTGTCAAAGTCTCCAACGTGCAGGCCAACACTTCCCATGTCCACGGTCCAGGGACCGAATTTCGTGGGCGCAGTCAGCAGCGCCACGCCCCGTGGGTGCCCCGTTTCATTAAAGTTGCCATCCAGTGCCAGATTTCGCTTGAGGCTCAGCGGCGTATCCACTGTTTCCTGAGCAAACACATGGGTTGCACTGCCAGCGAGGCCGAGGACCGCAGCGGCAACAGCCCGCCGCAACGCTCTGGCACCGCCTGATGTTCTGAAAAACTGAAAGACCATGATTTTCCCCCCGGAAAACTGTTTGAAGCAAACTCGAGCTGTATGTGAACTCCTGGCCAGTAGTTCCCGACTTCCGGCGACCTGCCGCAACAAACAGTCGCGGCAGGTCGTTTCACAGATACCTGCAGCCTCGAGGCGGCATTCGGCAAGTGCCGAGAGGATCCGACTCGGATGACGGGATTGGCCGGTGGGCAGTTTGGCAAAGCTCGTACCACCGTTGAGCGATGACGAGAGCGGTGCGGTTTGGCAACGCCGCGTGGATTTTTCGCAACGCCGGGTCTGCCGCTGATGACGATTGTGACATGACCTGTTGCCGGAGCACCTCACCACGTCACGTTGCCACCCCAACGACCGGCAAAACCACGCCGGCTGAGGAAGTCAGCAACCTTTACACGCCTGTTGCAGTTGGTGTCAGGCGCGGCACACGATCGCCCCCTGATGATGCTGCGAAAACTCAACAATTCACCGCTGGACGTGGTCAGAGGATTTGCCGGCTCAAGCCGGGTACTCCGGAATGCTCTCCAGTTCACTAATCGGAAATCGCAGTAAAACCTGCAAACTTCAATCAATCCCTGCAATCGTACCAGGTTTTGTGAATCTGACGAAGGATTGTGACGATCAGCGAAGATGGTGGGCATTTACGGCCTCAGCACCGATCTCCGCCCATGGGAAATCCCCTGTTCGGACTCGGCTGCCGGCAGAAAGTGCCGGAAGCTGCGTTGAGAAAGCGGCCAGTCCACCAGAATCCAATAAATCCGCTCCCCCGGATACCCCCGTGCGACAAACATCCCTGATGTTCCGGTTTCTGCTCACACTTTCGCTGCTGTGCGGCCCCGTGCTGCCCGCGCAGGATGGTCCCCGAGCACCACGACCATTCCCCGTGCAACGGGCGGGGCATAGTTTGATTCCGAGACCAGGTGGCGACTCAAGGGAAATTGTTCAGATAGCCCAGACAGCCCCGGAGTATCCAACAGGTCTGCAGATCCCCCCTTCGGGTGACGCCGCCTATTCAGGGTCGGATTCGACGTTTCAGCAGGAAGTTGCTCCGCCACCATCCCCGATGGCGGCCGCTCAGCCAACGCTGCCAGTCAACTCCCACCGCTGGTCATTCAATTTTCAGGACGCCCCGTGGCTTTCCGTGCTGCGGTCTTTCTCCAAGGAGTTCGGTTTTTCGCTCCAGATCGAATCTGCAACTGATGGGACCTTTTCTTACTACAACGAGCAGCCACTAAACGCAACGGAGACGATGGACATATTCAACGACGCCCTGCTTGCCACCGGAAGGATTCTGATTCGCGACCAGCAGCGGATTACACTGGTGAATGCCACGGCGACCATCCCGGGAAATCTGATTCCTTTTGTTTCCATCCATCAGATAGACGCACTGGGCCGGAACGAGCTGGCGACAGTTGCAATCCCGCTGAAAGGATCGGACCCCGACCAAATCGTCGAAGAACTTGCAGGGCTGCAAAGTGCTCTGGGGCAGGTGAGGGTGCTTTCGAGTGCAAACCGAGTGGTACTGACCGATACCGGCAGCTACCTCCGTCGCATGCGCGATCTTCTGCTGGGCTCAGGACTCGCAGCAGCTGATCAGCAATCCCATGTCTACCAGCTGAAACACGCCAAGGCAGAGGATGTAGCCAAAGCGATTGCCGATTTTCTGAACGCCGGCGGTGCAGCGACCGGGGTCGACGGGAGTATTCCCGTCTCGGGCGGCACTCCAGCGGGTCAAAAAGTCGTTGCCGAAAAGACCACCAACAGTCTGCTGGTGAGGGGTACCAGCGAAGAGCTGGCGACGATTCAGCGGCTGATTTCAGAACTGGACCGCTCGCCACGTGAGGTAATGGTCCAGGCGCTGCTGGTGGAAGTCGAACTCGGCGACGTCAACGAATTCGGCCTCGAGCTTGGCTTTCAGGATTCTGTGCTCTTCGATCGCAGCGTTGTTGATAAACTCGTGACAATTAACCAGACAAACACAGCCCCCAACGGCACCCAGACCACCAATCAGGCGATCATTTCTCAAACCGCCGCCCCCGGATTCAATTTCAATAACCAACCTCTGGGCAACAACACAGCCGCCAATCCTTCGAGAATTGGTACGCAGGCACTTTCAAATCTGGGACTTAGCCGCGTCAATGGCGATCTTGGCTTCGGAGGCCTCGTGCTTTCAGCAGGTTCGGAATCGGTGAACGTATTGCTGAGAGCACTGGATGCCAACTTCAACATCGAAGTCCTTAGCCGCCCCGTCGTGCGATCGCTCGAAAATAAGGAAGCCCTGATCCAGATTGGACAGCAGGTCCCGATTGTTGACGGAGTGACACTGACACCCGTTGGCAGTGCAAACCCCAGCATCCGTCAGGACAAAGCCGGCATTATTCTCAAGGTCACACCCCGAATCAGTCCGGACGCGCGCGTCCAGCTTGATGTTCAGGCAGAAAAAAGTGCCTTCAATTTGACTCCAGGCTCAGGTGTACCCATCTTCACCGACGCCACAAACGGAAACGTCATTGAAGCCCCCATTAAAGATCTGACCACCGCACAAACCACAGTGAGCATCCAATCGGGGCACACAATTGTCCTGGGCGGTATGATCACAAATGATCAGACAGTTTTTGTTCGCAAGCTGCCGTGGCTTGGTGATCTGCCGCTCATCGGCAGACTGTTTCGGTATGACTTCAATCGCCTCAAACGCAAGGAACTCCTTGTTTTTCTCACTCCGATCGTCATCGAAAACGACGAACACGCTGAACGCCTCAAAGGCGACGCAATCAGTCAGGTCAGACTGCCAGCCGAAGCGTGGAATCTGCAGGATGGGCTGACACTCCCGGCGGAAGAATCTTCGGAATACCCGCTGGCCCCTTCAGACGAGGACTTTTCCGCACCAGCTCAAATGCCCGACTCTACCGAGGAACCAGCGCCACTTCCGCCTCCCCCGGTGCCCGGAGTGCCTTCTGCACGGGATTCTCGGCGGCCGACGCGGGCCAACCTCGCCTCCACATCCAGTGGTCCTGCCATCATTCGCTCCGGACACTCGCTGCCGATTTCATCCTCGCCGTCAGAAGTCTACGCATCCCCATATGAGACTGAGCCGGAACTGCCGGCCATGGAGACCCAGCCAGCCCGAGGCGACATCAAACGGTCAAAAACCCCGCAACGCCCGGCAGCCGGGCCTCAGAAGGATCAGGACGAGTCCGGAAGTTTTTTTGGAAGGCTCTGGAGTCGCCCCAAAGCACCGGCTTTCGTGAAGCCTGCCGGCCGGCCGGACGATACCGCCGCCCGCAAGCGAGCAGCCGCGGCTTCCACCGCCGTAAAAGCGGCCGGCAGCCGGCAATAATCGAGCAGCGATGGGCAGCAGACGTTCACCAGGAACCGCCCGTCAGTACCCTGCAGACAGCGGACCACGGGACAGTACCAGGATGCTGCAGCATTCGGTCAACATCTGTTGACCGAATGCAACGTGCGATGCAAATCGCATCCTTCGTGGCCAGCCCCGCAGATCCTCCGTCTCCACAGCGGAATCCAGCCGCGCGCACAGAATTTTTATTGCCCCCGTGCCGCACATAACCGAGGCTAAAGCACTGGTGCGTGGCAATCTGTGATGGCTGTCTCCGGTCGCACTGCGGCCGGTACGAAAAGTGCTGAATGACGCCCGTGCCAACACCCGTTATTTACCGCCGGCCTTTCCGGAGCCTCTGCCCGTGATTCACGGTCCCGAAGTACCCCCAGTCGACCTCAAATCCCGAGCCGCTCGCTACGGAATGGACTTTCAGGATCTTGAAAACCTGACTGTTGACCTGCCGCTGCTGCAGCTTTTCCCCCGCCAGGATCTTTTTCGCGAAAAAATCCTCCCATTGACGCAGTCCGGCCGACGTGTGCGAGTGGCCGTAGGCAATCCACTGAATATTGAAGCTCTGCAGGACCTGACAGTAGCCACCGGCCTCTACCTCGACCCGGTCCTTGCCCCGGAAGAACAAATCCTTCGACACCTGAAGAATGCACTGGGCGTCGGCGGCGGCACAGTCCATGAACTGATGGCGATGTCAAAGGAGGAAATGGATACGCTGCAGGCAGCAGCGGGCGACGAAATCGGGGATGCGTCGCAGGCGTCTTCCGTGGTTAAGCTCGTTAATGAGCTCATCCTCGAGGCCGTCGATCAGCTTGCCAGTGATATTCACATTGAGCCGGAGGAAGATGACCTCGTTGTCCGCTTCCGTGTGGATGGAATACTACAGCTCCAGCCCATGCCCCCGGAAATCCAGCGTTTTCGAGCAGCCATCGTCAGCCGCCTGAAGATCATGGCGAAGATGAATATCGCCGAGAAACGTCTCCCTCAGGACGGTCGCATTCGCATTACGGTTCGTGGCAGGGAAGTGGACGTGCGCGTGTCCGTTATTCCCATGCTCCATGGCGAAGGTGTCGTCATGCGACTGCTCGACAAATCCCGCTCTACTCTCAGCCTCGACGCGGTCCGCTTTCCACAGGAACTGCGGCACAGCTGGGAACGCCTGATTCGACGCCCACACGGATTGATTCTGGTCACCGGCCCAACAGGAAGTGGTAAGACCACGACCCTTTACAGCTCTCTCTGTGACATTCGCCGGCCTGACATAAAGATTGTCACAATCGAGGACCCGGTCGAATACAACCTGCGACAGATCAGTCAGATTCAGGTCCAGTCCCAGATCGGACTCACGTTTGCAGCAGGGCTCCGCAGCGTTCTGCGACACGACCCCGATGTGGTTCTGATTGGCGAAATCCGCGACGCCGAAACGGCTATCAGCGCTATCCAGGCGTCAATGACCGGGCACCTCGTCTTCAGCACCGTCCACACCAACGACGCTGCCAGCACATTTACCCGGCTCATTGATATGGGCATTGAACCATACCTCGTGGCCAGCACCCTTCAGGGCGTCCTCGCCCAGCGTCTGGTCCGCAGGCTCTGCAACCACTGCCGAACCCCATGGGCCCCAACTGCCTCCGATATCCCGGCTGATTGCCATACGCCTGTCGGACAGACACTCTGGAAGGCCTCCGGCTGCAGGGAATGCCGCAATACCGGGTATTCGGGCCGCATCGCCATCTTCGAATTGCTGCTCACCGAAAATCGAACCCGCGCCCTGTGCATGGATCGCGCCGACGCCTCAACTATCCGCGAGAACGCCGTTAAACAGGGCATGCAAACTCTTCGGCAAAACGGCTGGGAACGCGTGCTTGCAGGACAAACTTCCCTCGATGAACTTGTCCGTGTCTGCCCGCTGGAGTCCGAAACAGAGTGATCTGATTCAGGCAGGGCGGGGCGGGTGCACCCCGGTCAGGTCCTGCAGCCGTTTCACAACGCTGAACTGGTATTGGAAAGCCGTCGCACTTTACCGGGACCTCCGCGGACCACAGTGCGTTCATTCACCCCCAAATCTTCCGCAGCCATCACCGGCAGATCCCTCAGCCATAAAATTCGTGGGCGCCTGCCGGTGCAGTCACACAGGAACTGCATCACGGCTGCAGCGGAATGTCCGCGCAGCTGACCAACCGCCAGACCGCCAACAACACTCCCCCTCGTGGTGATCAAAGGTGCCACGGCTCGCAACTCGCCCACGGACAGAACTCCTCGGGCAAGCAACCACCCAACGGTCTCGTAGCCTTCATACCCAGCCTCACCACGGCCGGGCTGCAGCTGGCGAATTGCCCTTGCCTGAGCAGTGCTCAGCCCAGGCAGACTCGCCAACACCGGCTCGCTCGCCAGATTGATATTGATGCGGCCACGGATGGCTGGCTCATTTGTTAGTGTCAATACCTGCTCCAGCTCCGGCAGCATCTTTTCGATCGTTGCTGCATCCGCAGACCACGGGGATTCCAGCAGCTGATCCTTGCCTCCAACTGTCACCCGCACCTGCCCTCCAAACAGGTCCACCAGCGATCGATACTGAAACACACCTTTGCGGGCCAGTTGCAAACCACCACGAATTGATTCCACCGGTCCATTATCGTTCCCGGATGCCGGACTTAATCCCAGCTGAGCATTCAATCGCTCGCGAGCCTGCTCCAAACGCTCCAGCCGCCGAATCTCCTGGTCTGCCCCCTCGTCCGGACGCACATCGTCAAGCCACGTAATCCCTGTCAGCCGTCCGGCAGTCAGATACATCGCGACTTCTGATCCAAACTTCGCCTGAAGCTGGTCGTACAACGCAGGAAGATCCGGAGTATTCAGCCAGATACGCGGCGTCCCGTCCGTCGATAACGTCGACTCAGCACTGACCACCGTTAGATACTCCGACAGCCCCCCCTGCAAAATCCCATCGCTGTTGTCCGCCGGTTCTGTGCGATTGCCGTCATTCTCCTCCGGATCAAGCAGACCATTACCGTTTCGATCTTCGCCGTAGAGCACTTCCGGAGTCATGCCTCGAACCTGCAGAAGTTCCTGCAGCTCACGAAACGGACCATTTGCAGGCAGACGCGGAGGCGATTGCGCCAGGTACCATGATGCCTCGGCACCGTTCTCCGATGGCTCATCGTCCGGATCCAGCCAGTCCATAATCGCAGCGGCCAACCCATCTCTCATTCCGGGAATTGCCATCAATCGCCGCAAGGCCTGCTGACGCCGGGAGGGCTGCACGGACAAGGTATTCAGATTGAGCTTCGCCGATTCATTCTGCAGCCCGAATACCGGCTGTGCAGGATCACCGGGCAACGCCGGCAAAACCGCGAGCACAGCTTCAGTGCCATCCGGCATCTCCAGCAGTAATGGCTCACTCAACGGCAGCACCACACCAGCTCTGGTCTCCTGCGAAACCAGCTCCAGTGCAGATTCCGCCAAATGACGACGCTGCAACTGCATCACTCCCGTCCGCCCAGCCGACGCAGAAGTAACCATCAGCCCGGAAAACGCATAGACAGCAAACGACAGCAAAGAAACAGCCACCAGGACAAGCAGCAGGGTAAATCCATGCGGCCGCAGGGCAGGGCAGCTTCCGCTCACAATTCGCAGTCGCATTTCAAATCTCCCCCGCTGGCATACGAATCACCAGTGACTCCGTACTTCGGTCGTCTTCCCACTCGAATTCACATTCCACGGCCACCGGTAACCGCCGTCTTTCTTCACTGTTCCAGCGGCTCAGCCAGCCACTGCCATCGAAATAACGAAAACTGATCCGTTCCACCTGCCGAGACACCTGGTGGATCCGAATCCCTGCAGACCTGCCAACTTCCACAAATGGCTGAAAAGGAATGCTCGCCCTGTAAAGCCCGGGCTGAATTCCACCACCTCCAAGCTCAACCGGTACCGGCCTCGCTCCACTCAACGTCAGGGCTGGCCGAATCGGACCGCCATCCCACCACACCACATGACTCAAGCCGGATTCCGCCGCGCTGACGTCCGGAAATCGAAAACTGCTCCCCCGCATCAAAACCGCCAGCCAGCCCCGTTCACCCACCAGACTCAGCGGATGCGCACCGATCGCCCGCTCCAGATTCAGACGGGATTCCGATAAATCCAGCACCCGTTCGCGAATCCCATCCTCCTCGCCGCTCGTCAGCGGCAGTGCAGTCCTGTTAATCGCATCAGGCGTCTCGCGCCGCTTTAGCGGTTCTCGAACCGCACGCAGGTCCACCGCCAGATCCTCCGCAATCCCCCGACGCAGCTCAGCCGCGTGAGCACTTGCCTGGGCCATACTCCGGTATTTCCAGAACTGCCGAATCGCAGCGCTGACCCCCGCCAGAATGACCCCGGTCAGCGCCAGTGTCAGAATTGTCTCCAGAAGCGTTAGCCCGCGCCGAAATGCCGGAATCAGCCGCCGCCTTCGCTCCGCTCCCCTGGAATTTCGCTCCATCACAGTCTCCCTGGCTCTTTGTTCCACGGAATCAGATGTGCCAGAGAATGCCGACTCAACTCTACCTGAGGACCGGGCTGGTGCACCGAAACCACCAGCCACTGCATCCCATCGACCTCAGACGCGGGAAACACTTCAGCAGACCATCGCCAATCCAGTGCATCAGGAATGGGTTCATTCTCCACCCGCAACGGCAAATTCGCCGAGGGCAACAGAGATTCAATTCGGGACTGACAGAGCAGGGCAGCGCGAGTCTGAAGTTCGGCACGCACGGACGCACGCAGCCCCACGAAGGTCTGGTGACCGAGCGCAGCCAGCGCCGCCGCAAGAATTGCCACCGCCAGAACTGTCTCCAGAAGAGACACTCCGAGCCGCCCGGTACTGATGTCTGTCGCTCGTCTCATTTGACCTGCAATCAGGAAATTCCAGTGAAAACCAGACAATATATATAGGCTCTTCACCGCCAGCTCGCGCCACGCGTTGTGAATGTTTCCGGCATCTTCCAGTGTTTGCCCCACCGACAGCCAGCAGAATCCGACCTCACACACTTTTTCCAATCGGTGTCGGCCACCGGCAAAACAGCCCCGGTCTCGAGCTGATTCGGTCCGGACTTATCGAAATCTGTGAACAAATCTTTACACATTAATAAGGCTGAACATCATTGCGCAAAGCATGACCCGCCATGTTTTTTCAGGCTACTGCGCACCACCGCACACTCTTTTGCCAGCCTGATGACGCGTTTTGAAAACATCTTGCCCAACCTGGGAAAACAAACGCTGCTGTTAATCAACACCCGGACGGAAAACCTTCGGCAGACATCGAATTAATCAAAGATTGCGGATGATGCCAAATCACGGCATGGTTGCTGCATTTCCGCCTCACGTCCTGCGTTCGCATCACCCAATTTTGAGGCACATCACCGTGAATTCGGCATCTGAAAAATCAGCTTCGGTTCCTTCCCGCCGCCGGGTCGTCCGTGCGTTCGCAACCGCCGTCGCCGCTGGGGGCGTCTCGTACGCTGCTCAGCAGGGT
>JBEAUF010000323.1:0-11942 GCA_041161565.1 Planctomycetota bacterium | reverse complement strand
TTTCCGGAGAGTGCAGAAGGGGGTTCACCGGGGGAGTTGAGAAGGGGTTGGGATCCTGGCTGCTGCCGGTGACAGCAGTCATGGACGTTATTCAGCGGTGGGTGACGTGACGGGTTGGTGAAGGAATTCCTGAAGGAGTTGCTGGAGTTGGCTGGTGGCGGCTGCGAGAGAACCGGAGTTATCGATGGAGTGGCTGCAGGCGGCGCGTTTGCGATCGAGCGGCCACTGGGAGAGTTCGCGGCGGCGGAGTTCTTCGGGGGACCAGCCGCGTGAATCGGTGGTGCGGCGGGAGCGGAGCTGTTCGGGCGTGTCGATGAAGATGAGGTGATCGCAGAGCTGGTCGAGGCCGGATTCGAGGAGCAGTGCGGCGTCGAGGATGACGGCGTCGATGTGCGGCGGCGTGTGCTGCAGCTGACGGAGGATTTCTGCGCGGATGCCAGGGCGAACGATCTGATTGAGCGTTTCGCGGGCGGCCTGTTGAGCAGGGGTGTCGCCGAAGACGATGGCGGCGAGAGCCGGGCGGTGAATTTCGCCGGCGGCGTTGAGAATTGCCGGGCCGAAGTGGGTGGTGAGCGCCGCGCGAATTTCGGGGCGGAGCAGCAGTTGGTGGCCGATGCGGTCGGCGTCGATGATCTGCAGGGAGAAGCCTGCAAGCCCGGAGATAACAGACGACTTACCCGAGCCAACGCCGCCAACGATGCCAATCACAGGGCAGTGGGCGAAGCGGCGGGCAGAGTGAGGCAGAGCTGCCGGGGTGAGCAGTGGGGGAGATGCGGGGAAGATGGTGGTGACTGCGCGGAGACAGATGGGAAGCGGTAAGGCGGGGCTGCCGATTCCATTCGGGCGGGCTGCTTCCGTGCAGACAGGCGTCTATATCATGCGTGTCCGGGGGGAATCTGTCAAACTCGCAATTCCCTGGAAATCCGTTTTCCGGGGGGAAAATCAGCAGGACTTCGGGCAAATCTGTGGGGAGAACTGGAGAAACTGCAGCGAATTGACGCGAAATTCCTGCCCCGCCGCTGCCGCGTCGGTGGAGCAGGAATCCGGATCAGTGCTGGCTGTGAAGCCACCGCTACCACTTCCAGTCGCTGCAGCCCTTCAGGTTCTGGATACATTCCGCCGGCCATTCTCCGCGGAGCAGTTTCAGGATGATTTGGGCGCCCATTTCCCAGGTGGCGTCGTGGGATTCGTTATCCAGTCCGGCCACGTGGCCGCTCAGCAGCACATTCGGCATGCCGATCAGCGGGTTGTCGAGCGGCAGGGGTTCGACGGCAAACACGTCCAGACCAGCACCGCGCACCCTGCCCGACTGGAGCGCCCGAATCAGCGCGGGCTCGTCAATCAGTGGCCCGCGGGATGTGTTAATGATCACCACGCCCGGCTTCATCCTTGAAATGCTCTCGTCATTGATCATGTGACGGGTGGCGGGTGTCACGGGCAGATGCAGTGAGATGAAGTCGGACTGAGTGATGAGCGTTTCGAGTGGCACGAGCTGGACGCCGTGTTCCGCGGCGAAGGCTGTCGGGGGCGCGGGGTCGTAGGCGAGCACTTTAAGTCCGAGTCCTTTGGCGCGGATGGCGGTGGCCTGTCCGATGCGTCCGAGTCCCACGAGTCCGATGGTGCGGCCCCAGACTCGCGGCCACGGGTTGCGGTTCCATTCGCCGCGGCGGACTTCCTGGTCAAGCGCCGGGAAGCCACGGCCGACAGCCATGAGCATGGCGATGGCATGTTCGGCGACGGAGTGATGGTTGCAGCCGGGAGTGGTGGCGACGACGATGCGACGTTCGTCGCAGGCAGCAAGGTTCACTGCGTCAAAGCCCACACCAGCTCTGGCAATCACTCGCAGACGCGCGCTGGATGCGATCACATCGGGCGGCCACGGTTCAGAGCCGGCGATTACGGCATCGTAGTCCTGAATGGCGCGGGACAGGACCGCGGGATTCCACAGATCAAGGCTGCGGTCGACGACATTGCATTCGTGACCGGCATCGGCGAGGATTTGGAAGTGGGGGCCGGATTCGGCATTCAGAGCTGTACAAAGAACGCGTATCATGGGGATGTTCCGGGCAGAAGGGACCGCCCCGGGCGGGCGGCAGCTGAGACACAGGTTCAGGACGCAGGAAAGTTCTGCGAAGACGGCATATGCGGACCGTAACAGTCAGGCTGAATTCGAGCAATCAGATTGAAGTTCGCTGCGGTACGGAATCCCGCTGCGGGGAATGCCATTACCTCGACACCAGCACATCCCCGGAAAACTCCTGCACCTCCATCGCCGAACCCAGCCGACAGCTGCTGGAGTCAGCCCTGCGAAGCCTGCTCCGGGAGTGGCAGCGGGCCCTGCAATCGCTCGCAGACGGCGGGCTGATCTGGCTGCCCTTTGATTTTTCTGACGAATCCACCAGATGGCTTGCGGTGCAGCGAACCGGTGACGAAGCAGCGCTGGTTTTCGGCTGGGCTCCTGTCGAAGGCTGGGCCATCAACCCGACAAACCTCGGCGACCTTCCACGCTCCATCACGGGCTTTGTTCCCGACGAGCCGCTGGTAGTCGAAGTCTGCGGCTTTAACGCTCTGCTTGAAGATCTCGAAGCGGCGCTGGTCAGACAGCCGGGCTGAATCCCGCGGCCGGGCATGAGCTGGCCTTTCGGCATTCCTGCCGATAGTCTGTGCCGGGTTTCCAGCTTAATTCCGACCTGCCACATCCCTCCAGCAAACCCCATGAACAATCAGCACCCGTCCATCTTCCCCCGACAACTAGCTGTCTTCGCAGCTCTGCTGGCCCTTTGTATCTGCGGCCGTGTCTTTTCAAGGCCCGCCCAGCAGCCGCTGCCGGACGGCGTCCACCAGTACTCAGCCAGAGCCAGCGAAATTGATCGGCGGACTCAGTCGCACCCGGAAATCGGTTTTGTCTTCACTGACGAAAAAGGGCGACCGCAGGATCTGCAGCACGCGCGAGTCGACACCCGCACAGCGGCCCGTGGACAGCTGGTGATCTGGCTCATGGATCACAATGCTCCGCTCTTCGAACGACTCAGCAGCTACGGACTGCATGTGATATCCGTGCACTATGCCCGGGGCTGGTTTGGAAAACTGAACCCGGCAGACAGAGACGACGGCGAGAGTCTCGGCCGGATTCGACTGGAGGCCGCTACCGGACAGCCCCATTCACCACTCGTCAATATTCCGCACCCGGATGGCCTGGAAGAGCGTGCCTTCCGGTTTGTGAAGTGGCTGGCGGAAAAAAATCCTCGCGGCGGCTGGGATCAGTTTCTCAATGTCGGCGCGGAAAGTCTGACCTGGGACAAGGTCATCCTCGCTGGTATCTCGCACGGGTCCTCCACCGCGGCACGACTCGCAAAGCATCGCCGGGTCGCCAGAGTCGTTATGTTTTCCGGGCCGCGCGACCAGTACGAATCGTGGCAGAGCCTGCCATCGGCGACACCTGCCAATCGGTTTTTCGGCTTCACGCACGTGCTCGACGCCGGCTGGAGCGGCAGCCATTACTGCCGCTCCTGGCTGCTCCTTGAACTCAATCAATACGGTCCGCTGACGGACGTGGATCAATCCGCCGCCGCGGGCAGTCCCGAGTTTGGTCATTCGCGCCGCCTGATTACACGGGCTGACGTGAATAACAATCCTGATCGAGCCCACACGATGGTGATTCCCGGCGGATCCGCGGCAAAGGACCCGGAGGGACGGTATCTGCACGAAGCTGTCTGGCGTTACCTGTTCACCCACCCCGTTGACCAGACGGGGCCATTCACCGCACCTGAACCGGATTGCCGCATGAACCTGCGTGAGCGCTGAGAAGCCGTGCGCAGCGAGTGCTGGTGGTTCAGGTCAACTTCAACAGCTGCGGTCGGGGACTGTGTGTTCGCAAGCCCAGGCCGCCGCCGCCGCAGCGCAGAGGAATGCTGTCGGACTCATGGGAAGACGGGGTCACGGGTTGTTTGAGTCATTCCGGGGTGATTGTGCAAACCAGCGCCTGAAACACCAGCTCAGGTGCACTCACCGCGGTTTCGTTCTCCCGGCACCCGGATGCTGGAGACTCAGCGATCACTGACGATCGTCAATCGGAGTCGCTGTTACCTGTCGCCGTTACGTGCATCGACGCATTTCGCGACGACCAGGTCGCCGACGACGTTGACCAGGGTGCGGGACATGTCGAGGATGCGGTCGACACCAAGGATAATTGCGATGCCTTCGGCGGGAACGTTGACGGTCTTGAGCACGACGATGATCAGCGGGATTGAACCACCGGGAACTCCGGCCGTGCCGACTCCGGCCAGCACGGCCATCAGCACCACAATGAGCTGTTGGCCAACGCTGAGGTCCACGTTGAAGACCTGGGCCAGGAACAGCACCACGACACCTTCAAACAGTGCGGTGCCGTTCTGGTTGCCGGTGGCGCCCACTGTGAGCACGAAATTGGCGGTTTCGGGGGACAGTCGGAGTTTGTCCTGGGCGACTTTCATGGACGTCGACAGGGTGGCGCTGGATGAGGAGGTGCTGAAGGCGACGATCATCGCTTCCTGAATGAGGCGGAAGAATTCGAGCGGTTGGATGCGGCCGAAGAGCCGGAGCACAAGGCTGTAGACCAGCAGCAGCTGGATCAGGAGTCCACCGATGACCACGAGGACGAAGACTGCGAGTGCGCGGAGGATTTCAAAGCCCATTTGAGCGGCCACGCCGAAGACGAGGCAACCGGCGCCGACGGGGGCGAGCAGGAGCGCCCAGCCGATGATGGTCATGGCGATTTCGTAGAGGCCGCGGAGTGTTGCGGTGAGAGCGGCTGTTTCGGCCTGGCGGAAGGTTGCGGCGATGCCGCACAGCAGGGCGAAGGTCATGACGGCCAGCATGCCGTTGCCGGGTGAGGATCCATCGAGTGCTCCGGTCATTTCCTGAACCGGGTTTTCCGGGAGCAGGTCGACGATGATGCGACCGAAGGACTTGGCGGCGGCCGCCTTCTTTTCACTTTCCTCGGCCTTTTCCGCGTAGGCTTTGGTGAGATTTTCACGGGTTTCGGCTGAGAGCGATTTGCCGGGTTTGGCGAGGTTCACCAGACCGACGCCGATGAGTACAGCGGAGATGGAGAGGATGGCGGTGAAGAACAGGGTGGTGAGGCCGATGCGGCCGAGTCGACGGAGGTCACCGACGTCCACGACGGCGAGGTAGAGTGCGGATACGACGAGCGGGAGCACGACCATCTGCATCAGTCGCAGGAACAGCCGCCCGATGGGTTCTGCGATGCCGGTTGTGAGCTGGAAGAGCTGCGTTTCCTGGCCGGCGGGGCCTTTGAAGGCGTGAACGATGAGTCCCAGCAGAATACCGGTGGCGAGCCCAATCAGAATCCTCAGATGACCCGATCCGGCGCGAGGTTCCGGGGCCGGGGCATGGGCTGCGGCGGGAGCATTCATGGGGCGAATCCCGTTGTGGTGCTGGAGGTTTAGAAGGGTGTCCACACCTCTTCAACGAGGTCGGCGTCCATGGTGTACACGGGGGCGAATTCGTAGTCTTCAGGGGAGCCACCTTCGCCGGCCTGGGGATTGGCCTGCAGAATGCCGGCGACGGCGACCATGCCAATGAAGGCCTGGGTGGTGAGCTGATTCGGGTGGGCGGCTCCGAGGGCTTTTTGTTGTTCGGGTGTGAGTTTGACGTCGGACATTCCTGGGGCGCGGCTGGCGAGAGGCGGGCGGGCGCCGTCGGGGTAGGATTTGAGCGTCACAGTGATGAAGTCGTGAGATTTCGGTTTACCGCCGAAGCAGCATTCGCCGTTGTCCTTGAGCAGGATGAAGCGGGGAATGCCGTCGGTGGCCTGGGTGGCCCACATGAAGCCTTTGAGATAGAGCGGTTTGCCGACCAGTTCGGCCACGGCAGGGGGAATCTTGCGACGACCATTGATGTAGACGAACTGCTGGTCCGCAATTTCCCGCGGGAAGTGCACGCGCCGAAAGCCCTCAGGGACTTCGGTGTTGTACGCGTGTGCCATCTTCACGCTGCCACCACCCAGACTGATGATTGCCAGCAGCAGGCCTGTAATGGCCATGCCTTTGCCTTTGACTGTGCCGCCGCCGGCGCGGATTTTGGCGAGTGCCGCGAGGCCGACAAAGATGCTGAAACCCGCCACGTAGAGGCCAAAGAAGCCCATGAAACCGGTCAGCGAGAGCAGACCCATGACCAGCGTGACGGGAGCCCAGGGAGAGACCGGCACGTAATCAAAGTCGCTGTCTGCGGCGCTGTCTGCCCAGGCACGACGAACCGCGCCGAAGCCGTCGGGTGACGGGAGTTCCTGTTTGGTGGGAACGGGGGGATTGTCCGATGCGGGTGGAATGGTGGACGTGCGGAAATCCGGTGAGTTGGAGTCTGTGGGAAACTGTTGAGTCATTGCGTGTGGCCCTGTCGACCCGCCGTCATGGATTCGTCCGACATCCGACCGGGATACCGGAGGATGGAGGAAGCTTGCCCCGGTTAGTTTACGCGGAGGCTGGCAGACGCGTGAAATCAAACCGCTGGAAAAGGAACAGAACGGGAGAAATCGTGGAATTTCGTGGCATTTGATCACAATTTGCCGGATTCCTTGCTGTTCAGCGGCGGAAAAAAAGGAACGCGCCCGAACACTCCGCCAACTTCCCGTTCCGGCAGCCTTTTCTGTTGCCGGGGGGTGTTGGCATCGAGTATCATCGCGGGCACCGCTGCCTTCCTGCCCGCCCCCGCCCAAACTCAATTCCCGCCACAGGTGCTCAATGTCCGCAGGCCATTCACCGTTGCGTCATCCGGGGATCGCCCGCCGCACCGCTGTTCAGGCCGGCTGCATCGGTCTGCTCGGGCTGGGGATGAACCATGTCACCGGGCTGCAGTCCATGGCGACCGCCGCTGGTCCCACGCCACCCTTCAAAGCCTGCATCTACATTTTCCTCTCAGGGGGGCTTGGTCAGCACGACAGCTTCGATCCCAAACCCGCTGCTCCCGCGGAAATTCGGGGTGAGTTTCGTCCAATCTCCACTGCCGTCAGCGGACTGCAGATCTGCGAACACCTCCCCGGACTGGCCCTCCGCAGCAACCTCTGGTCCGTCTGCCGCTCCCTGGGACACACCACCAACGATCACTCCGCCGGCCATCATATGATGCTCACCGGGCGGTCAGACCTGCCCCCGGGCTTTAATCCCAGCGTGCCCCGTAACCAGGACTGGCCCTGTATCGCAGCCGTGGCCGGAACGCTCACACAGCCCCGCAATAATCTGCCCCCCGCGGCCGTGCTCCCGGAACAGCTCGTCCATTACTCCGGTCGCATCATCCCCGGTCAATTCGCCGGCGTGATGGGCAACCGCCGCAACCCCTGGTTCATCGAAGCTTCCCCGTTTCATTCCACCTCCTACGGCGCCTACCCCAGCCATCAGTTTGATCATCAGGACCGCGGCAACGCCGATCGCCGACTGTTCGAAGCGCCCAGCCTCAGCCTCGCTCACGATCTGACCCACCCCCAGCTGCATCGCCGCGTCTCTTTGCTCTCCAGCCTCGAAAACCAGTGCCGGACACTCGATGCTGCTGCCGCAGCGGAAAATTTCGACCGCTACCGCCAGGGAGCTGTCTCGCTGCTGACCGATCCCAAAGTACGCCGGGCGCTGGATGTCACCCGTGCTCCGGATGCCACCCAGGACCGTTATGGACGCAACGCTTTCGGCTGGTCGCTGCTGATGGCCCGTCAGCTCGTGGAATCCGGTGTCAATCTGGTGCAGGTCAATCTGGGCAACGACGAAACCTGGGATACTCACGGTAACGCATTCCCGCACCTGAAGGACAATCTCTTTCCGCCGACCGATCAGGCTCTGAGTGCTCTGCTGGATGACCTCCTCGAATCCGGTCTGCTCAGCCAGACTCTGATCGTGATGGCTGGGGAATTCGGTCGCACACCGAAAATCAGCCTGCTGCCCAGTCACTACAAACTCCCCGGCCGCGATCACTGGGGGGCAGTCCAGTCGGTGTTTCTTGCCGGCGGAGGTCTCCAGGGTGGCAGAATCATTGGCGAAACAGACGCCATTGGTGCCTACCCTGCAGTCGACCCGCAGCGTCCCGAAAACCTGGCAGCCACCATCTACGACTGTCTGGGGCTGCCGCGAACAGTGGCATGGGAAGACGATTTCGGTCGCCCCCACCACGTCTACCATGCAGAACCGCTGCCGTAGCTGTCAGAGTGCTGGCCGTCTGCGGGGATTTCAAATCAGCTCACGGATTGGTTCGCCGTCCGGAAGCACTGGCATGGGGCGACCGGCGCGGTCGGGAAATGTTCGCTGCGTGTCGATGCCCAGATGACGATAAACAGTGGCCCAGAGATCGTTGGGCGAGGCAGGTCGTTCGTGCGGAGTTTCTCCGAGTCGATTGGTGGAGCCGACTGCCTGGCCCATGCGGAGTCCGCCGCCGGACAGCAGCACCGACATTGCGCCCGGCCAATGATCGCGGCCAGGCTGCAGAATTCCAGTTCCGGTGCCCTGCTGATAGCTGATTCGCGGCGTGTGCCCGAATTCTCCCATGACAACAATCAGCACCTTTTTCTGCAGTCCGCGGGACCAGATGTCTTCAATGAGCGCGGAAACGGCCTGGTCGAAAGGCGGAAACCTCCAGCGTGCGTCGTTGAATACGTGGCAGTTAACAGCGTGGCAGTCCCAGTTGTAGACGGTGCCTGAAGGACTGGGGCCGCCAGGATGTTCCATGACGACATTTGCAAAGCTGGTGCCGGCTTCCACGAGTCTTCTGGCGAGCAGGGCCTGCTGGCCATAGGCATTGCGGCCGTAGCGGTCGCGGATGGCCGCAGGTTCAGCGGAGATGTCGAAGGCCTTTCGGGCGGCTGTTCCGGTAAGCATTGAAAAGGCCTGACGCTGGAAGTGATCGGCGGCATCCAGCAGGCCCGACTGGTCGATATCGCTGCGAATGCGATCGAACTGTCTGAGCAGTCCCTGTCGATCTTCCAGACGCGGTGTCAGATCGGGGACAACGGCGAGGTTGGGGACGGACCAGTTGTCTTCGCTGGGGTCGCCACCGACGAGAAATGGTTCGCAGGATTTGCCGAGATATCCAGCGCCCTGGGAATAGCTGTCAGCGTTGGTATCGGCGCGTTGACCGGAGGTGAATGCGGGGATGTCCGGGCGGTTGTTGCCGCGGAGCCGATTAACGATGCAGCCAACGGAGGGAGCGTCGTTCACGAAACCGGTGGCTGATTTGGGGATCCGCCCCGTGAGCACTCGTTTGTGGGCTCCGTCATGATCGCCGTAGCCGTGAGACACGGAACGAATCAGGGAGAATCGATCGGTAACCTGGGCGAGCTGTGGGAGCAGCTCGCCGATGTGGATGCCGGGGACGGCAGTGTCAATGGGAGCAAAATCGCCGCGATATTCGCGAGGTGCTTCGGGTTTGGGGTCGAAGGTGTCGAGGTGTGAGAGGCCACCGGTAAGCCACACGAGGATTACGGCAGTGTCCGGAGGGCGTGCAGCGGGAATGACGGAAGAAGCCTGCAGCCGGCTGAGCTGAGCGAGCCCTTGTCCGAGGCTGCAGAGCGCTGAGGTGTGGAGGAAGCGGCGGCGGGAACCGGGAGGCAGCGAGGTTGTGTGGAGTATTCCGGACACGAGGCCCTGGGATTTGCGGAGGTGCGTTGATCAGAGCGCCCGCAGGACAGCGGCTGCACTCTGGCCCATGGCAGTGCGGTTAACGGTGATGGCGGTGCGGTTTTTGAGTTTCTGGGCTTCGCCGCGAGCAACATTGAGCCGGCAGCGGGGGTCGGGGAATTCGTAGTTGAGGGTGGCGGGGAGGAAGCCATGTTTGAGTGACAGCAGGGTGCCGGCAAGTTCCACGGCACCAGCACCCGCGTCAAAGTGGCCGATGTAGCTTTTGAGTGCGGTGACGGGGATGGAGAGGGCAAGATTGCCAAACACGCGATGGTAGGCCCGGGATTCGACGATGTCGTCCGGCTGAGTACTTTTGCCCTGAGCGTTGATGTGGCCGAGATCGGCGGGTGTGATGCCGGCGGTGGAGATGGCGGATTCCATGGCGCGAACCAGCCCAAGGCCGGCCGATTCGTTGGCCGCACCACGACCGTCGCAGCCAGCACCGGTTCCCAGCACTTCGGCGTAGATGTCGGCGCCACGACGGACGGCGTGATCGTAGCTTTCAATGAGAAATGAAGCGGCACCTTCGCCGACAACCGTGCCATCACGCTCGAAATCGAAGGGGCGACAGGCGCGAGTTGGGTCGTCGGAGCGACGGGAAAGGCCTTCGAAACTGTGAAATTTGGCAATGTCCACAGGATGAATGTTGGAACTGCAGGCGCCGACGATCATGGCATCGGCACGACCGGAATGAATGACACGGGCAGCTTCGGACAAAGCCAGCAGGGCGGACGCGTCGCGACAGGTAATGGTGTTGTTCGGACCACAGGCGTTGTGGTCGATGGAGACGTGGCTGGCAGGCATGTTTGGCAGCTGTCGCAGCAGCCAAAGCGGTGCAACGCGGCCGACGGCCTCGGCCCCCCAGCGATCAATCTGAAACTCCTGATTTTCGCGACAGACTTCCACCACGGCAGCCAGTTCCTGGGGGTGGCATGTCATGCGGCCGGCACCGAAAACGACACCCAGACGCTCAGGAGCAACCTGCCCGGGGGCGAGTCCGGCATCCTGCACGGCAAGGGTGGAGGATGCGACGCCCAGCTGGATGTCGCGGCACATGACCTTCAAAAACTTGCGGTCACGAAGATAACGAACCGGATCAAAATCCCGCACCTCGGCACCAAAAGCCGAAGGCAGGCCGTCAGCCGGTACTGATGTCAGATAGTCGATGCCCGAGCGGTTGTGGATCAGGCTGTCCCAGAATCGTTCGTTACCGATCCCAATCGGTGAAACGACCCCAATGCCCGTGACCACCACGCGGGTTTGTTGTTGCCCAGCCATGGTACACCCTATGCAGAACGCACGAATACTGACTTCCTGATTCGAGCGTTCAACCCAGATTCGATTCGAAGTATCCTCCTCGATGACAGCAAATGGTGATTCCCCACGAATCACCTCTTGCAAATCCCACAGATTACGTCTGTTGGTGTGCTGTTTGACATCGGACATCCGCCCCCGCGGATGCCCAGTGATTACGGCAGAGTTCAGAGTTTTCTGAGGAAACCAGGAAGTGCGGCAGTCATCCCAGAGACTGCTGCACCTTCGTTGAACCAGAGATTACAAGCTGTCACCAGGGGTCTGTCAAGTGGACATAGGCACAGGAATTGGTGCGAACGGAGTTTCTGTGCAATGGAAAAACAGGGTAAAATGGGCGGTTTTACTCTGTAGGGTGTGGGTGGTTGCAGGTGGGGTAAGATGGGTGAGGCGAATCGGTGGTAAAGACATTTGATGCCGCGTTTCGGGATTCCACCATCAACCAATCCCCCGGTAGCGATGCGTGCCCGCGCGGCCAGCGTCGCAGCAGGAACAACCCGGAGTCGCTCCGTGAACCCGGGCAAGCGAGTTGTCCAGGTGCGGGAAGTGAGAAGTGAGAAATCAGAAGTGAGAGGTTCCAGCGCGGCGTCTGGACGTGGAAGTCGTGTATTGAGACTCCCAGGTGAACGCTGTGGGGAATCCATGGTGGCTGAATTGCATGGGTGTTGGCAGTGCGTAACCAGAGCACTTTACCCGCGGGCTGCCGCCCTGCGGCTCAGTGCGTTTGGAATCGCGTTTGCCAGGTTTGTGAGCGGACGGGCGGAAGCCCCCGGTTGCGCCTTCGCACCCTGGTGCGCACCCCGGCCAGCGATTAGCCAGCGTTCTTTACCCGCGCGCTGCCGCCCACTGGCACTGGCTTTCTCTCAATCGCCGCAAAAAAGTGGGAAAGGCGAGCGGGGGATGTCAATCCCCCGGTAACGGTCCGTAACCGCGCGGGCAGCGGCGCAGCAGGAGCAGACCAGTGTCTTACCGGCCGAT
>JBEAUF010000316.1:0-4473 GCA_041161565.1 Planctomycetota bacterium | reverse complement strand
GCAGCAAACGGCCATGATCGGTGGTATGAAAGTCCTCGCGGCCGGTCGCTACACGGAAGCTTCCGGCAACCGGGTGCACCTCATCTTTCGCATGTACCCCATGACCACCGCCAAAGCTGACGATCTGAAAGCCGCCGCCCTTGACGCCCCCCCCGCAGAACTCAAACCCGAAACCAACCAGGGCGAGCTGCAGCAGATTTCCGACGGCACGGTTGTTTACACATCATGGAAAAACGGCGACACCGTCCGCGTGACTCGTCGAAACCTCCAGGACATTCAAACCGCAGCCGCCTCAGCCACGGGTTTTGAATCCGGCAGCGTCGCCATGGATCTCGGTGTTGGCGGACTGCGATCGCTCATTTCCCGACTGCAGACGTCCATGGTGTTCGCCCCCGTCCGCCGCGTTTCTGCGGGAGACCGCGCGCTGCTGGAAGTTACGGGGCGCTGGAGCGATCGCGTACGCAGGGAACTCTTCGGCCTGCCGGAAAACACCTTTGTGGATGCCCGCCCCTGGGTCCCGGAATACTGCCGAGTCTACGTTGATCAGGAAACACTGCTGCTGCGGCGCATCCAGTACCTCAAGCACAGCCCCAATCCCTCCGACAAGCTCGCTCGCCCACTCCTCACACTCGACCTCCGCAACCTCAAACTCAACGGACCCGTCAACGACGAATTGTTCCGCTTCACGCCTCCCGAAAACACAACCGTCGAAGACCAAACCGACGCCGTGATCAACGCCATTCGCAATGTGAAGCAGGAGAAGTAGAAACGGCCGCCGTCAGCCCAATGGGATTGGCTGTCTGGCAACACGCAGTGCCGGGAGGGCGAAGCTGGGATGGTGAAACGGTGTGAACAAGGGCAAATTGGGAGATTTCAGTTCCGCCTGCCAGTTGAAATCCCACGGCCAGATCGAGTCACGAAAACGCAGTGTGGCGTGCGGCCGATGTCAATCGGCCGGTGCGGGCCTGGTGAGCTCCGGCTGCGGTGTTGGCCGTGCGGGCACGCACCGTTACCGGGGGATTGACATCCCCCGCACGCCCTGTAACGGGGGGCGGAGTCCGAAAAACGACTTCCGGTGTTCTTAACACCGTTTCGTCATCCCAACCTCGCCGTCCCAGGTCTTCACCCGTCTTTTCACTGGATTTCAGAGAAAGCCAATGCCATCAGCCGATCGCCCGGCCTGCTACCCGCATCAGCAACTCCCGACAGGCATTCCTGCGATTACTGTCCGACAGGCCGTAATCGCAGGCTGTGCGGCAGAGAGCTCACCGGTAAATCAGAGCCACGCAAGGAAGTTACCACTCGCGCTGCCGAGTGGTAACCTCAGTCTCCTTCGCCCCTGATGTTCCTGCACGTCACTGCAGGGTTTGTCACGGGGGACACAACCGTCCTGACAGCGCCTTATCAGGCGAACTCTCAGACCTCCACTTTCGCTCCGCTGGAAAACACAAAGCCGTCTCGAGCTGCGTCGATCAGGATCGTGTCACCACTGACAAAGTTGCCAGCCAGCAGTTCGTTTGCCAGAGCATTCTGGATTCGCTGCTGAATGACGCGTTTAAGTGGCCGGGCTCCGTAGGCGGGGTCGTAGCCTTCAGCGGCCAGCAGCTGACGAGCGGATTCGGTGACTTCCAGGTGATAGCCGTTTTTCTGCAGCTGAGCATCGAGACGCTTGAGCTGCAGGTCGACAATCTCCCGAATCTCCTCACGACCCAGCGGATGAAAGACAATCACCTCGTCCACTCGATTCAGAAACTCCGGCAGGAAGTGCTTTTGCAGCGCATCGAGCACTCGATTGCGGATGGCCTTTTCGTCGGCCTTTCCTGAGAGTTCCTGAATGGCCTGACTGCCGATGTTTGAGGTCATCACAACGATGGTGTTGGTGAAGTCGACGGTCCGTCCCTGACTGTCGGTGAGTCGTCCGTCATCCAGCAGCTGCAGGAGGATGTTGAAGACGTCACGGTGGGCCTTCTCGACCTCATCGAGCAGGATCACGCAGTAGGGATTGCGCCGCACGGCTTCAGTGAGTCGACCGCCTTCCTCGTATCCAACATATCCCGGAGGTGCCCCGATGAGCCGGGCCACACTGTGACGCTCCATGAACTCGCTCATGTCGATCCGCACCATGCTGCGTTCGTCGTCGAAGAGGAAACCTGCGAGGGCTTTGCAGAGTTCCGTTTTGCCGACACCGGTGGGGCCGAGGAACATGAAGGAACCAATCGGACGATTGGGATCCTGCAGACCCGACCGCGAACGCCGCACAGCGTTGGAAACCGCCTCCACGGCTTCGTGCTGATTGATCATCCGACGGTGGATCTCGTGTTCCATATTCAGGAGCTTCTCGCGCTCACCCTGCATCATTCGAGCCACGGGAACACCGGTCCAGAGACTGACCACCCGAGCAATATCCTCTTCGGTCACCTCTTCCCGCAGCAGACGGCTGTCTGCGTCAGCACGGACTTCGGCCGAACGGGCTTCCATCACCTGCAGCTGCTGCTCAGCCTGCCGCAGCTCCTGTTCGGTTCGCTGAGCTTCCACGAAGTCTTCGTTTCTGAGCGTTTGCTGGGCGCGGGAAAAGGCCTGCTGGAACGAAGTCCGCAGCCGCTCAATGTTTTCCTTCAGTGGCTTAATGCCCGATAAAGCGGATTTCTCCGCCTCCCAGCGGGCTTTGAGCTGACTGGTGGTCTCTTCCCTCTCAGCAATCTGTCGTCGCAGCTCCTGCAGACGCTCACGACTGTCGTCGCTCAGTTCCTTCTCCAGCGCCGCTGCTTCGATCTGCATGCGGGTTAGTTGTCGCGTGGCTTCATCGATTTCGGCCGGCATGGAATCGATCTCCATCCGCAGCCGACTGGCGGCTTCATCGACCAGGTCAATCGCCTTGTCCGGCAGAAACCGATCGTTGATGTACCGGTCAGAAAGCGTCGCTGCCGCGATCAGGGATTCGTCGAGAATTCGCACGCCGTGATGACTCTCATAACGGTCCTTCAAACCCCGCAGAATCGAAATCGTGTCCTCCACATTGGGCTCCTGCACCATCACGGGCTGAAACCGCCGTTCGAGTGCCGGATCCTTTTCGATGTGCTTGCGGTATTCGTCCAGAGTCGTCGCGCCGACACAGTGCAGCTCACCTCGAGCCAGTGCCGGCTTCAGCAGATTGGAGGCATCCATCGCCCCCTCACCCGCGCCCGCTCCAACCACCGTATGCAGTTCGTCAATAAACAGAATGATCTGACCGTTGGAACCCTGAACCTCCTTCAGCACCGCCTTCAAACGGTCCTCAAACTCACCACGATACTTCGCACCCGCCACCAGAGCCCCCATGTCCAGGGCAAACACGCGCTTGTTCTTCAGATTCTGCGGCACGTCCCCCAGCACAATTCGCTGAGCCAGACCTTCCACAATCGCCGTTTTCCCAACACCAGGTTCGCCAATCAGCACCGGGTTGTTCTTGCGACGACGGGATAACACCTGAATCACACGGCGAATCTCCGTGTCACGGCCAATCACCGGATCAATCTTCCCCTCCCGCGCCAGCTGCACGAGATCCTTGCCGTATTTCTCCAACGCCTGGAATTTGTCTTCCGGATTCTGATCCTGCACGGTCTGCCCCCCCCGAATGGTCTTGATTGCTGCCAGCAAATCCTTCTCTTCCACGCCGTTCAATGACAACAAACGCTTCGCCTGATCCTCCACCTGAGATAACCCCACCAGCAAATGCTCGGTCGACGTGTACTCGTCGCCCATCTCATCCGCCAGCTTTTTCGCAGCATTCAACACCTTCATCGCCTCAGGACCCGCTCCCACAGGCTCACCCGTGCTCGAGGACTGTGGCAAACGACCAATCTCACCGTCCACCATCTGCTGCAGACGAGGGATCGACACGCCCAGCTTCTGCAGCAATGGCTTCATGAGACCGTCAGGCTCGTCCAGTAACGACTTCAGCAAATGCAGCGGTCGCAGAAATCGCTGCTGCTTCTGCTCCACCAACTCCTGCGCACGCTGAATCGCCTCGCCCGCCTTCACCGTCAGCTTTCGTGGATCAAATGCCATGGCCAACCTCCGTTCCCTGCAAACCGTTGCCAAACACCGCCGGTGAACCACCGCACGGTTCCAGCCACGATGCGAATGGCGTTCCACTTCCGCGGAATCGATGAAACGCAGGTTTTTTCCAATCCTGCCGAAGCCAGCAACAACCGAATTGCCAAATTGGCAGTCGCGGTGATTTTTCGCCTCAAAGCAAAAGCAGCCAAAATGGCAGCCTGCGGCACGTTGCCTCGCCGTTTGCCCGTGCCAGAGCGGATGGGCGGAAGCCCCCGGTTACGCCCTCGCACCCTGGTGCGCCCTCCTGCCGCGATTGAGCGGTCGGGCGGAAGCCCCCGGTTACGCCTCCGCACCCTGGTGCGCCCTCCTGCCGCGATTGAGCGGTCGGGCGGAAGCCCCCGGTTGCGCCTTTCGCACCCTGGTGCGCCCTCCTGC
>JBEAUF010000266.1:0-34869 GCA_041161565.1 Planctomycetota bacterium | reverse complement strand
GCCGGTCGGGGGGCGGATGCGGACGCAGGTGCCCCGGCCGCCGCGGATGGCCGCTGAGTCTCTGCAGACGCGGCTGGAGTACCGCCGCTGTAATCTTCCGCACGCATCTCCTGCCAGCCACCAGGGGCCGCCAGAGCCACATCCTCAGAGGTTGAAAAACCAGGAAACTGCTGCAGTACCACCGCGGTCAGACAGATCACCAGCACCGAGGCAAACACCCAGACGGCGCCCACGGGAGCCGAGGGCAGTGATGGACGCAGTTTTTTCCAGACGATCCCCTCCGCCGGAACCGTTTGCAGTCCCAGCAGCCCCGCCAGCTGAATCAGATCGTTGAGCAGCAGTCCGGCAGCCTGATAACGCTGGTCCGGATTGCTGGCCATCATCTTCCGCATCATTGCCGAAAGCTGCACCGGGACGGTGTTGTTGAGCGACCGCGGATCGGGAGGACTCTTACCCTGGTGATCCAGCAGCTTCTGCAGCGCAGTTCCGTCGGGATACGGCGGCTGCCCGGTCAGCATGTGGTACATCGTGCAGCCCAGAGAATAAATGTCGCTCCGCACGTCCGCATTGCGGGGGTCCCGGGCTTGTTCAGGCGCTATGTAGTCAAAAGTTCCCAGCGTTGTGCCCGCCGCAGTAATCTCACCAATCGAATCTTCAGATTCACGCCTCGCCAAACCCAGATCCACCACCTTTACCCGGCCGGATTCCGTGACCATGATGTTCGAGGGCTTAATGTCCCGATGCACGATCCCGGCTGCCGCGATGTGGTTCAGTGCCAGAGTAATCTGGATGGCAAGATTCACCGTCTCCGCCGCACTCAGCCGGCCCCGCTCCACAATCAGGTCCCGCAGTGTCCGGCCACCCGCAAACTCGTAGGCGATGAAATACAACCCGTCCTGCACGCCGGCAAAAAATACCCGCGCAATGTTGTCGTGATTCAGACGCGCACAGGCACGCGCTTCGTTGCGGAAACGGGCCACAAGGGAACTGTCCGCAGATGGCCCGGGATGCATGATCTTCAAAGCCACGTCACGCGCCAGCTCTACATCCGTGGCCCGAAAAACCGCACCCATCCCCCCGGCGCCCAGCCGCTGATGAATCTCGTAATGCGCGATTCGAACACCCGTCTCTTCACCCGTCGCCGTACCGTTCGCAGGAAACAACCGCTGACGCAAAGACTCGCCCGCCGGCGTCAACTCACCACGAAATTCCTGCCGCGAAGCCTCCGGCGGACTGATCACCGTCTTCTGGTCCTCACCCACCAGCGGACGCTCTGACAAAGGCACCAGCGCCGATGCCGAAAGGGACAGACTGGACGCCGATTCCTTTTCGTCCGTCATCGTCCCCACCCGCTCCACGCAGACACACGACCGCGCGCTCGAAGAAAAAAAGTATCCGTAAAGAATCTCCGCATTTGCCAATCCTAGTTCGAAAATGCAAAAATGTCAAAATTACCTGTACTTTTGTACACACTCGTGTAACAGGGAGTGGTGGAAAACGGGGTGGAAACTGGGCTCGTTCCCGGATCCGGCCGTGTGGTACACTGTGGGACTGCGCGGACCGGACCATGGACGGTCGGGTGGATCCGCGCGGGCAGAATCAGCAACGGCAAGAGCAGTCAGATGGCAGGGAACGTCGGGCTAAGGTCGGGGGGAGCAGCCGGGGGCCACCGTATTGCGGTGTGGGCCTTTGGTCTTTGTGTGCTGTCTGCGGTGTTCCCCGGCGAGTTCGGCGGAGTTGTCCGGGCGACGCAGGAGTCAGGCGGAGTTCGGCCGGCCGCTGGTGTGTCGGCAGAGCAATCGGCGGAGCGCCCGCGTCCTCAGCAGCAGTGGCGTGTGGTGTCATCGGCTTCGGGCGTGGAAGTGACGCCATCAGCGGTGGTGGACGGCACCGCGGCATTGACGCGTTTTCACATTCGCAATTCGGGAAATGCCGGCCCGGTGGTGCTGGCAGCGGCGATTGAACCATCGCGACTGCACTACGACTTTCGCGCATCGCTGCAGGCGGAGTCAACGGTGCGGGGTGGTCGTCTGGCATTGCAGATTCTGCTGCCGCGGCAGGAGGATCCGCGAACGGGTCAGCCGCTGGTGCTGTATCTGCCCGGCGACATGATTGAGACGGCGGAGGCTGTTCAGGAGCTGGAGGTGTCAGTGACGCGGCGAAGCGTGGACGCCTTGTTGCGGCGAACGCGAGCGGAGCTCAACCGATCTGATATTCGGATGCAGGAGGCTGTGATTACCGGAGTGGCATTTCTGGCGGAGGCGGTGCCAGGGGAAGTTTGGCTGGACCTTGGCGATGCTCAATCCGGCCCATCGATCGTGCCCCCGGAATCGGTGCGTGAGTTGATTGAGTCCTTGCATGCCGATGCGGATCAGCCGTCGGATGAGCGAACCTTCGCCCCACTGGATGTTGAGTTGGGCGCAATCATGCTCAGTGGCAGGCCTGTGGTGCTGCGGATGATCCCGGATCATCAGGAGCACACGGAGCAGCTAAAGGAGCTCGGTGTGAACGCCGTGTGGATTGCGGATTTCGGTGAGACGGAACGTTCGCGGGAGTTGTGGGAGCAGCGTTATGCGGTGCTGGCGACGCCGCCGCATCCGAAATTTCAGCCGGGCGATTTCTCGACCGTGCTGCGTTCATTACCGCCGCTGGACCAGTTTTGTCCGCACGTTTCCGGCTGGTATTACGGCACTCGAGTTTCACCGCAGGATCTGCCGCAGCTGCTGGCATGGTCGCGGGAGGTGCGGAGTGCGGATCGGGTTTATCAGCGTCTGCAGATGGCGGACATGACAGGCTCGGAGAGTGCGGCTGCGCGTGAGATCGACCTCGTGGGGCTGGGGCGGCACGTGGTTGGGCGCGAAGAAGGCTTTGGTGCACTGCGAAATCTGCTGCTGCATCGTCAGAAGATGGCAGGGCAACTGTCATTCCCATGGACATGGATTCAGACGGAGCCATCTGCTCTGCAGCAGTCGTGGCGTGGTGCCGGCGTGCAGCCACTGGTCGAGCCGGAGCAGGTGCAGCATCAGGTGTATGCGGCGTTATCGGCGGGCTACCGCGGCCTCGGATACTGGAAAACAAAGCGTCTGCAGCCGGATCAGCCGCACGACCGCGAGATCAGTCTGGCGATCGAGCTGGCGAATCTGGAAATTTCCTTGCTGGAACCATTTCTTGCCCGCGGTCGTCGGGAAGGCTACCTGGCGCTGCAGCCCGCGTCCGATCCCGATTCACCCGCGCCGCGTGGACGTTCTCAGTCTTCACTGGCTCTGTCCCTCAATGGCACGCCTTCCGGTGTGACCGTCACGGGTCTGGATTCGCCGGCTGGCCATGATGCGGCGGTAATCAGCAGTCCCGGCGCCACTCTGATTCTGGCGGTTGCGTGGGATGACGTTTCGCAGTTCGTGCCTGCTCCGATGTACGAGCGTGAAGTCAGCATGATTGTGGCGGCCTCAGAAACGGCTTCTGCGTGGCAGATTTCCACGAGCGGCGTACGCAGCCTGCCGCGGGAGGTAACTGCGGGCGGGCTGGCGATTCGAATCAGTAATTTTGATCGCAGTGCGATGGTAGTCGTGACGTCTGACACCGGTATTATTCGGGGGCTGGAACAGCGGATCCAGGCGATGTCAGCGAATGCCGCCACCAAATCGCTGGAACTGGCTTCACTGAAGTACGTGCGGGTGCTTGGGACACTCGAATTGCTTCGCGAACAGCACTCTGTTCCGGCTGGCGCCGACCGACTGCTGGCTGCCGCCAGAGAAGCTCTGGATCGTGGCAGCCACGAACGCAGGAGCAATGACTTTCGGGAAGCTTCACTGTTCGCAGCGGATGCTCTGAGAAATCTGCGTCTGCTGCAGCACCTCTGCTGGAAGGATGCCGCCGCGGAACTCACGGCGCCCACCGCTTCGCCGCACGCGATTTCCTTTTCCACACTTCCCGAGCACTGGAGGCTCCTGCAAACACTCCGCGAGCAGCAGTCCCGAATAACCGAAAACCTGTTGCCGGGCGGTGCGTTTGATTCGCCGAAGCCACCTTTTCAGGAGGGCTGGACACGGCAGTCAGCTGGAAACGCCATCTTTTCGACCACCACGGATCTGATCACCAGCGGCAGCAGCGGTCGCCTGCTGAGGCTTGCTGCATGGTACTCAGATGCCTCGGTCAAGTCCGGGACACGCGATGATCTCATGCCGCTGACCGTCTCCACACCGGAAATTCCGGTGACGGCCGGCGATGTGATGCTGGTTCGAGGCAAGGTGCGGCGCGGTCTTGCGGTGACGGCCGGCTCTCGTCGCCCCCTGATGATCCACGACTCAGAACTGGGGCCCGAACTGGCACTCCGTCCGGAGCTGCGTTCGGACTGGATTCCCTTCGAAATGATTCGCCCGATCGCGAAGGATGGGCAGTTCCGAGTCTCGTTCAGCCTCACCGGCCAGGCAGAAATTCATCTGGACGACATTGAGGTTCGCTGCCTTCCCGCCGCTCATGCCGGGTCTGCTGGCCCCATTCGCTTCACTGCGAATCCCGGTGCGGGTACGGGCGAGGTCCCGGCAGAGGGGCCACGCTGAGTCCCGGCCGGCAGTGAGAACCACACGAGGTCAGCGGGACTGCCAGATCAGTTCCGGACGATTCTCCGGATTGTCCTTGAGCAGGTATTGCACCGGAGCAGGAGCAGCCGCTGGTTGATCGGGGTCCGAAGACAACTCTCCGTCAGCCGTGAACCGTTGCGGCAGCAGGCCGGCGGTTGTGCGGACCCAGCCGATTAATTCACCGGCGGAATCGTACTGGTAGGTGTCCTTCCAGTTGCGAGTGGGTACAAGCAGCGGGTCACTGTAACAGGCTGACACGGCGGCTGCGGCGTAGTCAATCGAAACGAGCCTGTCGCCGTCGTACACCCGCTGTTCCGTCGGGAAGGTGCAGGAACAAATCATTGCCGGCATGGAAGGCACCCCACCGACCTCGGCGAAGACTCCCACATCCACACGGCTGGTGGACAGTTCCGGAGCTGACTGCACAGGGTGCGCAGGCTGCCATGTGAACGTCACCATCGCAGCACTCGCGTCGGGATTCAGCGGTCGAATTTCGACGTACTGCGGATCACCCTGCAGAACCTGCCAGCGAAATGTCCTGGGCTGAGGCAGATCCGCGCCTGCAGCGGTGGCCCGCACCACGATGGAACGTTTTCGAGCGACGCTGCGGTGGACGCGGGCGATCAGCAGCGGGTGTGTGAGCAGTTCTTCCCCGGGTCCGCCGGAGAAATAATCGACGCCATGCCGGGCCGTCGTTTCACGCAGCACCTGCAGCCGCACAAGTGGCGGAATTCGATCCACAGACATGGAATGTGCCAGCCGAACCATCCGTTCCGGATCCAGCTGCTCTTCGCGGAATACAGTGGGGTGTGCCAGCCCTGTAAAGAAGTCCTCAGCCGTCTTAACGGACCGCAGTGACTGACGCATAGTCCACTGCACGGCATGCATCAGCAGGCCCTCACTTTCGAGTTTCCTGCGGGTTTCGGGCGGGAATGCGGCAAGCGTCAGGGCAATCGCCCGAAGAAACGGCTGGTCAGAGCCGGATGAACCCTGAGAGATCAGCCAGCAGGGGGCGTTGGCCGGGTAGACATCGCCGTGCGGAGGATCGAAGTCGTTGTGTTCGGGAGCGCAGTAGAGCTGATTGCTGAGGTAGTGCTGGAGCATCAGCGTGGCGTGCAGCGGGTTGCCCAGCATGGCTCTCGGATTACTTCGCCAGAAAATCGGCCCGACCAGCGCCGTCGATGCATTTCCGAAGGTGGGCAAATTGAACCGCTGCCACGGACGGAATCCAAAATCGCCCCCAGCCGCACGGATTTCCGGGGAGTAGCGGACGAAGACAAGCTGCGGCCATGTATCCCGATCGAGCGTGGAATGGCCGCGATCCCGGTTGTCGTAGAGAATTCCTTGCAGACCGGCGGCAGTGCCCTCGCTGACCCAGTCGTTCACCAGCCGGGCGGCAGGGGTGTCGAGCCCGCTGCAGGTGGACGAAGCCGGGCCGGCAGCTCTGAATTCTGAAGTCAGCGTGAGACGTTCGGGTTCCCAGCGAGTATTGCGGTCGGTCACCAGCGCTGTTGTGCCGCGAATCAGAGCCGGAGCCACATCGGAGCCGGCAGCAGGCTGGCGGACCGCCGATTCGCGAATCCTTGCGGCCAATTCCTGAAACGCCGAGAGCTTTGAGACGGCGGTGAATTCTCGAGCGGAATTCAGACGATCAGGATCTGAAAATCCCAGATCGGCCGCCTTATTCAGGTGCAGCAGGGCTTCCTGAAAACTGCCAGTGGAAGCGGCTGTCAGGGCGGCTTCAAACCACGCTTCCGGATCGGCAGGGAATTCCCCTGTGAGCCGCTCTGCCAGCTGGATTGCCTGCAGCGTGTGCCGGGCTTCGCGGGTTTGCCTGAGCATTTGCTGGAGCTGCAGGAAGTTTTCCCGCTGCGGAGGCAGGTTGAAGAGTGCGGAGGGTGTCTGTGCCTGATGCACAAGCCGCGGGAGGAGCCGCAGGGCCTTCCAGGGGATGATCACGAGCAGGATCAGCAGGGCCAGCAGCACAGGCAGGCGACGAATCACAGGCGGCTCGGCAAAGGCGGTTGGATGGGACCAGAAAACCCCGCAAAGTCTACTGGCGAATTCCAGACAAAACCAATGGAAAATGCTGTGATACCGTGGAATTGTTTCGAGGCGGGGACTGCTGCACTGGAAGATGCCGCAGCAGCCGACTAGAATCCGCCAGCGGCCTCGGTGGCAATCCGGCCCGCGAATCCAATTCTCAGCAGTCCCCGTGACATGGAGGTCAACGGTGCGCCAGCAGTTCCTGTCATTTTCGCTGCCACTGGTTGGCAACGAAGAAATCGAAGAAGTGATTGCTGCCCTGCGTTCGGGCTGGCTCACTGCAGGCCCCCGAACACGCCAGTTCGAAAGTGAGTTTTGCACGGCGGTGGGTGCCCCCGCTGCTCTGGCACTCAACTCCTGCACCGCCGGACTGCACGTCGCCCTGAAAGTGCTGAACATCGGCCCCGGTGACGAAGTCATCACCACTCCACTTACCTTTGCAGCTTCCGTCAACGTAATCGAACACGTCGGCGCCCGACCGGTACTCGTCGATGTCGAACCCGACACGCTGAATATCCAGCCTGATGGTGTTGCCCGCGCTGTGACACCGGCCACAAAAGCCGTGATCGCGGTGCACTACGCCGGCCACCCTGTGGAACTCAATGCCATCCGCGCGATTACTGATGAATTCGGCCTGCACCTGATCGAAGATGCCGCACACGCAGTGGGGGCTGCCTTCGAAGGCCAGCCAATCGGCTGCGGCAGCAATCTCACGGCATTCAGCTTCTACGCCACAAAGAATCTAACCACCGGCGAAGGCGGTATGCTCACCGGCGACCCCGAACTGCTCGGAAGAGCACGCGTGGTGGGACTGCATGGCATGAACCGCGAAGCATGGAGTCGGTACGCGGCGGGTGGCAAGTGGGCCTATGACATCGTCGAACCCGGCTTCAAGTACAATATGACCGACATTCAGGCTGCTCTGGGACTGCAGCAGCTGCGGAGGTTCGACCGCATGCAGGCGCGGCGGAAACAGATTGTCGAGACCTACAACGCTGCCTTCGCTCCCCATGCCGCATTCCTCACACCCGTGACTCGCAGTCATGTCACCAACGCCCATCACCTCTACGTGCTGCGACTGCGCCCGGCCGAGCTGTCCATCGATCGGGATCGCTTCATCGAAGAACTCACGGCTCGCAATATCGGGAGTTCAGTGCACTTCATTCCCATTCACATGCACTCGTTTTACCGCAACCGCTATGGCTGGCAGCCGGACGACTTTCCAGTAGCCCATGCGGCCTTCAGAAACATGGTCAGCCTGCCACTCTCACCGGCAATGTCTGATCAGGATGTCGCCGATGTAGTCGAGGCGGTGCTGGATATTCGCAGCTGCTTCGCAAGACGAAGAGCAGCGGCATAGACGCGACGGATTGCTGCTACGCCCGGGATGTGCCGCGCGGCTGACACAGAATTGTCCGGACAGGACAACGCACCTGAGTCGCCGAGCGGCAGCCCAATGGCGTTGACTTTCTGTTGTTTCAGATGCGTTGGAGGCCCCGGTTTCCGTTCACACGCCTGGAATCGATCATGAAAGGCGTGGCGGTCGATGCCAATCGGCCGGTTGAGCCCCGGTTCGCTCCTCGTGCAACGTTGGCCGCGCGGGCACGCACAGTTAGCCGGGATCAACATCCCCCGCACGACTCGTCGCGGAGAAGTGGTTCGGGGAGGAATCTCAAAACGCGACATCCGGTTTCCCTGTCACCGCTTCACTCTGCCGGCAACACACTTTGCCGGAAATTCGAGGCCACTGAGCAAGTGCCCACGCCTCTCACCTCACGGCAGCCCTGCGGATTCCCCGGCAGAAATGATCGAGGACGGCAGCATGGTCCAGACCGGTGACGATTTCCGCGGAGACGGGGGTCTGGCTGAAGCGGCGGCGGTCGATAATCAGAGCTCCAGCCGTGAGTTCACCGCTGGTTTCCACGTCCACAGCGGCCTGCTGAGTCTCCATTCTGGTGGCACCGGCAGCGATGGCCAGCGCCGCAGCGGCTGGCAGCTGGACTTCTTCGCACGGCAGAAACTGGCGGCTGGTGCGTGCAGCGTACTGGAGCAATGCGGCGGAAAATTCACCGACGGGAGTGGAGGGAATCAAGCCGGTTAGGCGATCGATGTCTTCGAAGGTCAGCCCGGGGCCGTGCATGATTTCGAGCGGCACGAGGATCTTTCCGACGGGTGATCGCAGGACACTGCGAGCGGCCTGAGGATCGCTCCAGATGTTGAATTCCGCCGCAGCGGTGACGTCACCGCCGGAAGACAGTGTGCCGCCAAGACAAATCAAGCCATTGAGCAGCACAGGGAGCTCGGGGTCGAGATCGAAGGCGGCAGAAATATTGGTGAGCGGACCAAGGGTAAGGATTCGCAGTTCGCCAGGGAATTCACGGACCAGATCCACAATCAACCGCGCAGATTCGCGGCGGTGCACAAGATCGGGGACCAGCGGTTCCGTTTCGCCAAGCCCGAACCTGCCGTTCAGCACCTGCGGATGGGGGAGTCCCTGCGGCATCTGGTCGGCAGGGGAGACTCGTTCGTCAGACAGTCCGATCCGCGGGTGCCGGAGCGGGTCGAGGAGCCCGGTGAGGTACTGCAGATTGCGAGTCGCCTGCAGACCACTCACACTGCCGGAACAGGGGGTAAGCGCCAGCACTTCCAGAGCGGGGTCGGCGAGGGCGGCGAGAACCACCAGGGCGTCGATGATGCCGGGGTCCGCATCGATGAGAATTTTCTGAGGCAAGCGGGGATTCCTGAGCAGGCCGAGGGGGCAGGGCCGGGAATGGCGGTGGCGTGGATATTATCAGGCTGAAATTGCCGTGCCAGATGACAGTGCGGGTTCTTTTCGAAGGTGGCCGTGAGGCCGCAGGGGAATTCTCTGCAGGAACTGCCGGGCCTGTGCAGTCGCCGCAATCGTTTTATTCGGATTCCCTTTCGCGGTCCGACCGGTCTGCCATGCCGACGCCCGGAATTCCAGCAGAATTCCGGCGAATCCGGACGATACCCACTTCGCATCTTTCTTTGGAGAACGGGAATCCAGCCATGAACCTGCGTCTTTCGGTCGTCATTCTTGCCGCCACCCTGTTTATGGCGATCTGGGATGCGGATCAACGTGCCATTCAGCAGCACGTGCTGGCCTCCCGAAGTGCCGCTGGAAAACCATTGGCCGCCGTGAGCAACGCCAACACGGCTCAGCAATCGCAGCCCATCAGCGTGCCGATCGTTCCTGCGTCAATTCCCGCTGAAGGAACTCCGCTGCCCCCCGTCGAAGAAGCTATCCCGCTGCCCGCAAACCTCGCAGCCGGCACATGGACGGCCCTGTCCGACGACGGCCGCCGTACCCTTATCACCGTTCACGAAACCCCGGCAGCCGCAGAACATCATTTCTGCATCACCCACAGCCCCTCCGGCCACCGCTGGTGCTTCGTTCGCAGTACAGAACCTCGCACGGCAACCGGCAGCGACGCCGTGCGGCAGTAAGTCTCTGCAGGCCACGATTCTGAAGTCCGACGGTGAGGGCCGAATTTCGGAGCCGTGCACAACCGCGGGTCTCGATGCTCGCAGTGCCCGAAGCGAGCCACGCTGCACCGATTGAGATTTCAGCACCGGAAGAACAAAGCTCCCGCAGAACTTAGAGCCTCGGGAATATGCCCCGCGGCTCATGCGATGTTGCTGCATTTGCCACGATTGTGAGCGGACGGCGGAAGCCCCCGATTGCGATTTGGCACCCTGGTGCGCCCCCTGCCCGCGGCGTCAGCAGCATTGTGAGCGGACGGGCGGAAGCCCCCGGTTGCGATTTCGCACCCTGGTGCGCACCCCTGCCCGCGGCGTCAGCAGCATTGTGAGCGGGCGGGCGGAAGCCCCCGGTTACGCCCTCCGCACCCTGGTGCGCACCACTGCCGCGGCGTCGGCAGCGCGGTGCCATCGCTCTTCACCCGCGGGCTCCCGTCCTGCGGCTCATGTGTGGCGGAAGCCACAGGTTGCGTCTTCGCACCCTGGTGCGCGCCCCCGCCCGCGGCATCTGCAGCGCGGTGCCCGCACTCTTTACCCGCGGGCTCCCGCCCTGCGGCTCAGGTGTGGCGGAAGCCCCCGGTTGCGATTCGCACCCTGGTGCGGATCCCTGCCCGCGGCGTCAGCAACGCGTTTTGCAGTGCTCTTTGCCCGCGGACTTCCGCCCGGCGGCTCGTTGTTTTGGGCTCCGCGTACCCGGTCTCGGGCGTTCACTCCAGCCACTCAGCACGGATCAGGTCCAGCTTGCGGTAAACTGTCGCCCGTGAGCGATTCAGAGTGGCGGCGATTTCGTCCACGCTGTGTCCTTCCAGCAGCAATGTGGCAATGTTCTGCAGCAACGGGTCTTCCAGTCGCTCAACAAGGTCGCGGTGCAATTCCTGCAGCAACGCATCCATTCGATGATCCGCTGCCTCGTCCAGACCTCCGGACTCTGCCGTTCCACCTGCCGGAATAAACACCGACTCGCCGCGAACGCGACCCTCGCCGGCTTTCTGACTGGTCTGTCGCCGAATCTCGTTGGCTGCACGCTGCTGCAGACGCCGCGCCAGCATGCGCCAGATGTCGCTGCGAGTCTTTAGTTCCGGGAGCAATCCGCTGCCGGCGGCTGCGAAGAATGCCGTCAGCACCTCGAGAGCCAGATCTTCGCCGTCCGCCATGCGTTGAAACCGTTCCGGCAGCAACGCTCTGCCCAATGCCGCCAGGCGGCCAAAGTACAGTTCAAACAGAGGCTGCACAGCGTCCTGTTCACCCCGGCGGATCTGCTGCAGCAGAATTGTCACCGACCCGGCAATTGCCTCCGGCAGGGCGGAACTCGGTGTGTCGTTCAGATCCATACTCCGACTTTCTGTGACGGCCTGCCTGCAGCCGTCCGGTACGAGGCAGCTGCGGAACGGGTGGGCAGCTGAGGATAGAGTGACGGTGCCTCAGGTTTCCAGCCCGATTCGACAGTGCAGCTCGGAAATTTCCGCTAATCCGCCGGGTAACGGGAGTGCTGAACGGTTGCCGTTCACTCCCTCAATTGTCATCATCTGCCTGTCTGATACACCCGGTGCACGACTCGCACCGGCTCTTCCGTTTTCCTCCCACCGTTCGGCCCACCGCTTATGAAGACGCGCCTGTTTTTCATGATGTTTCTCGAATTCTTCATCTGGGGCGCGTGGCTGCCGCTGATTTTCGGCTACCTGCCGCTCCTGGGATTCTCACCCTCGGAACAGTCGTGGATTCTGAACGCCTTTCCCATCGCTTCACTGCTGGGAATGTTCTTCAGCAATCAGTTCGCTGATCGCAACTTCGCCGCTGAGCGCTTCCTCGCCTTCAGCCACCTCGTTGGCGGACTGGCCATGCTCGGACTCGGTTTCGTCACCGATTTCTGGACCTTCTTCGCCCTCATGTCCGTGCACTGCGTGCTCTACGTACCCACCATCTCCATCACCAACACTGTGGCCTTCGCCAATATGAAGGACGCCCAGGCCGAATTCGGTGTTGTCCGTCTGGGAGGCACCATCGGCTGGATCGCAGCATCTCTGCCCTTCACATTCATCTTCGTCGACTGGAAGGCTGTCGAGGCCGAAAATGCTTCCACCTTCGTTGGCTGGCTCGGCACTGTGCTGAAAAGCGGACTGCAGGGTGACGCCCTGCGAGAAGCCACAAAATATACCTACATTGTCTCCGGCATCGCCTCGCTGCTGCTCGCCGCCTACAGCCTCACTCTGCCCCACACGCCCCCAAAACCCGCCGCACCCGGTGGCTCTCAGTCACTCGCCTTCGTCGAAGCCCTGCGACTCCTCAAACACCCCTTCGTCCTCGTGCTCTGGATCGTGGCCTTCCTCGATTCCTTCGTTCACAACTGCTACTTCAACTGGACCGGTTCGTTCCTGCAGTCGTCTCAGGTGGGAGTGCCCGGTAACTGGGTTATGCCCGTGATGAGCATCGGGCAAATCGCGGAAATCACCACCATGCTCGTTCTGGGCGTGGCCCTCAGAACGCTCGGCTGGCGTACCACCATGATCGTGGGGGTCCTCGGACATGCCCTGCGGTTCGCCATCTACACCTGGTACCCCGACCGCTCCGCCATCATCGCGATTCAGGTGGTACACGGGATCTGCTACGCGTTCTTCTTCGCGACCGTCTACATCTTCGTCGACGAATACTTCCCGAAGGACGTCCGCACCAGCGCCCAGGGGCTGTTCAACGTCATGATTCTCGGCCTCGGTGCCCTCGCTGCCAACTCGCTCTGCCCGGCCCTGCTCGCACGCAGCACCTCCCTCGTTAACGGCGAAAACGTCGTTGACTTCCGCCAACTCTTCCAGGTACCGCTCGCCGCCTCGGTTGTCGCCGCCATCGCCCTCGCCGTGCTCTTCCACCCACCGAAGAAAACAGCACTCGCCGAAGGTGGCTCCGTCGCTCCTCACTGATCTCCTCAGGATGGCAGTCAGATGCCACAGCCGAACTGCCAGCCACCCGGTCAGCGACTGCTGCTGGGTGGCTGCGCCGCCTGCGGGCTCGCGGCACTCGGGCTGCTGCTCCCCGACTGGTTGCCGCTCGGCATTCCCGGTGAATGGGTCTGGCCCCGGCTCGCTGCACCAGCGGACGTGCCGGAGTGGATTGAACGCAGCCTTCCGGCATTCATCATCGGCACGCTGCTCCTCGGAATTGCCGCCGCCGGCGATCGCGTCTGCTCCCGTCTGCGGCCGTGGCAGAGATGGCTGCTGCTGCCGCTGCTCGCCACAGGTGCTGCCGCATGGCAGGCTGCAGCGATTTCCGCCACTCCGTCACCGCACCGCGAACTTCGCTGGCTGTGGGTGAACTATGACCCGTGGGCAACCGGCTATTTCCTCGATGCCGTTGCCGACACCCGGTCCATTCCCGAATTTCTGGCAGGCTGCGAAGCGGAAGCCGCCGCCGGAGATGTCCTGCATCGCGGTACCCACCCCCCAGGCCTGCCACTGCTGAACCGCCTGCTGCTGCTGGGAACCAGAAATTCTCCGGATATGTCCCGGGCAATCGTGAGCTTTGCTGACGGTTCCGCGCTGCAGTACTTTCGCAGTCTTGAACAGCAGGCTGCTCTGGCTCCGCGTTTGACAGAGCCCGAACTGGCGGCACTCGTGCTGCTTTCCGCCGCCGCATTCTGCTGCTGTGCCTGCCTGCCGGTCTGTACACTGTGGCTGCTTGAACCCCTAACCGGGTACCGATCCGCATGGCGAGCAGCCGTGCTGACGGCCGGGCTGCCTGCCGTTTCCGTTTTCCTGCCCCGCTCCGACTGCTGCTATGCAACCACGGGCGGTCTGCTGTTGTTGTTTACCGGCCGCGGCCTTGCCTTGAAAGGACGCTGGCAGCAGGCGATCTGCGGAGCCCTTGCCGGCACCTGGGCTTTTGCCTGCCTGCAAACGAGTCTGGCCCACCTCCCCGTTCTCGCTGCGGCAGGACTCTGGACGCTGCTCGAGCTGCTGCGGACGTCGGGCGTGACATGGCGGGATACGCTCCGGTTCTGGGCTGGATTCACCATCGCACTGGTGGCTGCCTTGTTTGCTTTCGGAGTGTTGACCAGTTGTCGGCCATGGGTGGTCTGGCCTCAGAACCTGATAAACCATGCAGCATTCTACAGCGAGTACCCGCGGACGTGGTGGAAATGGCTGCTTGTCAACCCGCTGGAGCTCGCGATGGCAGCCGGGGCACCGCTGGCCCTCGCCGCGGCCGCAGGCCTGTGGCAGACGCTGCGGCGGCTATTCTTACGCCTGCCCGCAGATCCCCATGCACCGCTTGCCACCGCTCTGCTGATCGTCTGGCTGCTGCTGCTGCTGTCTGGAAAAAATCAGGGGGAAGCTGCACGGCTGTGGACATTTATCACGCCGTGGGCTGCGATTGCCGCACTCCCGTTGCTGGCCCCAGGCAACTCGGTCACCGGCGGCCAAACAGGCAGTTCCCGTGGCTGGTGGCTGCTGTTCACCGCAGTCCAGCTGATCGTCTGTGCCCTGACCACCGGACGCTGCTCCGGTTACCTCCAGTTGTAGGCACCGTCCGGCGCGGTTCTGCCGGATGTGACGGATCTGCAGCTTCGCCACCGGCAGTCAACCGGAAAACAGGCTGCTGATGAAGGAACTCATCAGCCTGCGGAATCGGCGCGACCTAGTTTTCGCAGTGCCCGCAATCAACGCATTCGGAACGTTCCTCAGAGTTGACGAACGCAGTTAAGGCAACCGGATGAAATCTGCAGGCATTGTGTGAGGTTGAGCATGGTTCGCAATTCGTCTGGTTCACTCCTGGTAGTTGACGACGATCGACATATTCAGTCCGCCATGGCGGATTACCTGCGGAGTCTGGGGCACCGCACCGAAACGGCATCCACCTGCACAGAAGCACTCACGCGAATGGAAGAATTTCCGTTTGAAGTGGTGATCTGCGACGTGAACCTCCCGGACTACGACGGCTTCCACCTGCTGCAGTGGACCCGTGAGCATGCTCCGGAAACGTCCGTCATTCTGCTGACTGGCTTCGGCACCATTGAGAGTGCTGTTGAGGCCATTCGGATGGGAGCCTTCGACTACCTCACAAAGCCTGTGATCGACGAAGAGCTGCGGTTCTCCATCGAACGGGCCATCGGTCAGCGGCAGATCGTAGAAGAAAATCGCAAGCTGAAAGCACAGCTCAGTCAGCGTTTTGGTTTGTCCAGCGTCATCGGCAAGGACTACAAAATGCTGCGGATGTTTGAGCTGATGGAAAGCGTGGCTGACACGCGAACCACCGTGCTCATCCTCGGCGAAAGCGGCACCGGCAAAACCATGACGGCCCGTGCCCTCCATCAGCTGAGCAATCGCCGCGAAAAGCCATTCGTGGAAGTGGCCTGCGGTGCTCTCCCCGAAACACTCCTCGAAAGCGAACTCTTCGGACACGTCGCCGGGGCGTTCACCGGAGCTTCTCACGACAAGGTCGGCAAGTTCCTGCAGGCAGATGGCGGTACCCTGTTCCTCGATGAGATCGCAACCGCCTCGCCGGCACTGCAGGTGAAACTCCTGAGAGTTCTTCAGGATCGGGAATTCGAACCAGTCGGCAGCAACGTAACCCACAAGGTCGATGTCAGGCTCGTACTGGCCACCAACGTCAATCTGGAAGATGCCGTCCGCCAGGGACGATTCCGCGAAGATCTGTACTATCGGATCAACGTGATCACGCTGACACAGCCCGCCCTCAGGGATCGCATCGGTGATATCCCGCTGCTGGCCCAGCACTACATGAATTACTTCTGTGAACAAACCGGACGCAAAGTCTCGGAAATCGACGATATGGCGATCCACGCCATGCAGAACTACGCCTGGCCAGGAAACGTTCGCGAACTGGTGAATGTCATCGAACGCGCTGTCGTGCTCTGCAGAGACGGACGGATCACCACCGGTGACCTCCCCGAAAAACTGTTTGTCGGGCAGGAAAATCGGACCACCGTCGCCGCCAACCTCGGAAACGCCTCACTCAAGGCAGCACTCAGCGAACCAGAACGACAACTGATCATCCACGCACTCGAAAGCACCGGCTGGAATCGTCAGAAAACGGCCAAAGCTCTCGGTATCAACCGCACTACGCTCTACAAAAAGATGAAACGCTACGATATCGATTTCGAGTCGGTCTATAAGAACATCTGATCAGTCGTACTCGGTCAGGTCCAAATCCTCGATCGCCGCCTGGTCAGGAACAGGGCCATTCCCCGTTGGCGGTGCCAGATCCTCCACCACCGCATAGCGACCATCCCACCAGCGAATAAAATCCACCTGCCTGCAGCGACTGCTGCAGAAAGGGAATGTGCGGCAGGTCGCAGGTTCGTCGATCGGCTTGCTGCAGATCGGACAGGCTGGAGATTTGATCACGAGCGACCCCCGCGTGGCAAAACCGCCTACTTACGACCCTTTTTCTTAGGCTGCGGGGGCTCTTCTTCGACCTCTTCGGCGAATTCATCGTACTCGTCGAACTCCGCCGATGCGTCGTCGGCGTAGTCTGAGAATTCTTCCTCGCCACCAAATTCGTCCTCGTCACCGGCACCGCCCTTCGCCGCACCGCCGGTTCTGTCAGAGGTGTCCACTGGAGGAGCCGTTGCCGGGCCGCCGGAGGATGTGCCAGCTGCGGCGATCGGATACAGGCCCGGGAAAATCACGATCGCAAAGGGCAGCACTCCGATAATAATGCCGCCCAGAGCAGCAATCACGAAAATCACCCACAGTGCTGCGGAAACTTTGGCCTCGTCACCCAGCATACCGCCCTGGAAGAGGGCCCAGACCATGGAGGCGACCAGCAGATAAGCCGGAATCGCGGCCGCAAAGGCCGCAGCTACAAATTGCTTTCGATTCACTGCGTTCCCCTTCACCTGCCCAAAACACAGCCAGCCGCACGGCGCGCGATCCCCTGTTGGCGTTCGATCGTCATCCTAAACGCCCCAGTTGACCGTTGGCAAGACCCCAGCGGCAGTTTCTGCTGCCTGATGCCGGCAAACTCGGCAGTGTCGCTGTTCACGGAATCGCAGGGAATACTGGTACTTCCCAGCTGGTCTGCTCAACCGGATTGGCTGGACCTGGTGCCGGCATCGGCTCCGGACTCGGCATGGGCACCGGTGTTTCGGCCGGGGGGACCGGCATCGGCTGCACTGGTTCACCAGGAGCGGCGAAATGCGGCGCCGGACCCGGCGGATGATGATGGGCAGGGGCAGGAACAGAGCTTCCCGGCTGGTGAGGCATCGGAGCCGGATGTCCGTGAGCACCATGCTGACCACAATTACAGCCCGGACCGTGCATCGAAACCGGCGGCGCCATGCCAAAAGGTGCCTGGCATCCCGGTTCCGACGGAACAAACTGGGGCTGCGGAATTGCCGGAGCATGGCAACCTGGATCAGCTGTCCAGACCGGAGCATGACAGGAAGGGTCGGGCGACCAGATCGGCTGCGGCGCGGAGCAGTCCGGACCGGCGAATGCGGGACTGCCGCATTCGCCACAGCTGTCACAGAGACCTGGGCTCGGCGGGCAAAAATCACAGCATCCGTTGGATGTGAACTGCTGATCATTCCAGCGATCGCCGGCAAACAGCGGTCGCGTCCTGCGTACGGGACGGCTGGATTTCGAACTGCTGGTGGAGCGGCCAGTACCGTGATGCTGACCGCATTTGCAGCTGTCGCTGTGGCGACTGTTGCTGCTGCGGAACACAGAATCACGACCGCCGGAGACTTCGAGACAGCAGCCGGTGAGGGACAGTGAGAGAGAGCTGACGAGCAGCAGGACGGTGGGGCGCATGGGAGAGAGTTCCGATCTGAGAGCGGAGGCATCCGCCGGAAAACGCACTTTTCCGGGAACCGGAGATCCGTGTACTCGTCAGGTCGGCAAATCCGCGTGTTAAGCTTTAACGATTAAAGCGACTTTTTCGATTTTTCTGATTTTGCCGGCAGGCCGCAGCCGATATGCTGTATTTGGCAGGAGTTGAAGTTGACATCGGCAGGATTTGCTGAACCAGTGTCCGGAGACAGGGAGGGGCGAGGAATGCGGACGGCGGTGTGGTGCGGGCTATCAGCAGCAGTTTCTGCCGGAGCGGTCCTGTTGCTGCAACAGCTCCCCTGGGCCGGTGCACCGTTGCAGGCTCAGCCACCGCAGCGCGCCCAGCGATTCGTCTCCCAGTCCGCTGACACCGAACCTGCGGCCGATATTGGTGACAGACGCATCATTCAGGACGCCCTCAGCGATATCCCGGCTCCTCGAGTCTACAACGCCGCCGGGCTCGCCCCTGACGAGGCCGTGGCCGCTTTCGTCTATCAGGCCAACGACCGCAGTGTGGTCAACATCGCCACGCGAATTGGTGCCGCCAAAGGACTGCTCGGTGAAAATCCAACCGCCGATTCCGGATCCGGTTTCGTGCTCGACCACCGCGGTCACATCCTCACCAATAATCACGTCATCGAAAGTGCTCAGCGGATCCTCGTGACCATGCACGACGGTCAGGAATTTGACGGAGAACTTGTCGGACGCGATCCCATCAACGACATGGCTGTCGTGAGGATCAATGCTCCACCGGAAATCCTCGTCCCCGTACGTTTCGCGGATTCCTCCGAGCTGAAGGTTGGCATGCGGGTCTTTGCGATCGGCAACCCCTTCGGCCTTGAACGCTCAATGACCACCGGCATCATTTCCAGTCTTGACCGCACGCTGCCGGTAACCAAAGCCCGATCCATCAAGTCCGTCATTCAGATCGATGCGGCCATCAATCCCGGAAACTCCGGTGGTCCGCTGCTGAATTCCCACGGCGAAGTCATCGGAATCAACACGGCCATCGCCAGTCGCACCGGACAGAATTCGGGGATCGGCTTCGCCATCCCCTCCAACCTCGTCGCTCGAATTGTGCCCGAGCTGATCGCGCACGGGCGATTCATCCGCCCGGAATTTGGAATTGATGAAGTCTCAAAGACCGAAGAAGGTCTGCGAATCATCACCCTCGTGCCCCAGGGGCCGGCGGAAAAGGCAGGCCTGCGAGGCCCCGTGATTCGACGCACAAGGCGAGGAATCTTCACGTTTGAATCACGTGATGTGTCCACAGCGGACGTGATTGTGGGAGTCAACGGCAGAAAGACGGTGAAGCCTGATGAGTTTCTGTCAGAGGTGGAGAGTCATCGGCCGGGTGATCGAATCACCATCGAAGTGATCCGGGAAGGTCAGGTCGTTTCCGTCCCGGTGGTGCTGGAATAACTCAGGCGAAAATCCTGTCGTGTACGGTTCCGGCCACATCAGTGAGTCGGAAGTCGCGGCCGGCGTGCCGCCACGTCAGCTTCAGGTGATCCAGGCCCAGAATATGCAGCAGGGTCGCGTGCACGTCGTGAATGTGCATCGGATTTTCCTGTGCGTAGTAGCCATATTCGTCGGTCGCCCCATACCGCATGCCGCCGCGCACTCCACCCCCTGCCATCCACATCGTGAAGCCTTCGGGGTTGTGATCGCGTCCATCAGTCGTTCCCTGCGCCGTCGGTGTGCGGCCGAATTCTCCGCCCCAGAGCACCAGTGTGTCGTGCAGCAGTCCGCGTTGTTTCAGGTCCTTCAGCAGACCAGCGATCGGACGGTCAACCTCGAGCGCATTTTTCGAGTGGCCTTTGCGGAGATCCCCGTGCTGATCCCACTGCACAAACGCGTCGCTGTGCGTCACCTGAATAAATCGCACGCCGGCTTCCGCAAAACGCCGGGCCATCAGGCACTGGCGAGCAAAATTCTCGGTGACTTTATCGTCCAGGCCGTAGAGCTGCTGAGTCGCTGCGGTTTCCTGACTGAGATCCTGCAGACGCGGCATCTCGTTCTGCATCCGGAACGCCAGCTCCCATGTCGCTGCCCGCGCTTCAAGGTCCGGCTCGGCAGGAATCGTCTGAGAATGATCGCGGTTGAGCTGCTGCAGCAGGTCCAGCTGCAGACGCTGTGCTGAGGGTGACCAGCGATCGTTGGAAATGTACTTCACGGCAGCTGCTGTGGCCGGCTGACTGGCGACACCCAGAGGAATTCCCTGGTTGCGGGCCGGCAGAAAGGCGGAGCCCCAGTTATTCAGGCCGCCGTGGGCGAGTGTCGGGCAGATGGTGATGAATGACGGCAGATTCTGGTTCTCGGTCCCCAGACCATAGCTCACCCACGCTCCCATGCTCGGACGCACGAAGTTGTCACTGCCGGTATGCAGCTTGAGCGCCGCTCCACCGTGCGCAGCGTTGGTGCCATGCACCGAATTCAGAAAACAGATGTCGTCCACGCATTCACTGACGTGCGGAAACAAATCACTCACCGGAATACCACTCTCACCACGCGGCCGAAAACGCCAGGGTGATCCCAGCAGATTGCCGGTGGGAGCGAACTGTACGCGTGGTTTGGCGAATGGGAGCGGCTTCCCGTCGTCCTGCTGAAGCCTGGGCTTGTAGTCGAATGTATCGACCTGCGACGGCCCACCCTTCATGAACATAAAGATCACTCGCCGCGCCCGCGGAGCGAAATGAAATGGTGAACGACCAGCGTCCTCGGCCGCTGCCGAATGACACATCGCGGAAAATGCGAGACTGCCAAAACCAACGGCAGTGGACTTCAGCGCCTGACGGCGGCTGCAGGGAAATGCTTGCATGGCGGTTTCCGGGATGTTCAGCGGATATAAAGAAACTCGTTGGACATCAGGAATGTCTGACACAGACTCGTCCAGACTGCCAGCTCCGAGTGATCCCCGGAGAATGACGCGGGCGAGAGTCCGCCGGGATCACCGGTGGGACAGGAACTGGTGGCCGCTGCGGCGGCACCAGCATCAGCACCTCGGGCCTGAGCTTCCAGCTGGAGCTGCCGCGTGAGTTTTTCCGCTGCCTGCTGCAGGTTCTGGATGTCGACCGGGGTCGCCGAACGACCCAGAGTTCTGAGCAGCAGCTGATCGGCACGAACGGCAAAGTCCGGAGACTGCTCCAGCAGCTGCCGCGCGAGGTTCTCGGCCGCCTGCAACACAAGCGGACTGTTCATCAGAAACAAAGCCTGAGAAGCAACCGTGGACGAACCGCGGTCACCGTTGGGAACAGCACCGTCTGTGCAGTCAAACAGAGACATCGCGTCGTACAGATTGTTGCGAATCACCGGCAGATAAATCGAACGGCGGAAGGAGTCGTAGCGGGTGCCGTCCTTCGATGTGTGGTCAAACAGAAATTCGCGGTTCTTCACGTGCAGCATCGACTGACCCATTGTCGGGTCCAGCTGACCGCAGGCAGCCAGTACAAAGTCGCGAACAGCCTCGGCACCCAGCCGCTGCACGCTCCACCGCCAGTGCAGATGATTATCCGGATCGCTGTCCGCGGCAGCATTGTCGCGGGTGGAGGAAAGCTGCCAGGTCTGAGACCTCAGAATCAGGCGGTGCAGGGCCTTCAGCGACCAGCCACTCTCCACAAATTCAACCGCCAGCCAGTCCAGCAGTTCGGGGTGCAGCGGTGGCTCTCCAAGCTTCCCGAAGTTATCCGTGGACGCTGCAAGGCCACGGCCAAAATGCCAGCGCCACACGCGATTGACGATCACTCGTGCTGTCAGCGGATTTGCAGGTCCCACAACCCAGTTGGCCAGCTCCAGACGCCCGCTGTGACTGTCGGGGATCTGCAGTGTTCGCTCAGGGTCCAGCACCAGCGGGAGACCGCGAGGCACCCGTCGGCCGGGAGCCAGATGGTTGCCGCGGGGCAGAATGCGGGCCGAATCGATCGTGCCCTCAGCAACACCCATCGCCGTTGGGAGCTCCGGTGTGGCGGATTCAAGAGCCTTGAGCTCTTCGCGGAGCTGCTGCAGACGCGTCTTCTGCTCGGCACTCAGCTGATCTTCCGGGATCGGCTGGCCGGCAGCAGCAGATGCAGTGGCAAGAAATGTGTCGACTTCCGCCTTCTTTGCTGCAACCCGCTCCTGATGGATCGTCAGAGCAGATCGGTCCGCATCCGTGGCAATGGAATTCTCATTCCATTTGGCGATGCGTTTCAGCGACTCCATGGTTTTGGTGCTGAGAAAAATGCCGGCCAGCGAGTAGTAGTCGGCCTGCGAGATCGGATCGAATTTGTGGTCGTGGCAGCGTGCACAGCCAATGGTCAGACCCAGCATCGAACGACCGATGGTGTCCAGCTGCTCGTCAATAATGTCCAGGTGCAGCTTCCGCTCGTCACCCTCCGCCAGCACCTTGGGGCCCAGCGACAAAAATCCGGTGGCAATCAGGCGCTCGTTGCGGACCACCGGGTCCGGCTGATCCTCCGTCAGCAGGTCGCCCGCCAGCTGCTCACGCAGAAACTGATTGAAGGGCTTGTCCGCATTGAACGAATTGATGACGTAGTTGCGGTAACGCCAGGCATTCCCGTGAGCGATGTTTTCGTCGAGTCCATTGGAGTCGGCGTAGCGGACCACGTCGAGCCAGTGCCGGGCCCAGCGTTCGCCGTAGTGGGGTGACGCCAGCAGCCGGTCAACAGCACGATCCAATGCCTCCGGGGAAGAATCCGCCAGAAATTCAGTGATCTGCTGAGGTGACGGCGGAAGCCCGGTAAGCTGTGAAGCGGCGCGGCGAAACAGCGTCAGACGATCGGCGACGGCATTCTGCCGCAAACCTCGCTTCTGCAACTCATGGTTGATGAACGCATCAATCGGTGTGCGAATCTGCGGACCCTCAACCGTAGGCACCGCGGGGCGCACCAGAGGTCGCAGTGACCAGAAGCGGGCGGCCTCCTGTGGATCATAGGGGGCCGCCGGAACGACAGGCTGCACCGGGCCGTCAGCATGCACCGCACCCGTCTGAATCCATTCCTCCAGGATCCGAATCTGTTCCGGCGTCAGACGACCCTCAGGAGGCATCTGCAGTGAAGAATCAATCTTCCGCACGGCCACCAGCAGCAGACTCTCTTCGGGCTGACCCGGAATCACAGGCGGCCCGGAATGACCGCCGGAATTGAGCCCTGCCAGAGTATCCAGCCGCAGGCCGGATTCCTGAGAGTCGGGGCCGTGACAGGAAAAACAATGCTGCTGCAGCAGAGGGACCACCTGCTGATTCCAGCGATCGTTGACGGGAGCGGTCGCAACGGCATCCTGAGCAATCGCGGAGGAAACGCTTTGGGATGCAAGCACCAACAGCAGCAGCAGACTCCGGAACTGCAGCGGGGGCAGAGAGCCCGGGCAGGAGCCGGAAAGAAGGCCGGAGAACGGCAGTAAATGTTGGCTGCGGGCGGGCATTTGGAGGACCTCCAAACAGATGGGCGGGAGCCGGCAAGATTAGGTACTGGCTGCGGGTTTCACAAGCCGAAACCGGGGTTCCGGATGCGAATGGGGAAATTCGGATTGCGGCCGCTGCTGATTCCCTATTTCAGCTCCACCCCGAATTCCTTCATGAAAAATTTCATGTCCTCCCAGACAAACTTCTTGGCGTCGGCGTTGTGGAGCAGATACGAGGGGTGGTATGTGCAGAGAACCTTCGCAGAGTTGTACGTGAAGAATTGACCGCGGAGCTTGCCGATCGGAGTGGTCAGACCCAGTAGATTCTGAGCAGCAACGGCCCCCAAACAAATAATGTACTCCGGATTTACCACCCGAATTTGCGCGTCCAGAAATTCGCGGCAGTTCGCGGCTTCCTGTGGAAGCGGAGTGCGGTTGCCGGGCGGTCGACAACGCAGCACGTTGCAAATGTACAAGTCCTCCCGCCGCAGCTGACTGGCGGCAAGGATTCGATTCAGCAGCTGTCCCGCAGGACCCACAAACGGCTCGCCCGTTTCGTCTTCCTCCTGACCGGGAGCCTCACCCAGCAGCAGAATTCTGGCTGCTGCATTGCCCACGCCGAAGACCGTCCGGCGGCGCCGACCAGCCAGCTCCGGACAACGCTGGCACGCCGCCACAACACCCCGCAGCGAGCACATCGCGGCTTCACGCTCATCCGGTGTTTCCAGGGAACCGGAAATTGCAGCGTCCACCTCCGGAAGCCGCTCGGGCATCCGCACGGCCGAAGGCGCAAGCTCGTCTGCTCCCCGCAATCCCGGGGCACGTCTGAGCGGCCTGGCGGGAGCAGGCGCAGAGGCGGCGGTGCGGGGAGCGGCAGAACGGCCGGGAGTGGCCGCCGGAGCCGCGACCGCCGGGACCACACCGGGGCGGCCGACGCTTCGTGGGCCGGACGCTTCTTCAGCCACGGGAGCCACCGTCCGCCGCTGCAGGTCAACCCGGGGCAGATGTGTGATTCCAGCAGCAGACAGGTGCTGCAGAAGCTGAGCAACCGCACGCTTGCTGGTCATGAAAATCGTCCTGAAAGCCGCAGCAAAGCAGCACCAGACTGTCGGTCCAAAAAGTCGGCCCGGGGCAGAATCTGCAGCCGCTGCCAGCCCCGGAAGACCGGGGCCCTCAAGTCCCCGAACCTCCCCGATCATCATAGTCGGTTTGAATCCGCCCTGCCACTTTGGCGACCTGCACAACGAAAAAAGGCCACGTTTTCACGTGGCCTTCGCAAATTTTGCAGCTCGCCGGAAGCTCAGTTCACGCTGGTCTTGTCGAACTTACCTTTGGAATCAGATGACCGGATCGGCTGGCCGCCGGCAGCCGGAGCAGCAGAAGCAGCCGGTGAACGGCTGGCTGCCGTGGGGTTGGCCGGCACACCACGATTGCTCGCAGCATCCTCGGCGACCGACTGCTCGCTTTTCGGTGCCCAGTTGGATACGGACCACGTGGGATATTCGTCCGCAACGCTGGATGCCAGATCCTGCAGAGTTTCCATCAGCTTCTTGTTGGTCAGATCCCGGTTCGGGATCACCCGCTGCATCACAAATCGCTTGTTCGTCGGGATGTAGGCGAAGAATTTGCCTTCACCCAGACGGTCGTTGGCAGCCAGCAGTCGCAGGAGGGCGGTGCGAGGCACTTCGGCGGAAGTCTGCGGAATCTGGTCCAGCCATGCCATCACCCAAACGGATTCACCGTTTCGGCTGAGCACTGCTGACATGGAGAATTTCCATTCTTCTCCGCGGTAGCTCATTTTGAAGGCAAAGTCATATCGCTGTTCGGATTTCTTGGGCTGCAGCCCAATGGCACCCAGCATCTCTCCCAGCTGTTCCTCGGTCAGACGGCCTGGCTGAGGCGCCGCAGCGGCAGGGGCGCTGTCCTGAGCAGATACCGACCAGAGACTGCCAGGTACCAGCACGGTGAAAAACAACAGGAACATCCATTTTCTCATGATCCACTCCCTTGAATCACTTCCCGGACATCTAACTGCCCGCCAGATACCTGAGACAAATCTGCGACCAGGTTTCAAATTCGTCAATTTGGCCGAACAATTCTGCCGACGGTGCAAATCCTGCGTTGATCATCGACTTTTCACGCGGCTGAACTTGCGGATTGTCAAGTTCGAAAATATGAACGATACCCAGATGCACCCTGCCGACTTCCGTGTCGTCATCGTTAATCAGCCCCAGACAGTCCTCCGTCCAGCCACTCTCGATGTCAACTTCCTCCTCAATCTCCCGCCGCATCCCTTCAAGATAGGGTATCTCAGTTCCCCCAAGGTCCGCGGATGAGACGTGGCCGCCGACCCCGATTGAACGTTTCGCGTGCAGCCGCGCCTCGCCCTGAGCTGTGCCACGCTGATAGTGAAATATGAGGTCTCCGCAGCGAAAGATGCAATAGGGAATCAGCTGCTTGAATGTCGGATCCTGCTCCATCTCGGGACGCGGACGGTAACTGGCGTGCTGAGGATCCAGAATCACAGGCAGGTACCGGTCAATATCTCCACAGAAACCCTGAAAATGACCCACTTCGTGGAATACCGGTGTGGGGATAACCAGAATGTGTTCGACCGCCATGAAAACCTCAACTGAACTCTGTTAATGTCTGGGTTTGGGTGAATTGGGTTGAATGCGAATTTGGGGTTGCGATTTTTGTTGACACCGCAGCAGCGCTTTGTCCTGCGTTGAAAAGCCCGCCAGACAATCCGCTAGGGCTGTGCGGCAGACTGTACCACCAGCAGCTGATGCGATTCGACATCGTATTCCCAGGCCAGTCCCTGGGGAAGCTGTGGCAGGCTGATGCGATTTTCCTGAATGATGCGAGTCATAAATTCTTCGAAGGATGCGGGGTAGCGGCCTTCTGAAGCCTGAAACAGATTGATCGCGTGCTGAATGGCCAGCTGGGGGATTTTTTCCCGGGCGTTCTGCAGTGCAGCAAGCGGTCCCGTGATGGGGTCCGTGATCGGGCGAGTCGGGTCGACGACCGTTTTTCCCTCGGCCGGATCGAATGGCCGAATTTCCGCAGCAGCGGCCGGAGCGGCAGCAGGGGCAGGCTGCGAGTCCGCAGACTCAGGCGGTGGTTGCGGAGGATTGAAGCAGCCGGCGGCGAGCAACGCAGGCAGCAGACAGCCGAACAGCTGCAGGCGGCGTTGAATGGGGTTGTTGTGCATTGGGGCATCCATCAGAGGGAAAGCCGGTGGCCGGGCCGCAGCAGCATACCGTGATACGCGAGAAAAATCCCTGCTGCCGCGCGGTCCGGTGGAGCAATTTCAAGGTTTACCGAATTGCTCAGGGCGACTGCGGATGGCAGAATGCCGCAGGCACGTGCCACCCGCGGATGACTGGATGCCAGCCAACCCGGCAAACTGCGTACTGACCGTTTCCCGACATTTTCAAGGCAACCCAGCAGCATGACGGAGCGGCGGATTGGGCCATTCATCATTGGCCGACAACTCGGAGCCGGGGGGATGGGCGTTGTCTACCGCGCCACCTACACCGAAACAGGCCGCGAAGTAGCCCTCAAAGTACTCCCCCCGGGGCTTGTCGGCGACGATAAGATGCGCGCCCGCTTCGAACGCGAAATCGGAATCCTCAAAAAACTTTCACATCCCAATATCGTTCGCTACTACGGCGGTGGCACCCACCAGGGCCAGCGCTGGTATGCCATGGAACTTATCGATGGCGGCGCCCTCAGCCAGTTGCTCAAACGACGCGGACGACTCACGCCGGAACAAACCATCGAAGCCGGTCGACAACTCTGCGCCGCACTCGAACACGCCCACAACGCCGGCATCATCCATCGTGATCTCAAACCTGGCAACCTGTTCATCACCTCCAAAGGTCGCATCAAACTCGGTGACTTCGGCATCGCCCGCGATACCGAAGCCTCACCGCTCACCGCCGCCGGAAAAACGGTCGGCACCTATGCTTACATGGCGCCCGAACAGATCCGCGGCAGTGCCACGCTCTCCGGAAAAACAGATCTCTACGCCGTCGGCTGCCTGCTCTATGAACTGCTCACCGGACAAACGCCGTTCCTCGCCGATAACCCCGCCGAAATGCTGCTGGCGCACATGGACCACGAACCGTTTCCAGTCCGCAGCAAGTGCCCTGACTGCCCGCCAGCCCTCGAACTGCTGATCCAGAGACTGCTGGAAAAAGATCCCGCTGATCGCCCGTTCGATGCACTCGCTGTCCACACCGAACTCACAGAACTCGCAGCCGCACTCAAATCCCCCGAGGCAGCCTCCGGCAGCGAATCCACCGCAGAACAAAACGGCACTGCCGCCGGCACCAGAGCAACCCCCGAAACGCGAGCAGGCGACGAAAACGCCTCCAGAAAGAAAAAGAAGAAACGCCGCCGCGGCCGATTCTACGAACGCACGCCCTTCCTCGTCGCCGCCCTGCTGCTGCTCGTCGCCGGCACCACATGGCTGCTCCAGGGACCCTCCGAACAAACACTGTACGAACGCAGCCGCGAGGCCGTTGAAAGTGTGCTCCGGAATCCCGATCGCCCCGATGCCCTCTCTGTACTCGATGATGCCCGCCGCCGCTGGCTGGAACCTGCCCGCCGCCGCTTCCCGGATGGAAAATACGCCGCTCAGACCAACACACTGTTCGATCAGGCTCGCTCACTCACCCTCGAACTGCAGGCCGAAGTGCGTCTGCGGACCCGCCGCGATGGTCGTAATGCCTTCGAAAAAGCCGCCATCGAAGCCTTTCGCTCCGAGCAGGACGCCGCCCTCAGCCCCCTGCTCGCCATCGACCGCCTCCAGGCACTCGTGGATTCCACCGCAAACTCCGCCCCGCAAACGACACCGCAGGACCCAGCTCCCAAACCTGCGAATGCCGCCAATACCCCGGCCGCCGATGTCGATCAGCCGGCGCTCTGGAATCAGGCGGCCCGCCGAAGACTCGCCGCTACTCGAGATGCCCTCCTGAAACGCCCCGATCACCCGCAACTGCTCAGTGACTATGTCGAGCTCACCAGCAGGCAACTGCAGGGCGACAATCCGGAAAACGCCCGACAGCAACTCCGGCGATTCATCCGCACCTTCGAAGATCTCGCGACAGCAGCTGCCGCCCGCGACCTTGCACAAAGTCACCTCACCAACGATCCGGGGCAGGCAGCGACCGGGACAGAACCTCGAGGTACCCCGTAGCCGCTGCCCGGCTGGCCGCGCATCAGTAGCAACCAGCCGAAGTGCACTCAATCGCAATCCGCCGCACTTCCGCCCATCGCAGCTTCAGCGCACCTGCCGCAGCAGCTCCGCTATCTTCGGACGAGATCGCTCCAGACGCGTTGTGTCCACAGGCAGGCTCAGCGATACACCCAACTGGCGATAGAATTCCGCCAGCTGCTCTGTCCATGCTCCGCTCACCACGTCCAAAGGCGTCTCGCCACGGTTGTTCTTCAGATCCACCGCCGCGCCGTTCTCCAGCAGCACCCGCACAACCTCTTCGTGACACATAAACGCCGCCAGGTGCAACGCTGTGTTGCCATCGCTGTTCGTGCCCCGGATGTCCGCACCTGCCTCCAGCAGCCGTCGCACCAGTGTCAACTGGCCCCACAGTGAAGCCTGGCTCAGCGGAGTGGAGCCGCCTGGCATGCGGTCGTTGATCTTCCCCGGATCGCTCAGCGCCCGACGAATCGCGCCACCCTCGCTGTGCGGTTCGTCCAGTCGCTCCTGCAGTGCCAGTGCTGCTGCTCGATCCTGCACCGCATGAAAGATAAAGTCGTTGCTGATGAATCCGTCCGGTACCTGAACCTGCAGGAAATGCATGCCCGGCTCCGGAACCTTTGCCAGCCTGATGCGGACTTCGTCCGCCTTTCCCGTTTTCACTGTCGCCTCGACGCGTACTCCGTCCACAAACACCCATGCGTCATTCCCGAAATATCGGCCACTCAGCGAGAACTCCGGGGCCTCGGCCATCACAATCGGGAATACCTGACGGCCCCGCTGCTGCTGAATATTTCCGGACGTCCAGAGCTCCGGCTGAGGATGTTTGGCCACGGCCTGTGGGCCGAGTTCTGCGGTCAGCGTGAGCACCAGCCGTCCCTGACTGGCCAGCGCCAGCAGAGCGGCTGTGTCGATCAGCTCAGTTTTGCCCTTCTCTGTTAGCTGCAGGCCCGCATCAGAGTCCGGTTTTCCAGTCACCGCCACCGGCACCCAATTCCCGGCTGTGTTCCGCACTCCGTCGCCCCGCAGTGTCACCGTTCCCTGCCGACCGGCGTCCACCATGGCCGCAGCCAGCTCCCGCAGCACGGCCGATCCCGCGGTCTCACGATCAAACGTCACCTGCCTCGCAAAGGTCCCTGGAAAACCCGTGCTGCCTTCAAGAACCATGTCCCAGACTGAATTGAACCGCGGACGACCAGCCCATGAAAGCTGCCAGACACTGCGTTCCGGAGCACCCTCCTCAATAATCCTTCGAAAGAAGTCAAACTCAACCATGTTCAAACGCCCCTGGGGCAGGATCAGCCAGCGGTCCTGGGCACCACGCCACGTTGGAGTGTCCATGCCCGTGCCGGGAGTGTTGGTGCTGACCCAGTGCGGCATACGGTGACAGTCTCCGCAGACATTGGGCTTTGACTTCGCAGGGTCGAGGTCACCTTCGATGTGAAACAGCTGAAAACCCCGCGTCGCCTGCTGCGACAGCCGATTGTCAAAGGCCCGTCGCTGCGCAGGTGGATAGGGCACATTCAGCAGAAACACGGCCATATCGTCTCGCTCCTGACGACTGAGCAGACCTGGCTTGCCCTCGTCATTCACCGCCGTGTCACCCACCATTGCCATCGTGGAAGCCAGTCCCCCGTCGATGAGGTGACGTGTGGTGGATTCCGGGGATTCGAGGCGGCTGTTGGGGGGCACCGCGCGATGAATGCTGCCGCTGTGAATTCCCCCGTACGGATCCCCGGGAATTCCGTCCCAGTGATACGGGGCCGTGTCCCGCAGGCCTCGCACCGGCATCGTCGAACGCGGCATGATCTGATTGCCCCCGGTGACGACCGGAGTTGCCAGCACCCAGAGGAGCTGATCGGTGTGCCCGTCCGGATGACAGCTGGCACAAGAAAACGTGCCGGTCGTGGATGCTCTCGCACTGCTGAAAGCGATACGTCCCCGCTTCACCGCGGCATCAGTCGGGTCCGCCAGCGAAATCTCCGGGGCTGGCTGAGGATTGCGCGGATCGCGAATATCGACTCGTGATACCGTGTTCGCCGCAGCATTCAGCACCCACGCGAAAGTCGGTCTGCCATCCACATACTCCACACTCAACCCCTGCGGCACCGAACCAACTCTGCAACGACCCTCAATCGCTCCGGTTTCCGCGTTCAGAACCGAGAACACGTCTGAGCCGGCGGCAGTGATGTACAGGTATCGATTGTCGTGACTCACCTCGATCGCCGAAGGTGTGGCCAACGCAGTCTCGTGATCGGGGTGTTCGGGAGGTAATGGTTCGAGATCTATCCACGAGACTTCGGGCTCAGAACCAGGCCGTGGCTGAATGCTGGTGATGCGATTCAGAAATGGCCTGTTCTCAAGTTCTGCCAGCCCGTGCTTCTTCGTACCGGCACGCCCATTCACATCATTGCGGGCATCCGTCTGGGCAATCAACACGCGTCCGCCCGAGTCGACAGCAAGCCCGTACAACAGCGTTCCCAGCGATGATACCGTATCCACAAGCTCGTCGCTGGAGGTGTCAAACACAAACAGGTCCCTGTCAGGAACATCAGGGTGCCTGACGATGTCCACCACGTGGCCGATCGACAGCACGTTGTTGTTCTGAATGGAGTGATCCCAGGCATCGAACGTAACAAGCTGCCCGTCAATGTCCTCTTTGCCCCCGCCGGACAGTTGTGTCTGATTATTCGATTCAAAGGGAATCACATACAGCCGGTCTCCGCGAACAACAATCCCTCGTGGCTCCTGGGCTCTGATGCGGAGTCGTCCGGTAATCGCCCGCGTCGGTACGTCGATCACCGCAATTTCGTTCTCGGACGACAGCGAAACATAGGCCTTCTGATTGCCGGCAAAGGCAATGCCAACAGGCTCGTCGAAGCGAGTTGAACGTGTCTGCGGGTCCAGCTCCTGCAGGGTGTGAATCACACAAAAACAGGTGGGGCTGGCATCCTGCAGATCGATGATGGAAACCGAGTCTGAAACGTGATTCGCCACCCACAATTCGCGGCCGTCCGGACGCGCCGCCAGACCGACCGGCTCAATGCCCACAGGAATCTGCCGGATCACCTGCTGCGTGATGGTGTCAATGACGTCGACGGTGTTGTTTGGAGTATTCGCGGCAAACACATGGCGACCGTGAACCACAAGCGGATGGAACTGCGGACTCATCAGAGCCACGCGACCCGAACCGCCCGGTTCGGCAATCGCGCGCAGACTGCCGGTTAAAACCAGAGCCGGAAACAGCAGGCTTAGCCCTGCCAACAGGCGACAAATCGCAAAATTTCTCCGGGATAAACACCGCAGCTGATGAAGATTCGGCATGTTGAAGCGTCTCTGGAATTCAGTGTTGGATGGCAGTGATGGATGGCAGTGATGGATGGCGGAGGTTTTCTTTCAGGCAAGCCCGTTCAACGTTCCGGTTGCAGTGCTGAAACGGTCGATTTCAACACCCCCTCGCTGCAGCATCGAAGTATACAGATTGCAGAGCGGTTGCTGATCCTGACCCATCAGCGGAATCTTCCTGTCAGCAGACGGCGGTATGCCGGGGGCTGGGTTGAGTTCCTGATGGACTTCGTCCAGATACGGACGGTTAAACGCCAGATGCTGACCGTGTCGGAAGCCACCGCCGGCAAGGATGACCGGTAAATTAAACGTCCAGTGCGAATTGCCATCCCGCAGATTGCTGGTCATCAGCACCATCGTGGAATCGAGGAGTGAAGTGCCGTTCTCGTCGGTGCTCCTGAGCTTTCCGAGCAGTCCGCTGAAAGCCTGGATGAGCTCCGCTTCAACCTGCCGACACGCCGCCAGTTTGGTCGGATCCTTACCGTGATGGGACAGGTCGTGATGCATGCCAAACGTCATGAGACTGATGGCGCGGGTGGAGTCGGTTAAAAGTGCAAGGTGAACCATGTCAATCATCAGCTGAAACTTCGCCTTCTGCTGCTGATTGTCAGCGATATCCCGTGGTTCGCTGCCGATCGTGGCCGGCTTCGGGCGATTGACCCATTCCCGCGCCAGCCTCAGCTGCCGCTCCACATCCCGCACCGACTGGAAGTATTCCTCAACACGCTGCCGATCAGCCGTACTGATCTGACTGTTGAGGCTCTTCGCACGGCTGCTCACAAAATCCAGCATGCTGCGGCCTTCGTCGATCCGCCGCAGCTCAGCTTCCATGAGCGCCGGGCTGCTCGCGAGAAACAGCTTTTTGAAGACCTCGGAAGGTCGGTCAATGGCGGGTATCGAAACACCGTTGGCTGTCACCGAAAGCGAAGGGCCCTGAGTGGTCAGCGCGAAGCTCTCATAGCGAGTCTCCCCGGAGAACTTCGCGGCAAAAGCCTGGTCAAGGGAAATGGTGTTCCTGAGATTGTGCGAATAGTCGGGGTAGGGAGCGCCCGTGAGCATCACGGCTTCGGCCTTGTGCCCGCCACCACCCGTATTCGGATGACTCAGGCCGCTGATCACCGTGAACTTGTCGCGATGCTCTGCCAGATGTCTCAGATGTGCCGGAAACGCATAGTCCGCACCGGCCGTGACAGGCACAAATGCTGTGGGCTCGAATCCGAATGGCACGCCGATGCAGACCATCCGCATGGGAGGCACCGCTGTCGTACCGGCTCGAGCGATGGTCGGAACCATCGAATCCAGCAGCGGTAAGCCCATGGAAATCCCCGAACCCTTTAAAAATGTGCGGCGAGGAAGCGCTTTCATGTGAAGAACCTGGAGGAAGGAGGGCCCGAATCGGGAATGGGAATGGGGAACTTAGCAGTGGTGGCTGAAGCTTCATTTCCCCCTGAACAGCCTGCTTTGAATCAACTCGTGCATCAGTGTGCGAAGACCATATGCGGATGATTCTGAATTTTTCAGAATCAGGTCCACAGTCAGTTCATCGCCCGGCTCCACTGCTGCTCCGGTGGCAAAGGCCGCCAGCTTGTGCACAAAACACCTTGCCAGCATTTCAGGGTGTGAGGCAAGAGCGACCTTATAGTCGCGAATGTCGGAGATCTGGCGACCATCCGCCAACCGACTTTGCGGATCCACCGCAGGCCCCTTCAGATACTTCACATGCCCGTAATGCGCCCCGTAAAACGCTCGGGCATCCGACAGCTTTTCGCCGGTTTCCGTCGTGCGATAATATTCACGGTAACGCCCGATGGGGTCGAAGGACTCCAGCGCGAAACCCGGAGGGTCAATCTTCTGATGGCAACCCGAACAGCTTTTCACGGATTGGTGCCTGGCCAGCTGTTCCCGAATGGACGTGGCACCCCGCGTATCGGGTTCTATTCCGCCGGCGTCCGGGGGCGGAGGCGGCGCGGGAGTGCCGATAATGCGTTCCAGCAGCCATGCTCCGCGAAGCACCGGCGACGTGCTCGCACCATTTGCTGTTACCTTCAGAATGCTGGCCTGTGTGAGCAGTCCGCCACGAACACTGTCTGCCGCCATGTCCACTCGACGCAGTGCTGCTCCCTGCACCGGCGGCAGCTCGTAGTGCTCGGCCAGTCGCTGATTGAGAAACGTCCAGGGGGCCGCAACCAGCATCGCAATGCCCTGATCGCGCTCCACCAGATCACGAAAGAAGGCTCGCGTTTCGCCCACAAGGGAATCATGCAGCAGCATGTCCTGACGGCCATCGTGGATACCTTCGAAATACTCAGGAAACAGGTCCCGGTCAGGTGTCGTGGCGTTAATTTCACGCAGGTTCAGCCACTGCGAAAGAAAGTCGTCTTCGAATGCCTGAAAACGCGGGGAAGTCATCAGACGTTCGGTTTCCTGCCGGAGCACCTCCGGGGACTTTAGTTGGTCCTGATCCGCCAGTCGTCGCAACTGAGCATCGGGGGCCGTTCGCCAGAGAAAATAAGACAGCCTGGCTGCGAGCTGATGGCTGGTCAGTTCAGGAGCGTTTTCAACAAGGAACAGAAAATCGGGCGCACAAAGCACCGCTCGATGTGCGGCGTTGAGGGCCGCCTGCAGGCTCGTGCCACCGGCCAGGCGGTCCCGCACGATCGTATGGTACGGCTCGACCTCCGCCGCCGACACGGGCCGCCGGAAAGCGCGGCTGATGAATTGCGTGAGCATCTCGCGGATTGAGGACTCGGCGACTTCTGACGGCAGGCGAACCGTCTGAGCTGCTTTTGTGTCCGCGATCAGTGCCGCGTTGTCGCCGTAAAGCAGACAATGCCCCGGTGGCGGCCAGCTGTCGAACAGCGGGCCGGTGATTTCCAGCGGCCGCACCACGATCGCCGGACCAACGGTCGGGATTGGTGGATTGGGGTTGTTGATGAAATGCCAGCCTTCCGGGATCTTTTCCGGTTTATCCGGCAGATAAACGCTGTAACCG
>JBEAUF010000264.1:0-4863 GCA_041161565.1 Planctomycetota bacterium | reverse complement strand
ATCACCTTTGCCGCACGTTCCACTTCTTCCACAGAAGCCTCACGACGAATCAGCGGTGTGAGCAGTTGCCGCAGATCGGGAACGGCATCCGGCTGTTGCTGCATCCTTCCCCGCATTGGCATACCGGCCAGTTCCTCGAGCTTCGGCATTTCACCGCCCGCAGTTTCCACAACCGCCTGCAGCACTTTGGGAAGATCCGCCTGCAGGCTGGGTTGCACGAGGGCAAAGCTGGCGGTCACGGCGTTCTGATGGGCAATCAGCACTGTCAGCGTCACGTTGCGGTTAAGGCCGAGGCTGCCCGGACCTTCACGACCATCCACAGAAACACCGGTTGGCACGTCGGGAGCGAGCGCGTGACTGATGCGCCGCACACGGTCCTCTGCCGCAGACGCATCATCATCCAGCAGCACCACGGCCGTCCTCACCCCATCAGCGCGGCGGCTGGCAGTGTAGCCGGCGAGCACACGGGCGAAGCTGATCGACTGGCGGTTGACGTCATGGATGAAGATCAGCACCAGCGGATGTCCGTCAGCGGTGCTGACGGGGTCAAGCAGTTCCCCGGCCGGGCCGGCAAGCACCTGGCGAAAGGTAAACTGCGGCAGCTTCTCCCCGGGCTGCGGGCCGGAAAAAACCGGTTCATCAGCAAAGGCGAAGCTGCAGCCAGGGACCAGGAGCAACGTGCAGGCAACGGCAAGTTGAGCGAACAGAGTCATGAATCGGGTCCTGTTTGGAACAAGTGAGGCTGGATACAGTGTGGCGAAGTTTCAGGAACCAGGCAAATCCACAACGCTGTCCGCATCCGCAATTGCCCATGGCGAATGCGGAGTTGAAACCCTCTGTCATAACTGCCGCAGGTCGGCGACCAATGCCCAAAACTCGTTTCCAGCGGCAGTTTCTGCTGCTCGCCGCCGCCGAGAGCAGACGGACTTACCCAGCCCCGAAGTGAAGATGGAACGGTTCTGACGCCTTCACCGAAGCAACCGGTCCGCCGGAAGAAAATCAGGTTGTCAGCAGAACAAGGAATTGCGGGTTACTCCTTGCATTCGTCGATTTCTGATCTGCACTGTTTTTCCAACTCTGAGGTTTCCCATCATGTTACGGATTCTGCCGCTGACATTTCCACTTGTCCTCGCCGCAACCCTCACTGGTTGTTCAGCCGGGAAAGCGCTGGTCATGGGTTCCCCGGCACGGAAACATTCGCCAGCTGAACAGCTGGCCCATGTTGCCGAAGCCTACGAGGCGCGGGGTGATTACAGGAGCGCGGCAGAAGTTTACAATCAGGCACTGGCGCTCAGTCCCGGTAACCGAAAACTTGAACGGCAGCTGGCGGAAGTCCAGCAGCTTGCCCGCGGTCCGGAAACAAGAGTTGATCCGTTCCGTGAACTGAGGCGGGAATCGTCCGCGATCGCTGACTCTCGTCGCCGAGATCTGCAGGAGGCTAAGTCAGCAGTCCGCACAGTCTCTGCTCCGTCCTCAAGTCGACTGCAGCAGCTGGCGAGGAAATCAGCGGCGGTGGCCGTAGAGGAACCGGCTGACTGGACGGCCGATGATGCAAAAGCCGATGATGCAGAACTGGACGGCTTCACCGACGAAGAGTTGATGGGCATGGAATCGCCTCTTCCCTGATTGCCATGGGTTGAATCTGACTGGTTTGCGTTCAGGAATGTTGCATGACCACGGGATTTGGAATTATCGGCACGGGCATGATTGCCCATTTTCATGCACAGGCCATTCGGGCGATGTCGGGTTGTCGCGTGGCGGCCTGTTTCAACCAGAACCCGGAGAAAGCTCGCAGCTTCGCAGCGGAGTACGGCTGCCGCCCCTGTGTTAGCCTTGACGAACTTCTGGCGGACCCCGACGTGCAGATTGTGACAATCTGCACTCCCAGCGGTGCGCACCGCGAACCGGCTGTGGCAGCAGCCTTAGCCGGCAGGCACGTGGTGGTCGAGAAGCCCCTCGAGATCACGCTCGAACGCTGCGATGACATTATCCGTGCCTGCGAGCAGGCCGGCGTTAAGCTCTGCACCATTTTCCCGTCAAGATTCAGCGCCGCAAACGTGGCTCTGAAGCAGGCGATCGACAGCGGCCGCTTTGGGCGGATCACGCTGGGCGACACCTACGTGAAATGGTGGCGAACCCAGGAATACTACGACGGTGGTGGCTGGCGCGGCACCTGGGCGCTGGATGGCGGCGGTGCCTTTATGAACCAGGCCATCCATAATGTGGACCTTCTGGCGTGGCTCATGGGCGATGTCGCCGAAGTGGCTGGCTTCACGACCACACTGGCCCATGAACGCATCGAGGTGGAGGATGTGGGTGTCGCGTGTCTGAAGTTTCGCAGCGGAGCAGTTGGCGTGATGGAAGCGTCCACCGCCGCATGGCCCGGACTGCTCAAACGCACCGAAATCCACGGCAGCCGAGGCACAGTCATCGTCGAACAGGATTCCATCATTAAATGGGAGTTCGCAGATCCGCGGCCCGGTGATGAAGACATCCGCCAACGACTTGGCGGCAGCAGCGCGACCAGCGGCGGTGCCGCCGATCCGAAGGCAATTTCCTTCGTCGGCCATCAGCTGCAGCTGCAGGATTTTGTCGATTCCATCGCTGCCGGACGACCACCGCGCGTCGATGGTGCAGAAGGCCGCAGAAGCGTCGAAATCATCCTCGCCCTCTACGCTGCCGCCCGCACCGGACAAACCTGCAGGCTGCCGCTTCAGAGCTGAACACTGTCGAGGCCGCGTCCACCCTGCCAGAGGATGTCCGCGCGTCCGTCGTCATTAGCGACACGGGCCAGCACGAACAAGAGATCCGACAGGCGATTTAACGCCGTCAGCAGTGACTCATTCAATTCCTCACTCTGCATCAGCCGCAGCACGTCCCGCTCGGCTCGCCGACAAACTGCCCGGGAAAGGTGCAGAGCTGCCGCGGCAGGGCTGCCACCGGGAAGAATGAAGCTGCTCAGCGGTGACAGTCGCTCGTTGAAGCGATCAATCAATGACTCCAGCTGCTGCACATGCTTCGGGCCGATACGCCCCGGAAGCAGGTCCCTGCCGCCAGGTTCGGGCAGCGGCACGCACAAGTCCGCCCCAAGGTCGAAAAGAAACTGCTGCAGAGCAGTGAGCACTGGTCGAAGCGCATCCGACTCCGCTGCAGCGAGGGCTGCACCGAGAGCGCAGTTGAGCTCATCCACAGTCCCTCCCGCTTCAACTCGCGGATGCAGCTTCGAGACTCGCTGACCGTCACCCAGACTCGTCTGGCCGCGGTCCCCCCCGCGCGTGTAGATCCGATCCAGATGCACCATCGCTGAGTCCCCCGGTAACTCCGGAATCATTCACGGAATAAAGCTGGTCTCGGGCCTGACGGCCAGGCAGAACGCTGCCAGCAGAGACGCGGCCTGCTCGAGGTCCGAGCGGGCAATCAACTCCACAGGACTATGCATGTAGCGATTCGGGATCGTGACCAGGCCAGTCGCCACTCCGCCACGTGTCAGCTGAAGCGTGGCAGCGTCGTTGCTGGCCGGAGCCCCCAGAGCATTGATCTGCACCGGGATTCCCAGAGCAGTCGCCTGCTCCAGCAACAGCTCAACAACACGCGGATTGGCGTTGGGACCGCGGACCACAACCGGCCCCCGCCCCAGTTCAATCCGCCCGAACTCGTTCTGATCAATTCCCGGACAATCGGTCGCGTGCGTAACATCCACCGCTATCGCCACATCCGGCGCTGCAGTAAATGCGCCCGTGGTGGCACCACGCAGACCAATCTCCTCCTGCACCGACGACAACACACACACTCGAACCGCAGGACCAGCTTCCGCTGCCCTGCGAAATGCGTTCAGCACCACCCACAGTCCCGCACGATCATCGAGCGCCGGACTGGAAATCCGACCGTTCAGCAGCTCACGCAGGCAGGGTTCCGGAGTGACCCAGTCGCCAATCCGCACCAGAGCCCGACTTTCGGCTTCCGATGCTGAACCGATATCTATCCACAGTTCCTTCAGCTTCGGCGCCGATTTGCGCTCGTCCGGATCAAGCAGATGAATGGGCTTCCGGGCAATTACTCCGGGAACTGCACCCGTCGCGGTGTGCACCAGCATTCGCTGGCCCAGCAGGATCTGAGTGTCCCAGCCACCAATCGCGTTCACACGCAGGAATCCCGAACCGTCAATATGCCGAACAATCAGGCCAATCTGATCGCAGTGGGCATCCAGCAGGATGGTCCTGGTCCCCTGCGGATTGATGGTGGCCAGCACGTTTCCGTGAACATCGGTGGTGACGGTGTCGGCAAATGGTGTGACGAATCTGCGAACAACTTCCTGCACCCGTTGTTCCGCCCCCGACGTACCGGGGGTCTCAAGCAATTCCCGCAACAGGGTGTCGGCCATGACCGGTTCTCCTTCGCCGAACTGACAGTGATCTCAGGGGGTCGCCGGTTTTAGAGTTTCCAGAAACCCAGCCGGGATTACTGACGGCGGCTCTGAGCCGCTGTTTTGGGCAGCAGCGGGCGTGGGGGCAGCGACAGGTTTTGAGGCGGCAGCAGGTTTTTGGGAGGCTGCAGGTGCCCCGCCGGTCATGTCGGGCTTACGCACGCTTGCCGGTGCCGGCGCCGACGGACTCCGCAGTTCCGGGAGCGATCCTGCAGCAGCCCCCCTGACCGGTCCAGTGACGGCGCTGTTGAGTGGTCTCAATTGCGAGATCGGTGAGGTTTCCGGGGTGATTGGCACGATCCCGGGACTGGACACGGGTTTGGCGGGAACGACAGACCGCGGCGCGACCGGCTGCGGAGAACCGGACGGGGGCTCCGGCCGAACCGGGAGCCCGGCTGCGGGTGTCGGCGGTGTTCGGTCCGCAAGGGGCGGACGGGGAA
>JBEAUF010000259.1:0-5578 GCA_041161565.1 Planctomycetota bacterium | reverse complement strand
TCTCACTTCTCACTTCTCACTTCTCACTTCTCACTTCTCACTTCTCACTTCTCACTTCTCACTTCTCACTTCTCACTTCTCACTTCTCACTTCTCACTTCTCACTTCTCACTTCTGCCCGCCCCCCCCGCGAATTCGCCGGTGCCCTGTCCGCAAGTTCCCCCACCGCAGCACTTCGGCCGTTTGACATCAGCGTCGCCGGGCCCCCCTCCGGTCTGCCGGTTGGGGGGGCAGGCGCGGACGAAGACCCCGGCCAGCAGATTTGGCTGTGGTGTGCCGTTTCTGGCTTATTCGATGCCCTGGGCAGCGAGCCAGCGTTCGGCGTCGAGTGCGGCCATGCAGCCGGTGCCTGCAGCTGTGATCGCCTGGCGGAAGTAATCATCGGCCACGTCGCCGGCGGCGAAGACCCCGGGGACGCTGGTGGCGGTTCGATGGGGCGTGGTCCAGACGATGTAGCCTTTTTCGTTGGTCTGGATTTGTCCGCGGAGGAAGTCGGTGTTTGGTGTATGGCCGATGGCTGCAAAGTAGCCGAAGGCATCGATCACCTCAGTGCGGTCGGGTTCGGTTGTGCTGCGGATTCTGACACCGGTGACACCCTGAGTGTCATTTCCGAGGACTTCATCGATGGCGGAGTTCCAGTGGACCTGGATTTTGTGATTGTTGAGTGCGCGTTCGGCCATGATGCGGCTGGCGCGGAAGGAATCGCGTCGGTGAACGATGTGTACGACGGAGGCGAATTTGGTGAGGAAGGTGGCTTCTTCCATGGCGCTGTCCCCTCCGCCGACCACGACGACGGGTTGATTGCGGAATCTGGGGAGTGCCCCGTCGCAGACGGCGCACGCGGAGACACCGCGGTTTTTGAAGAGTTCTTCGGAGGGCAGTCCGAGGTAATTGGCGCGGGCTCCGGTGGCGAGAATCACGGCGTGTGAGGCGAATTCGTTACCGGAGAGTGTTTTAAGTCGGAAGGGGCGCTGAGAGAAATCCACATCGACGATGTCGTCGGTGACGATGCGGGTGCCGAAGTTGGCGGCCTGTTGTCGCATGAGTTCCATGAGTTCGGGTCCACTGACGCCGTGTCCACCGTGCGGCGGCATCCACTTGCGTTTAGCGGGTGTGATGGCGTTGTCGAGATATGCGGCGAGGTTACCGGCGGGGAACCCGGGAAAGTTTTCGACTTCGGTTGTGAGGGCGAGCTGTCCGAGGGGGAGTGTGCCTTTTTGACGATTTTCGTCTGTTTCAGCTCCCTCGTAGACCACGGGGTGAAGTTCTGCGCGGGCGGTGTAGATGGCGGCTGTCCAGCCAGCGGGTCCGGAACCGATGATTGTCACTTTTTCTGTCATAACAGCGCCTGGAGTGGGTTGGTTGAGCGGAGCGGTGTGGGAAAGAAAAGAGCGATCAGGGGTGCCCCTGATCGCTCGATCCGAAATTCACGACGAAACCGGAGCCTCAGGTGAGGTCTTTCAGGCGTTTGAGGGCCTTGACCTTGACGACCTTGCTTTCCGGGCGGGCAGCGTATTTGCGGGGCTGGCCGGTGCGGGGGTCGGTGCCGGTGTATTCGGGCTTGGCCTTTTTGGTGTGCACATAGACTTTAAGGAGACCTGGGAGCACAAAGATGCCTGCACCGCTGCTGATGGTGTCGGAGAGGAGTTCTTCGAGGGCGTCCAGAAACGCACCGGCGTCCTTGCGGCTGTGCCCGGTCTTTTCGGCCAGAGCGGTGAGGATTTCGGACTTGGAAGGGGCTTTCGCTTTCATGGCCTTCTTTGCCATCTTGGGAGTACTCCTTGAGCGGTTTGGTTGTGATGTGGGAAAAACGGATCCAGCAGAATGAGAGGACCTGCGGTGCGGTGGCACCAGCGGAATTTCACCCGAAGTAGACTTCCAGAGGCAAAAAGAGTCAATCGTCCCAGGCCAGGAATTTCAGGATTCCGGCGTTTTTCGGGCATTTTCAGAGCAAACCCATGCGAACCACCGCGATTTCTCAAAGCGGAAAGCTCGTCAAATTGCCCTTTGAACCCTTTTTACGGATTCGGACCGCGATTGGAAGTTCGCTGCGTTACTGCAACGTGGCCTGATTGTCGACTTTTCGCACACCAGGCTGCAGCCGAAGCAGGTTAGCGGCGAGCCGACGGTTGTCTTCAGAATTGGCGACGCCTGTGAGCAGGGCAGTACCGTCGGACGAGAGACTGACGGACAGGCGGCTGAATTCCGGGCGGCTGGCGACGAAGCGTTCGAGGGAGGCAGCATTGGCGGGTGCGGCGAACCTTGAGGGCTGGCCGTCGGGCGTGCGAATTGCCGGAATGTTGACCCGCAGAGCCGTGCGAATCTGACGGGGAGTGCCTGTGGACTGCGTTCCCTGATTGCCGGTTGACTGGGTGTTCTGAAAGGCCTGAAACTGACGGTTGGTGCCCTGCTGACCGCTGGCCTGGCGACCACCGCCGATGAAGTTCTGTGACTGGTTGCCGCCAATGAAATTGCCCTGATCCTGACCTTGACCGTTTGCGTTGCCGCCGGCAGTGGTACCATTGGAATTCGTGCCGACTCCCGTGGTACCGATGGCTCCGCCGCCGCCAAAGCCGGACGATGCATTTTGGGAGGTTCCGGTGGTGGATCTGGATGTGGAACCGCTGCCCGTACCGGTCAGGCCGGACGATCCCGAAAGACCAGACAGGCCCGAGAGACCAGAGAGGCCGGAGAGCCCCGACAGGCTGGAAAGCGAACTGCCGGAGAGTCCCGAGAGCCCGGACAGGCCGGACAGCCCAGAGAATCCGGAGGAGCCACCCGAGCCGGTGCCGCCGCTGCCTCTGGAGGACTGAGCCAGAGCCTGATTACCGGCAAGGCTGACCGCGAAGCAAAGGAGCGGGAGGGTGAGCATTCGCATGGGGACGGCTTTCAGTAAGCGAAACGCAGGCGGCACGGCTGCAAGTTTATCGCCTGCATTCCTCCGCTGCCATCGGATTCTTTTCGATTCAACCCGGAATTCCAGCCAGCTGACCGCTGTTTTTTCGCAGATTTGACGGAGGAATGGGAAGATGTACTTAACGAGGTCTGCGGTTGCCTTCAGAGTGCGGTTTCAGGAGTTATTTTTTGGGGAGATGGGTGGTTTCTGACGGCTGTTCGGGCGTGACAACATTCAGCGATCGCGGCATTTTTTATCCCTTTCCAGTGGTCGAACGGCCCTGAATTCAATAGGCTGCCGGGCGGAGCTTTCGGAACCCCCAAGGAGATCCCCATCGTGCCTCAAATCAGCCCTGGGCTGCTTTCAACCTGCTTGTGCTGTTTGTTTTGGCTGGCCTCGGCCGTCCCGGCGACTGCTCAGACGGCCCCGCCGCAATGGTTTTCTGCCGCGTCGGCTGAAGGCAAGGCGGCGGGCTGGTTCCGCTGGGTGCTGGACGGTTCCGTGCACCCGGCTGACGAAGCCCGCCTGACACTCAGCAGCAACGCCCGTTGTTCTCTCTACGTCAACGGTCAGCGGCTGCTGCGGATGGAATCGCTGCAATCTGAAGGCGGCGGCCCCACCGGGCGTAGCTGGAACGTTGCCAGTCTGCTCCGCAGCGGCCGAAATCTGGTGGCAGTGGAAGTGCAGTCTGAGGCTGGATCTGCTGCGTTTGCCGCCAGCCTGGCGATTCGACGGGGCGACGCATGGAGCACCGCCGGGGGCCCCTGGAAAACAGCGCCTGCTCCGCCACCAGCGGGCTGGCAGCAGACGGATTTCAACGACCGTGACTGGAAGGAAGTGCCGGCCGGCCAGCGTCCTGAAGGGCTCGCAGAACCCCAAATTTCCGATCGCATCGAAGCCCCTGCGGTACCCGCCCGAATCCGCAATCAACTCCCGTTTGTTCTCGAAGACGGCGACCACGTCTGTCTTGTGGGCGCCACCTTTATTGAACGTGCACAGCTGTCGGAACATCTGGAGGCCGTTTTGTCCGGCAGCTGCGGAGAGCGTCGCGTGACCTTCCGCAATCTCGGCTGGAGCGGCGACACCGTCTTCGCGGAATCGCGTGGAATCTTTGATCCACCAGCCGCGGGATACCTGCGGATGGTGGAACAGGTGCGTGCCGAGGAGCCTTCTGTGGTCTTCGTGTGTTACGGCCAGAACGAAGCACTCGCGAGCGGTCTGACACCCGAGAATTTTGCCCGCCAGCTGGGCCAGTTTCTGGATGAGCTGGCAGTGTCCGGAATTCCCTGCGTGCTGGTGTCGCCCCACGAATTGCTTCGCGCGCGGCCACCGATCCCATCTCCTTCGCGATTCAATCCGCGTATCCGGACGTATGCAGAGGCTGTCGGCAGCGTTGCTCAGTCGCGCCAGCTGGCGTTTGTCGATCTGTTCTCCGACTTCACCCTGCAACTGCTCAACAAGCACGCGTTGTTAACGCCGACCACCGCGGAGATTCCTGTGGCGGCGACCTTTGCAGAGCTGTCAGATAATGGCATGCACCTTTCGGACTCCGGATACGCCAGCGCGGCCCTCGTGTTTCGCGAACGGCTGCTGGGAGTTGACGCTTTTTCCCCCGAGGTCAGTATTGACGCGGCCGCACGACAGGTGACGGGCACCGCCTTAGACACGGACCACGTGGAATGGGCTGCCGATGGAATGTCGGTCAGTTTCAGTCTCCGGCAGCGGTTCCTGACACCGATTCCGGTGCTGGTGCGAGTTGCCGGGGCCGAGTTGAATGTGGCTGATTCCGAAGCTCAGAGCACTGCAGTGAAAACTCCGGCCGGGACTGCAGAGGACCCGCTGGTGCCCGGAATGGCTTCCACTGAAGGCCTGCCGTACCTTGTCGGATCAACAGGCCCCTACGAAAACCTGCGGGAGCTCATTCGCCGCAAGAACGAACTCTACTTCCACCGCTGGCGGCCTCAGAACATCACCTACCTCTACGGTTTCCGCAAACACGAACAGGGCAACAACGCGGCCGACATTGCTCGCTTTGACCCGTTCGTGCGGGAGCTGGAAGGGCAAATTCACGCGGCTCAACAGCCTGGATGGCAGAAGGTCGTGGTGACGCTGAAGAAATCGCCGTAGCGGGCGAAAACCGCTGGCGATGCGATGCTGACGCCGAGCGAATCGAAACCAGGAGTTTTTGCCACTCATGAGCCGCCTGGCGGCAGCCTGCGGGTAAAGATCGCTGGTAACGCGCTGCTGACGCCGCGGGCAGGGGTGCGCACCACGGTGCGAAGTCGCAACCGTGGGCTTCCGCCACTCATGAGCCGCCTGGCGGCAGCCTGCGGGTAAAGAGTGCTGGCAACGCGCTGCTGACGCCGTGGGCAGGGGTGCGCACCAAGGTGCGAAATCGTAACCGGGGGCTTCCGCCCGTCCGCTCAATCGCCGGCGGGGTGCGCACCAGGGTGCGAAGTCTCAACCAGGGGCTTCTGCCACTCATGAGCCGCCTGGCGGCAGCCTGCGGGTAAAGAGTGCTGGTAACGCGCTGCTGACGCCGCGGGCAGGGGTGCGCACCAAGGTGCGAAATCGTAACCGGGGGCTTCCGCCCGTCCGCTCAATCGCGGGCGGGGTGCGCACCAAGGTGCGAAATCGCAACCGGGGGCTTCCGCCACTCATGAGCCGCCTGGCGGCAGCCTGC
>JBEAUF010000236.1:0-8578 GCA_041161565.1 Planctomycetota bacterium | reverse complement strand
TGAACGCTGGTCCACGCTATGATCGCTTGCCAGCATTTTTGCGGCGCAGCAGGGATCGATGAAACGCTCGCGGCAGGGATGCGGCTCAGCAGGAGCTTCGCCCTCCCGACAATGCGTCGTGTCAGAAAGCCAGGGCCATTGGGCGGAAGCCCCCGGTAAGTACCCTCAAACGCGATGGAACGCGCTGTCAACGCCCTCAACAGCGAATTGCCAGCGTACTTTACCCGCGGGCTCCCGCCCGGCGGCTCAACGCGTTCTCACTTCTCACTTCTCACTTCTCACTTCTCACTTCTCACTTCTCACTTCTCACTTCTCACTTCTCACTTCTGACTTCCTCGCCCCGCCTCTCGCGCCAGCGTCCTTTACCCGCGGGCTCCCGCCCGGCGGCTCAACGGCTGGGAATTCCCCCTGCCGCCGCTGTGTCATACTGGGTAACTTCAAGCATAACAATAGGCAATTTCACCGCGAGAGCTAACACCCTGAGGGTTGATGCCTGTTAGGTTTCCCGCATTCAACCGTCTGCGCAGACTGCCGGTCCATTTCCATCGAGATTTTCCACGGAGTGCCACAAATGTCGGTAACGGTAAGAAGCTGGTTGCAGAGTGTCGCTGCCTTTGTATCAGAAGGGTTTGTCGGGCGTCAGGGTCACGGGGGTCGGCAGCGACGACGACGACGCATTGCGGCGTTTTCTGCCCCGGTCTTTGCTGCCACCGAAAATCTGGAACGACGACAACTGCTGGCAGCGGCCGACATCTCCGTCATCAGTGTCTCCGGCGACCCCGGCGACTCCGTGGAACTGCCGGTCAGAGTCACCAGGTGGGATGACCTTGGGCCGGAGGAGTCGCTGCTCTCGTTCGACGTCTTCCTGACATATGACTCGCTGCGTCTGGATCTGGCGTCGACCGACATCGGACTGGGGTCCCTTTTCGCCGCGAATGGCTGGACCATCACAGCCGAAGTCAATGAACCGGAAGGGCTCGTTTCAATCTTCGCCGATGCTCCGACCGGCAATCCGACTCCCGTCCCCGACGCGCTTCCCGATCTGGTGCTGCTCAACTTTTCCATCTCGCCCGGCGCATCATCCGGCGCCGCATTGGTCACACTCAGTCAGGATCCAACCAACTACACCTCGCTCTACAATGGTGACGATGTTGGCTTCGTGACCAACATTCTGTCCGGTCAGGTGAATGTGGGTGATGACGGCGGCGGTGGTGGCGGTGGCGGTGGTGGCGGCGGACCGGACGGGCCCGTGGCAAACAACGACCCCACCCCGGGTGTGACCGGATTTTCAACCGACGAGGACACTCCCTTCATCACCGGCAACGTTCTGAACAACGACTCGGATCCAAACAACGGTGCTCTGTCCATCTTCAGCTTCTCGCAGCCGATGCGTGGTCCGGAACCGCTCGGCAAGTTGGAGTCGCTTGGGGATGGCACGTTCCTCTTCACCCCCGGCAAAGACTTCGATGGCCTCAGCGTTGATCAGACAGAAAACGTCTCGTTTGAATACCAGATTGAAAACCAGTTCGGGCAGCGATCCGCGCCGGCGACAGTCGTCATTACGGTATTCGGCGTCAACGACACGCCAAAGATTTCCTCCATCAGCAATCAGACCATGCTGGAGGACAGTAAACTTTCCAATCTCAGTTTCACCGTGTCCGACCCGGATCACGCAACTCTGGCGGTGCAGGCTGCCAGTGACAATCCAACGCTGTTCCCGGACGGGTCACTCTCCTTAAGCGGCTCTGGCGAAAATCGCCTGCTCTCCGTCGAACCAGCAGCCAATTTGTTCGGTCAGGCCACCATTACGCTGACGGTTTCCGATGGCGTGAGCTCATCCACCACCACCTTCGTGGTCACGGTTCAGGCTGTCAACGACCCGCCGCAAATCTCCAGCTTCACCGGCCAGTCAACCGCGGAAGACACCCCGATTCTCAACATTCCGTTCACCATTTCCGACATCGACAGCCAGAATCTGACACTCGATATCACCGCCACTGGCAGCGTGTTGAGTTTGGAAAGCTTCAACTTCAGCGGCAGTGGCAGCAATCGCTTTCTGTCAATCTATCCCGAACGCGATCGTTCCGGGCAGGCAACCGTCACAGTCACCGTGACTGATGGTGCCTTCACGGCCTCTTCCAGCTTCGATGTGTTCGTTAACGCCGTGAATGATCCACCTGTCATCGACTTCATCGCCGATCAGACGACCGCTGAAGATGTGCCCATCACCGGCCTGCAGCTGATTGTGTTCGACGTCGACAATGAATTCTCCATCACCGCCTCCACCACCAATCCGCTCCTGCTGCCTGCCGGTTCCGTTGTCATCAGCCCCGGTCCAGAGCGCACCCTGACCATCAATCCGACGGCCAATGTGTTCGGTACGTCCGATGTCACACTCACCGCAAACGATGGGCAGGCGTCCACCTCTCGAACATTCCGTGTCACCGTCAACAGTGTCAGTGACACGCCCACGATCTCAACGATCAGCAATCAGACCGTGCCTGAAGACGGCGTCCTGAGCAATATTCCGTTCACCATTTTCGATGGCGACGGTGATCCACTCTCCCTGTCCTTTGCCACCAGCAATCCTGTGCTGCTGCCGCTCGCCCAGATCACTTCCAGCGGCACCGGCAACGATCGTCAGCTGTCGATTACTCCCGCCAGCGGACTTTCCGGGAGTGCCACGGTGACCGTGTCCGTCACGGACGGGCAGACCACATCCTCCACCACCTTCACCGTCCAGGTTACTCCCGTCAATGATCCGCCCACCATCTCCCCAATCGCCGATCAGTCGGTCAACGAAGATGATTCGCTCAGCGGCATCACATTCTCCGTTGCCGACGAAGACAGCCCGACGCTGACCGTCTCTGCCACCTCCACCAACTTCGTGCTCCTGCCGCCCGGAAGTCTCACCGTCACCGGCACCGGCAACACTCGCCAGCTGACCATTTCCCCCGCCGCCAATCGCTTCGGAACGGCTGTCATCACAGTCACAGTCTCCGACGGCTCAGCAGCAGCAGCCTCAACCCTGAACCTGACCGTCAATTCCATCAACGATCCACCCACCGCAGCACCGGACTTTGAGGACTATCGCTACGATAACCTCAGCTTTGTTGTCATCGATGTGCTCGGCAACGACAGTGACATCGACGGCACACTCGACCCCTCGACTCTCGAAATCGTCACCTACCCGTCGTCGGGTATCGCTGAAGTCTCTCAGGGAAAGCTGGTGTTCTACGGCGCTTCAAATCCCGGCCTTGTCACCTTCACCTACCGCGTCCGCGATAACGACTCCGCGTTCAGCGATCCTGCCGTGGTATCTGTCAATGTGTCCACAAACGTCCCCCCCGTGATTCAGCCGATTCCGGCCCAGTCGCTGTTTGTCGGTGGCTCCGGAATCCAGCTGCCGGTGACTGTCATTGATCCGGACGGCGGCGGGCTGATGTGCAGAGTCTTCACGGACACGCCTGAGTTGTTCTCCAGTCTCGGCATCAGCGATCCACCCTCCGCTCCCATACTCACCCTGACGCCCGGCACCCGCCCCGGCAGAGCGCGCGTTACGGTCGAAGCATGGGACAGCATCGCCGCACCCGTTTCCTACACCTTCGACGTCACTGTGGGACTGATCATCGATGCCGGTGCTGCCCGACCGGGTGCGGGCGTCATGACCCACCGCGGGTATGCCAATTCCGTGGCCGTCCCATTCAGCAGTTCAGCGGCAGTCACCGGCGTTCCCGAAGGCATCCCCGCATCGCTCTTCCGCACCAATGTCTTCGACAACCCCGGCCGCCCCGACCTGCTCTTCTCCATTCCCACCATCTCCGGACAGGCGTATGAGGTGGATCTGCTGTTTGCGGAAATCTGGAGCGGCGGGTGGGGTGTCGGACGCCGCGTCTTCGACGTGATGCTCGAAAACTCACTCGCCATTGACAATCTCGACGTGTTCGCCGCCGCCGGACGCAACCGGGCCCTGATGCGAACCTTCGAGGTGACCGGTGACGGCAACCTCTCCATCGAATTCCAGCGCGTCGTCCAGAATCCCAACATCTCCGGAATTCGCGTCCGACCACTGTCAAACCCCAACACCCCACCCACCATTACTCCCATCACCGCTCAGCAGACCAGCGAAGACACCGCGATCACCGGAATTGAATTCACCGTTGCCGACGCCGAAGGTCAGCCACTCACGGTCTCCGTCAGCAGCAGCAACAGCGAACTGGTGCCGGCTGCCGGACTGCTGCTTTCCGGCTCCGGAGCGGCGCGACAGCTGTCCATCACCCCTGCCCAAAACCGCTTCGGAACTGCGCAGGTCACAGTCAGCGTCACCGATGGCCAGGCCACAACCTCCAGCTCCTTCAACGTCACCGTGAACTCCGTCAATGATCTGCCCGTGGCCGTGGCGGATGAGGCGACGACACGCACCAACACCGCCGTCATCATTTCGGTGCTCACCAATGACAGCGACATCGACGGAACACTCAATGCCGCTTCGCTCGCAATTACGTCACAGTCTCCCAATGGTGTGGCCGTTCCAAACGCAGACGGCACCATCCAGTTCTCGCCCAATACCGGATTCAGCGGCAATGCCACCTTCAGCTACTCCGTCCGTGACAACGACGGCGGAGAATCACAGCCTGCCACCGTCTCGGTACTCGTCCGCAACAATGCTCCCCCGATGATCTCCGAAATCCCCGCTATCCAGCTGAATGTCGGCACCAGTTCCGCTCCGATCGCCTTCCAGGTCACCGACGATGACGGGGACAGCCTGACCGTAACAGCCACCGCAGCGGACACCTCAATCGTCCGCACCGTGGCAGTGACCGGCAGCGGCAATAACCGCCAGCTCACAATCACGGCCGGAAGCCTCCTCGGCCTCACCTCAGTCACCATCAGCGTCAGCGACGGTGTCAACCCACCCGTAACTCGCACCATACCAGTTTCCGTATCCGCCCTGATCGATGTCGGATCCGCCCAGCCAACCGCTGGAGCACTTCCGGACGCCGCTTTCCAGAACGGTGCAGGACTCCGGTTCTCCGGGAACCTCCCGGTCGTCACCGCCCCGGGAACACTCGCCGCCAGTGTCCCCGATCTCTTCTACCGCTCCACCCTCTTCGATCCATCCGGCGGCAAGGACCTCGAATTTGACGTGCATGCCAGTGCCGGTCAGATGTTCGCCGTGGACCTGTTCTTTGCGGAAGTCTGGAGCGGTGCATTCCGCCAGGGTCGACGAGTGTTCGATGTGAACATCGATGGCAATACCGTCCTGAAGGACTTCGACGTCTTCAAAGAAGCCGGCGGTGCCAACATCGGCATCGCACGACGATTTGTCATCCAGAGCGACGGCCGGATCGACATCGACCTTCGCCGCGTGATCCAGAACCCAATGCTCTCCGGACTGCGCATCACCCCCCTCGGCCCCCCGTCGCCCACCTAGCCTACTCGCCGTAACAGCAACTCCGCCGTCCCCAAACATGGCATGCAGGGCGGAAGCGCACTGAGCCGCAGGGCGGAAGCCCGCTGAGCCGCAGGGCGGCCACCACATGAGCCGCAGGGCGGCCACCACATGAGCCGCAGGGCGGCAGCCCGCGGGTAAAGTGCCCTGCCAACGCGATGCTCACGCCCCAGCCACGGTCGCGCACCAGGGTGCGAATCGCAACCGGGGGCTTCCGCGCGCTACGCGAGAGAGTAGAGAGTAGAGGGTAGAGAGTGGAGAGGAGAGAAGAGGGAAGTGAGAGCGTTGAGCCGCAGGGCGGCAGCCCGCGGGTAAAGAACCCTGCAACGCGATGCTCACGCCGCCGCCAGGGGCGCGCACCAGGGTGCGAATCGCAACCGGGGGCGACCGCCAGACCGCTTGGGCACAGAAAGCCGGCCGATTGACACCGGCCACTCGCCCGACACGGACCCTCGGCATTTCCGGCCAAACATGCAGAATTCCCGATTTGTTTTTTATTTGCTCAATCTCTGCCGCTTTTGCCCACACAACGAACAAAATCGACTTTCAAGGGCGATGATGACAGTGGCGGGGGCCGTGTTGCGCAGAAATCCTTTAAATTAGGCGTCCTCTGAGGAAATGACGCTGAATTCGGCTTCCCACAGTGGCGTTCCGTTTTTTTTCATGAGCATCAGACGGTCTCCATGATGCAGCGGCATAAGACTGCGAGGCTCCACACGCATGGGGCGTTTGTGGGTTGACGACTGCACCATCAGCGTTCGCTCCTCCTGCAGTGGCTGCACGAGGAAAATTCGTTCCCGCGCCAATTCATGACTGGCGATCAGCACTCGTACGGTCGCAGCTTCACGGGGCCTGTGCAAACGCAGGTCTTCGATCGGCAGACCGTCCATGCCCAGCCAGAGCTGCCTCAGGAGCATGACGTGCAGCGGCACCGGTTGCTCCCGCTGAACCTGGTGTTTAATCAACACGGCATCCATACCATGCCCTGAGGCTTCCCGGCAGAGTTTCGGCAGATTGCCCACCAGTTCGAGGTAGTCTTCCGGTTTTGGCCAGCCGTTCGTATCGTTATCCTGCCACCACAGGACCGGAATCAGCTGTAGTGGGTAGCCATGAACAGGCCCACCTTTCGCGCCCGGACTGCCCCCAACTCGCAGCTGCACGGCCGCCACCTGCTTTTCCCGTATCCCCCTGATCAGGCATTTGTCACCGCGATTCTCCAGGGCCTCCGTAACCGTCTGCTTACCGACCCGGTATTCGACTTCCGTGTAGCCCGCAGATTCGCTCCATGGAGACCCGGTATTGCGAACGGTCAGGGCGTCTCCGGAAATCGTCAGCTCACAGTTCAGCGCTGAAATTGCTGTCCGACGCTGATCCAGCTGCTCAGGGCTCAGGTGCGGATCATCCTCCCGGGTAAAGTCGGTGACAATGTCGTTGGTGTAAACCTTTCCCGATTTGTCAGTGCGCTTTGAGACCCTGCCGATGCGGAGCTCATCCGCTGCATGCAGACGAAGGATTCGAACGCTTCCGGCAGGGCTGTTGGCCGTGACGCGCAGGTCTGCTGTCAGCGTGGCCGGCCAGCTGCGGCGAATGCTGGAAGATGCATCCCGCATGGGTGTGTGTGGTGTGACCACTGTCGTGGTGTTGCCTGTGACTCGTGTGACGGACAGATTAATTATGACCCCCTGCTGCGTGGGTTTCGCGTGCTGATCCGTACCTTTCAAGATTGCGTTATAATCCACCGGTTCCGCCGCTTTCAGGAGATTGGCGTTTCCGCTGGCCCGGATGATGACGTTGTCCCATAAACGAAGATCGGGCAGAGTGACATTAGTGAAGTCTCCGGCTTCGATCGTTAATGTTGTCAGCCCTTTTTCGTTCCGGGCGAGTACTGCCGTGTACCTTGCCTCAAACAGGCGATGCAGCTCTGCATGTCCCCAGCAGTCGACAAAGTCGATGCGGAACTTCCAGAGGTAGGTCCCCAGCAGGTCTTTGGGGAGTCTGAACTGCATGTCAGTGCGCCAGACAGATTCCGGAGCGAGGTACTGCTGCAGATCGAGCAATCCCCAAAACGCTCGATCAGCAGCTGTCTTCGTGCCGAGCAGACGGTCGGCATGCGGAGTGGCTTCCCGTCCGGAGAGCCGCTGGAGCGTGTTCGGAAAGCAGACGTGCAGCCTGGGGTGTAATCCCTGCAGCGCGGGGGGTAAGCGGATTTCGATTGTCTGCACACAGTCATGCCCGGCCTGCGGCGGCTGGGCCCAGATCAACCGCAGCGCAGGCTGTGTGAGCCATTCAAACAGGCTTTGTTTTTCGTCGGGCTGAAGTGCGGAACGGTCGAGAAAGTCCTTCAGTTGCTCAAGGTTGGCATTCCGGGGCAGCGGTCCTGTGCGTTCAAGGAGCGGGTGGATTTTGTCGTCCGTCATTCTCAGGGATCCTGGGCTGCGAGTTGAAGGAGGCATCAAGTCAGGTGGCTGACGGCGTTGACCGTGGAGAGCTCAGCGAATTCAGCCGATTCTGCAGTTGTTCCCTTTCGGCTGTCGCCAGCAGTCGCTGCAGAGCCTGACGCAGGACTGTTTGAGCCTGCTCAGTTCGTTGCTGCTCCATTAGCAGGTCAGCGAGGTTTAAAGCTATCAAACAACACGGTTCCGGACTTTCAATTCGCGGCCCCGGATGATCGCATAATTCCATTCACCGCGAAATTCATCCGGCTGAATTTCCCCATCAAGCAGCTGTTTGTCGCTAACCGTTCGTGATTTCGGGCACTCAGCATCGTCGATGCCATGCATAAACTTCCAGTCCCTTGCGCGTGGTCGTGGCGCCGATCAGGTTGACCACAATCTCCAGTGTCTCCCATGGAACGCCCTGCCAGTTGCGGGTGTTGTGACAGAAAACAGGAGTGGGCACCAGGGTGCCGAAATCGCAACCGGGGGCTTCCGCCACATATGAGCCGCAGGGCGGAAGCCCGCGGGTAAAGTGCCCTGGCTACGCGCTGCAAACGCCGCGGACAGGAGTGGGGCACCAGGGTGCCGAAATCGCAACCGGGGGCTTCCGCCCGTCCGCTCACATGGCTGCTGACGCCGCGGGCAGGAGTGGGCACCAGGGTGCCGAATCGCAACCGGGGGCGTCCGCCAC
>JBEAUF010000226.1:0-6232 GCA_041161565.1 Planctomycetota bacterium | reverse complement strand
GCGCGAGAGAGGAGAGGGTGGAAAGCAGAGAGTAGAGGAGAACGCGGAAGCAAGAACGGATGAGCGGACGGGCGGAAGCCCCCGGTTGCGATTTCGCACCCTGGTGCGCACCCCAGCCCGCGGCGTCAGCAACATCCTGAGCGGGCGGAAGCCCGACGCTGCGCGAGAGAGGAAAGGGTGGAAAGTAGAGAGTAGAGGAGAACGCGGAAGTAAGAACGGATGAGCGGACGGGCGGAAGCCCCCGGTTGCGATTTCGCACCCTGGTGCGCACCCCTGGTGCGAACGGCGTCCGCAGCGCGTTGCCAGCGCCCTTTACCCGCAGGCTGCCGCCAGGCGGCTCATTTGTGGCGGAAGCCCCCGGTTGCGATTCGCACCCTGGTGCGGGCCCGAGCCCGCGGCGTCAGCAGCGCGTAGCCAGGGCTCTTTACCCGCGGGCTGCCGCCCTGCGGCTCAAACGCGGCGGAAGCCCGCGGTTGCGTTTGGCACCCTGGTGCGCGCCCCTGCCCGCGGGCGTCAGCGGCGCGTAGCCAGGGCTGTTTACCCGCGGGCTGCCGCCCTGCGGCTCAGCGTGGTTCCGCCCTGCGGCTCAGCGTGGTTCCGCCCTGCGGTTCAGCGGTCCGGTTGACTGGTTCAGTTGACGGATTCGGCAATCTGCCGGACGGCATCGATGGCGGCGTCGATCTCCGCGGCGGTGGAGAGCAAACCGCAACTGAAGCGGATAGCGCCACCGGCGTTGAGTGTTCCCAGTCGCTGGTGGGCGAGCGGAGCGCAGTGCAGTCCGGCGCGGCATTGAATGTCGAAGGACTGGTCGAGGATGGTGGCCGCTTCGGCCGGATCGAAGCCTGCGATGACAAAGGAGACGATGCCGCAGAGCTGATCGGGGGTGTGGGGTGAAAGGATTCTGACGCCGGGGATTGCGGAAAGTCCGGTGAGGAGTTGGCTGGAGTGACGGACGGCAGCAGCGTGGCGTTCTGCGAGGGAGGATTGTGCGAGCTGGACGGCGGCGAGCAAGCCGGCGATGGCCGGGAGGTTGGCGGTGCCGCTTTCAAAACGTGCGGGCGTCTGGAGGGGTTGATCGAGGTCAGCGCTGTCGGTGCCGGTGCCTCCGAAGAACAACGGCTGCAACAGCTGCTGGTGTTCCGGAGTGCAGGCGAGGAAGCCGATGCCCTGGGGCCCAGCGAGTCCCTTATGGGCGGCGGCAGCCAGGAAGTCCACACGGAGGCTGGTGAAGGAGCATGGCCAGTGTCCGACGGTTTGTGCCGCATCGAGCAGCACGAGGGCACTGTGGGCGTGGGCGATTTCGGTGAGTTTCTCCACGTCCTGAACGCGTCCGGTGACATTGGACGCATGGGTGAGCACGACGAGTCTGGCGGGGAACTGCTGCAGCAGCTGAGCGAGGTCGTGGTGGTTGAGCGTTCCGGTATCGGGATTGAAGGGGAGGTGATGAACGGTGACGTCGCGGGACTGCTGTAAGTGCCGCAGGGGTCGGAGCACGGAATTGTGATCGATTTCCGAGGCGACAACGTGGTCACCGGCGCGGAGCAGTCCGAGGATGACGGTGTTCAGACTGGCCGTGCAGCCTGGCGTCAGGAGGATGGACTCGGGGCCGGGTGCGTGGAGGAATTGGGCGAGTGCAGTGCGGGTGCGGAGGAGGAGTGAGGAGGCGTGGAGTGCAGCGGAGTGTCCGCCGCGGCCTGGTGAGCCGCCGCAGCGAAGCCAGGTGGAAACGGCGTCGAGGACGCAGTCCGGTCGTGGAAACGCTGTGGCGGCATGGTCAAGGTACATGGGGCGTGTTGTCAGCGTTGACCCGGGAGCCAGAGCGAGCCTGGGCCGGGAGCAGCGGGCGCGGTTGCTCCGGGCTTCCAGATGGGAGACTGGGGTGCGGCCTGTGTGACGGTGATCTCGGAGCTGAGGTGGCTGCAGCCGGCGGATTCGAGTTGTTCGTGGATGAGTTCCGCGAGATCGGGGATTTTGCGGAGGTAGAGATCGCGAATTTTGTGGAGCAGTGGGACGATGCCGGAATCGGCGGGGTTTTCCAGTCTCCATGCGAGTTCGCGGATATCGAGTTCGAGTCGGACGCGGAAGGCATCTTCGCGGCCTTCGGCGGCGTTGCGGGCCTGATCGATAAGACTGAGGGCGCGTTCGAGTTCATCGTCACTGCGAGCGATGGTGGCTCGTGCGACGAGGAGATTGCTGGCTTGTGGGCCAAGGGCTTCGGGACCGCGGGCGATGAGGACATCGAGCGCGTGTTTGAGCGTCAGGCGGGCCCCGGGGATGGCGGATCGGGAGATGACTGCGAGGAGCTGTTCGTTGGTGAGTTCGGTGAGTGGGAGACGTGAGACTGCGAGGATGCTGAGGGCGGCGACGTTTTCGGCAGCTGCAGCGGGCAGGAGGGTTCGGGAGGGGAGGTTCAGTCGACTGCGGATGCTGTCGGCGGTTATGGAGAAATCGGCCGTGTTTGCGAGCGCTTCGAGGACCCAGGCGGCACCGGCCACCTGTTTGTGGAGGTTGGGATCGGCAGCGGCTTCGACGAACGATTTTCGGGCGAGGATTGGATGGGGCTGGGTCAGGCAGGATTCAAGGGCGCGCGCTTCGAGTTGCTTAACGAGTTTTTGGTAGTCGCGTTCGGGGAGGCCGTCGGGGCAGATACTTCGGGCTTCAATGGCCTGAGTAAAGCGGGGGAAATCGCGGAGAACTGCGGGTTTTTCGTCTTCCGGTCCGCTGATAATCAGATCGCCGACGCAGTCACGGAGGGTGACGATCACCTGATCGACGACGGTGTTGGAGCAGGTGATTTCAATTTGCGGATGCTGGATGCCGGCTGCAGCGGCTTGTTCGGCGTTGGTGATGTCGAAGACGTCGACGTCAGCGAGATAATGGGCGAGGTTTTCTGCTGTGGCGTCCTGAGCCTTGGGGGAGGGGCCGGAGAGCAGCAGCAGTTCGGCTGCGTGATGGGTGCCCGGGGAGTGGCTGCATTCGGAGTGATCGTGGGTGTAGTTTACTATAATCGCCGGGTGGGCTTCGAGCCGGGAAATGAGTTCGGACACGGAGCGGACATTGAGTTTCAAGGTGACGATGGCGAGGCCGTCTTCGAGGAGTTTGGGATCGAGGATTTGCGAGAGGGCTTCGATTTCGGCGGCTTCGTCGAAGTCGGTGGTGAGGCTGGCGGCATGGTGCAGCGACGCGGCCGCCTCAGCGTGGCGGCCGTCCCACATCTGGCAGAGTCCGAGGTTATACCAGATGGCGCTGTTGGTGGGGGCCTGGTCGGCCAGCCGGTTGTAGATGATGGCCGCCGGTTCCCAACAGCCCAGCCGGCACAACCGCAATGCGCGTTCGTGCTGCTGCAGGATTTCCGGGGGAGCTTCGAAATTCAGCAGCGGCCAGTTGGTGCGGAACAGGATTGGAATTTGGGAGTTGTTGTCATTGGCCGTGACGGCTGACCATGCATTGTTCTGTTCTTCGTCATCGAACAGACGCATGGAGAGCAGAAAGTGTTCGCGGGCGGCGGGCATCCGGCCGGTTTTCAGGAATTCGTTGCCGATGCGACCGGCCATCTGGGCCACTTCGCGCGGGAATTGGCGAGTGCATACCTGGAAGGCACGGTGCACAATGCGACGGCTGGCTTCGAAACCGCTGGCCTGCAGGCAGATATCGGCGTAGATCAGGAGCGTTGCCGGGTTGTCGGGATGCGTCTTCAGAAAGTCTGTGCAGACCCGGAGCGCTTCCTGGACGCGGTTGAACCGCAGGAGCATGACGATGAGTTCGCGCACGACGGATTCGCGGTCGGGGTGCCGGGCTGCCAGCTGCTGCATCTGCACCAGTCCCACCTCGGGCTGGTTGCGGCTGAGACTGACAATCCGCTGCAGATCAGCGATGACGTCCTGGCAGCAGAACTTGAACTTTTTGCCGCTGCCGCAGGGGCAGAGTGAATACGGGTTGACGGCCATCGGTGGCACCTTTGAAATGAAACGCCTGAGGCGAAGCTGCTGTGATCGACCAGGCAGCCCGAAATGGGTGACAGGTCGCGTGAAGATAAATGTCAAAAAAACGCGAAGACGCGCTGAGTATCAGGGGAAATGAGAGCTGTGGCACACCCCGAAGGGCGGCTTTGGCCAGGATATTATCAGATTTTCCAGTGAGTGGCAGCCTCAGCTGCGGCCGGAATTTTCTGAAAGGCAGGTAAAGGCGCACAAGACCGCTGCCGGGCGCATAACCGCAACTACTCGCCCCGCCCCGGAGGACGGTGCCGCGGGACTTCTGCGCGGAAATCACCGAGGCTGTGCCAGAGAGCCGGACGACCCAGCTGGACTTCCTGAATTACCACATCTCCCCATTTTCCGGCCTGATTCAATACCCGACCATCACGTCCGAAAATCCCCGTCACCATCCAGTTCGCTGACACATCCGTGTAGGTGCTGCTGACGACAAACACATGGTTTTCACAGGCACGGGCGGCGGCCAGCAGCGGATTGCAGCCCCACACCGGAAACGCAATCACCTCCGCTCCACGGTTCCGCAACTCCCGCGCAACCTCCGGGAAAAACCCGTCATAGCAGACCATCATCCCCAGCCGGCCAAAACGCGTGTCAAACACCGGATACTCGCTCCCCGGCATAATTCCGGCATCAATTTCACCCCGTGGCAGACAGACTTTTCGGTAGACCCCCGCGAGCTGTCCGTCGGGAGTCAGCAGGGCGGCAACGTTGTAAATGCGATGCTGGTCTCGTTCAAGAAGTCCGGCGACGATGTACAGATTGTAACGCTTCGCCAGCTCAGCGAAGTAGTTTGTCGACGGCCCCGGCAGCGGCTCGGCAGCCTCGGACATCGGCCGGCGGGAGTTGAACCAGGTGAGTGTTTCCGGGAGCACAACGAGATCAGCGCGCTGCTCAGCCGCCCGCCGAATCAGCGGTTCGAACTGCTGACACTTCTCCAGAGGAGTTTCGCCGGCGGACGGTGCAAAGTGGACGGCTGCCAGCCGCACCGTCCGCGAAGCTGGTTCTGGAACCTCCGACAGACGCACGTTGGACCAGTCAAGCACAGCGTCGGGAACCCAGCGAAAAGCCAGCTCGATGCGGACCGCAGTGGCCTGGGGAGGAGCCTGGTAGACGCCGCCTGTGACCGTCCATCCATCGTGTTCCGGCCCATCCTCAGGATATTCCGGTTCCGCTCGGGGGATTTCGCCCTCACGATAGGTGGTTTGTGCGGGTGTGGAATGCAGCGGTGCCTGGCCCTGTGAATCAAGCCAGAACAGACGCGGTACGGCCGCACGCCGAGGTACCGGGAGATTCCGGCCGCGGCGGAACGCCACAAACTGATACCACCTGCCCCCCTGAACCGGCACGGTCTTCTGCCACCAGCCGTGCAGACCGGAACGCTGGTCGGAGGAAATCCTGAGCGCCGCGCCGCCGTCCACGCCCGCTGCGGGCAGGAACTGGAAGGCAGGAGCGATCTCGGATCTGGGCGCGGCGGTCGTCCAGCCGTCGGGGGAACTGCTGAGGAGATCCGGGGGCTGACCAGAGCAGGCAGCGGGATCAGCGAGGAACGCTGCGAGCAGCAGGATGCTGCCAACGGTGCGGGGATATTTCAGCGGGCTGCCGGGCCGTTTACGGGCGTTCATTGGGGTACAGGGGGCAGAGAAAACCATGGACAGACCTCGAATGCTGATGACGCGGGCCGTTGAACCGATGCGTGGGTTGTGGGTTGTGGGTTGTGGGTTGTGGGTTGTTCGGGATTCCGGGCGGGCGCAGCCGGGGTTGATTTTTAACCACAGAGTACACAGAGTTGCACAGAGAAAAGCAGAGAATTCAGGAATACTGCCAACACGACAGGGGCGGGAATGTCTGGTGTATTTCCCGTCGGTTTTTCAGGTTTTCGCCATTCGAACGCGAAGCCGGGTTGGTGTGACGATGGGCAGTACGCTGCTGGTCGTGTATTGAGCCTACTCGCTGAGCCGTTCCCACCACGACAAAGCATGCTGCGATGGTCAATCCACCAGCAACGGCGCCTGTGCCCGCAACCGATATCGCAGCGGGGGCGAACCTGGGATGGCGAAACGGTGTTAAGAATACCGGAAGTCGTCTTTCGGACTCCGCCCCCCATTACAAGGCGTGCGGGGGATGTCAATCCCCCGGTAACGGTGCGTGCCCGCGCGGCCAACACCGCAGTCGGAGCTCACCAGGGCCGCACCGGCCGATTGACATCGGCCGCTCGCCACACTGCGTTTTCGTGACTC